>DATJMJ010000198.1:0-5653 GCA_035508795.1 Acidimicrobiales bacterium
CGGCACTTCCTCGATGTCGCCCGCTTGGTGACTCACGGGACCAAGGCGATGCTCGCGCTGCCGGGGCGGACCTACGACCTCAAAGGGCCCGGGTGGCAGCAGGAGCACTGGTGCCTGGGCACCCCGCGTGGGTACGGGCTGACGCGCGACTGGCTGCCTTGGGTCGCGGTGGCCAACATCGAGGGGATCCTCAGGGTGGAGGACCTCGGGGCGCCCCTGGCCGACCTTGTGCTCCGAGAAAATAGCTAGGTTAAGGCGATGGCTTTGAGCACAGCCGAATGGGCTGAGCGTTTCGCAGCAAGATTGGGTACGGCGCCGCCTTCCGAGGAAGAGCTGACTTTGTTGCTCGACCTGGCTGGAGTTGCGGCTCACGCCTCCGAGCGGACATCGGCGCCCGTCTCTTGCTGGCTGGCCGCCCGGGCGGGCACCCGGCCCGCGGACGCGCTCCAACTCGCCCGGCAACTAGCCGAAGAGCTCGGCGCAGGGCCCTGAGGCAACGGGCGGGCCAGAGGCACGCCAGCGTGTACTAGCTCCTCCCCCGTGCCGACCGGACGATGGTAGGCCCGTCAAAGATCCGGCCGCCGTCAGGCAGTGCTCGCAGCGGTCCCTGGCGCGTAACCGGGCGGCGACCTCGGGGTGGGACACCGCAAGGCGGTCGGCAACTGCCCCGGTCACGGAGCTGGACGGCAAGAGGCCCCCGCATAGCTGGCACAGTGCCGCCGCGGGCATCCGAGCAGGAGCCGGGCCGGAGATCCTGGCGATCACCCGTTTCCGTCCTGTCAAGACCGCCGAGCTGACGGCACGGGCGACCGAGATGGCGCGTTCGGGGCAGCCCTTGGCACAAGCCGCGCAACCCGAGCACGCAGACGGGTCGAAGATGAGGCCCTGCGCAGTCGCCCCGCCACCCCCTACGGACAGGGCACTGCTCGGGCAAGCCTCGGTGCAGCATTGACAACCCGAGCAGCGCCCGATGTCGACCTCGACATCGCCGAGCGGGGCGACAGGCGACTCGAGCCGCCAGCTCTCCGCTCCGGCGCCTTCCAATTGCCGGTCCAGCGGCCGGTCCGAAGTCAATTGCCGGACAGCCAGGACCGTTGCCTCTGGCTCGCTCAACCGGATCTGCAAAAAGTGGGACGGCGGGCGTGGCACAGTTGACGGGTAGAGGGGCAAGGTCCGGCCTTCCCGCCGAGAGGTCCGCCGCAAGCTCTCCGGGCCCGAGACCAGGTGGGCGAGCGCGGGCGCCACCTTTCCCAGGAGCGCCGAAGCAAATTGGGAGGTGGCAACAGCCCGGGCGGCGCAGGCCCGCTTCTCGCAGCCCGCAATGGCCACGGGCACTCCTGCGGCCAAAACCTGGAGCACCCAGCCAACGGTGACCATCTCGAGCGAGGGGACTTCGAGCGGCAGCCAGCTACCGCCGGCGTACGAGCCCACCTCCGCCTCCGCACAAACAACGGCGATCCCGAGCCCAAGTTTGCGTGCGTCCTGGCTCAGGCAGTTGGCTTCTGCCTCGAGTTCTTCCATCGAGGCCCCATTGAGCGTCATAGCCCCGCTGCGGCAAGCGCTGACGCAGGCGCCGCAGCCAGTGCAGCGGGCGGCGTCGACGCGCACGCGAGAACCGACGACCGCCAGCGCGCCGTGCGGGCAAACCTCGGTGCATGGGCGGGCGGGGCCGCGCCCGTCGCAACAATCGGCGGACCAAATGGCGACCGGGTGTGGCGGCGGACCGGTGAGCCTGAAGAGGTCACGCCGGGAAACCGCTGCATTTGCGAGACTTTCGGCTCGCTCCTCGACGGGGGCCGCCGTCCGGGCCGCCGACACGCGCGCTATTGCTGCTCGCAACCTTGCGACGCCTTGTTCACCTGCCCGTGCAGGCTCTGCACGCGGTGCCGGCGAAAGGTCAACGACCCGTACGCCCGAGGGGTGCATGCCAGCGCCGCGCAGCACGTTGCGGATCCGTTGGCCCCGCTCCCTGGCCCTGGAACACCCGACGACCACCCGCTCCGCCTGGGCAAGGCGGGCAACTTGGGGGAGATCTGAAAAGCGGGCGCACAGATCCTTTACGGCCACGACCCGGGTGGCGGTCCCTGGTCCGCAGAGCGCTGCCGAAACGGCTCCCAGGTCAAGTGCCAGGTCCGGTCGGCCAAGGGTGTCGGAACACAGGGCGACGACGACAGTCGCCGGCGCCCCACGCTCGCCGGCAGCCGCGGGTCCCACGCCCGCCGCTCAGCCGGGCGCCTGGTTGGCTGAGCTGGCGGGGCCGCCCGAGGCCGGCGCACCGAGGAGCCCTTGCAACGAGGCGCCCCAATCGAGGCTCAGTTGAGCAAGATCCTTGTAGAAGCGGGCTTCGGCCTCGCGCGAAACCGCTCGGCAAAGACGAGGCAACCAATGCCCGAGGTGGTCCGACCAAATCGCCCTCGCCACTTCGGACGTTTCGTCGGAACTGAGAGCAAACGCAAGGGCCTCGAACTCGACGGCGACGTGGTCGGGTAGTTCGCCGCTATCAGCGGCCAGCTCAATGCCGAGGTCGCGGTACAACTGACGAAGTTGAGCGGTGCATGGCCCCATAAGGCTCCGGCGGATGTCGATGGGGACGTCCTCGCGCCAAAACGACTCGTACGGGGGGCACGGGACCGGGCCGGGGCCGACAAAAAGGCGCTCGTACTCGTCAAGCAAGCCGAGTTCCTGCCCGCTCACCGCCAAGGGCGCCAATTGCGGGCTCGTCGGGGCCCGGTCCCGCACCCCGACCTCGAGGCCGGCCGCCTCGGACCAGGTTGCAACCTCGTCCTGCACGGGCCGGCTCCACCAGTGGGCAAGCAGGTCGGCCGCTGCTACCGCGGTACTGCCGTCGAAGCCGGCCTCGGGGCCGAACGGGCCATCACCGGTGCCGGTGCTGCTAGGACCGGCAAGGCTTGCAGGGCCCCCGGACGTGTGGCCGTTGAGACTTTGTGAGCTTGTCATGGCGACGGCCTCAGCCCTGCGTCTCGGCGGGCTGGACTTCGTCGTCGGGACCATGCCGGTGCGACGAGGCGGCGAGCCCAAGTTGGGTGTACCCCAAGCTCAGCACGGCAGCGAACAGGGCGACGAGTCCGATCACGATCCCGTACTCCACCCAGGTCGGTGAGTAACTGCCGGTCAGCTGGAACGACGTCGCGACGGGGTTGTAGGTCCCGACAGCGTTCCCCGGTGGGTACTGCGTCAGGGGGTTGATGAACCCGATGACGACCAGCTCGATGCGGAACGCGTACACGCCCGTCACGACGAGGGCAGCCGCAGCGCCGAGAGACCCGGGCAGCCTGCGGAGCCGTGGGATCCCAAGCAATGCGAGGGGTAGTGCACCGCCAACGACCCATTCGACCCAAAAGACCCACGACCACGGCCCGCCCGGGAGCACGAGGTTGAGCGCCGCCCGGTCGGCGGGCACGTTGCCCCACAGCACCGTGATGTAGTCGCAAGCTACGAAGAACAGGTCGACCAGTAAGACGACGGTGATGAAGCTGCGCAGCCAGCGCCTGGTCTCGGCAGGCAGGTTGAACCCTGCCCAGCGCTCCGCTCCCAGGGCGAGCAGCGTCACGAGCGCCGTCCCGGAAAGGATTGCCGAGACGACGAAAAGCGGGGCCATCAGTGCAGTGTTCCACCAGGTACGGGCAATCTGCAGCCCGAAGATCCATGCCGTGATCGAGTGGAGGAGGACGGCGGTGGGAAGCCCCACGTAAGCAAGGGCCCGCACGGTCCTGCGCATCGTGCTAGGCGCCGTCGCGTGCCGGGTCAGTACGGCGAGGTCGGCTACGGAAAAGATGAAGTAGGCCGAGATGATGAAGATGTCCCAGATGAGCGGCGAAGTCCAATTGGGGTGGATGAATATGTTGAGGATGCGCTGCGGCTTCCCGAGATCCGGGATGATCATCAGCGCTGCGACCGCTACGCACGACGCGGCCGAGAGCACGCCCAACCTGGAAAGCGGCTTCAATGCCTTTACGCCAAAAACCTCGGCGCTCGACGCCATTATCAGGCCGCCCGCTGACAGGCCGATGAAGAAGGCGAAGGTGAAGATGTAAAGGCCCCAGGACACGACGTCCCTCATCCCCGTGGAAGCGAGGCCATTTTTGAGCTCGTAGATCCACGCCGCCAGGCCGAAGGTGCAAGCGGCGCCGAGGAGCGTGTACCAAAGGCTCATCCCCAGGGGCCTAGTTGTCCTCGCGCGCACCGGTAGCGCTGCAGTATTGGTTGCCATGGCTGCTCCTTAGGTCTCGCTGACGACTCGTTTGCGGATGGGCACGTAATAGACGTTGGGGTTGGTGCCGAGCTCGGGGTGCAACTGCGTTGCGCCGCCCTCGTTGACGAGCTGGCTGACTTCGCTGTCCGGGTCGTCGAGGTCGCCGAACACGCGGGCGCCTATCGGGCAGACCTCGACGCAGAAAGGCAGCTCACCGACATCGATGCGCTCGACGCAGAAGGTGCACTTTTCGACCACGCCTTTGGGGCGCTCAGGTTCGAACACCAGGTGGCCCTCGGTCCAGTAGTCCTTCCCGTAGCCGACAACCCCTCCCGCGGCGTACTCGTGGTCCCCCCAGTTGAAGATGCGCACGCCGTAGGGGCACGCCGCCATGCAGTAGCGGCAGCCGATGCAGCGGTCGTAGTCGATGAGCACGGTGCCGTCATCCCGGCGGAACGTCGCCTGGACGGGGCAGACTTTGACGCACGGGGCGTCGTTGCAGTGCTGGCAGGCGACGGGGAGGTAGGCGAGCTCCACGTCGGGGAACTCTCCCCAGGGGACGTCGATGTTCTCGCTGGCGGGCTCTTTGAGCGCCGTCGACTCATTTGGGGCGGTGGTAAGGATACGGTTCCACCAGTACCCCAGCGGCTCGTTGTTTATCTGCTTGCACCCGACAGCGCACGCCCAGCAGCCCACGCACCGGTTGGTGTCGATGACCATCGCGTGGTGGGGGACCACCTTTTCGGTGTCTGTTGCCATGTTTATCAGGCCTCCGCTTTTTCGACTTGCACCAGGCAGTCGTAATAGGCCGCATTGGATGGGAAGTTGGGGATGAGCGCCTGGGCGGGCTTGGCGATCTGGTGGGTGAGGTTATTGGGGTGGCCCTCGATGTAGTGCTTGACCCTGATCGTGTCCCAGCCACCCTGGTAGCAATTGACCACACCGGGCTTCATGGACTCGGTCAGCCGCGCCCGCACCTTCATCTGTCCGCGGTCGTTGAAGATGCGCACGACTTCTCCGTCGCCGATGTGGCGGTACGCCGCGTCCCTCGGGTTGATCTCCAAGAAGCCTTGGCCGCCGTTGTTGACCTCTTTCAACCAGGGGAGGTTGACGTACTGCGAATGGGTCCGGAACCTGGTGTGGGTCGAAAGGAAAACGAGCGGGTACTTCTCGTACAGCGGGTTGGTCGGCGACGCCTCGACCGGCTCCTGGTGGACGGCGACCTCCTGGCCGTAAGGCACCAGCATCTCGACGTAGAACTCGATCTTGCCGCTCTTGGTCGGGAACTGCTTGTTGAAAAATGGCACGTACGGTATGGGGTCCGTGTTGAGGTGGACGCAGTCCTTCGTCAGTTGCTCCCAGGTGAGCCCTTTCACAGTTGGGTCGGCGTCATCCTGGCCCATATGCATGATCTCGCGCAGGTACTCGTCTGCACCGCGG
>DATJMJ010000199.1:0-40682 GCA_035508795.1 Acidimicrobiales bacterium
GCGACTGGGCCAAAAAGGCCTGGCCGGCTCTGTCGGACGAAGTGCTCGCCCTGCTCGCTCGTCCCTAACGCCACCCTGCGACTCGCGCCCGAGCTCTCGCCCGCGGCGCCCTAGAACGCGAAGAACCCTCCCGAGCGGCGCAAGCAGCCCCCTCAGGCACCGGAACATGCGCGCTAGCCTGAAAAAGTGCCTCCACGGCATCGAAAACAAGCAACTCTGGTCGCGCTCGCGCACTCTGGTCGCGGAAAACCATTGAAAACAGTGCTCGATCGCGACCAGCTGACGTTAGCGCGACCAGAGTGCAGGTGTGGCGAGAGTAGCGAGGGCACAAAAGTGCGCTGAGCGTCGGTCGGAAAGCAAAGAGCGCATGCCTCGACCCGCCGGTCCATTAGCCACTTCCCCGCGCCCCTAGCCCCCTAGCCCCCTAGCCCACTAGGCGGCGCCACCAGCCACCAGCCACCACTTCACCAATCGGCTAACCCGCTCAGGGCTAGCCCGGTACCGAAAGATCCGGTAGGTCCTGTTTACGGGAGAGCAGTTCAGACATGAGGTCCCCCCGCTGCTCGACACGCTCGAGGACCGCGGGCCACTCGAAACTGAGGCGCCCGGCTTCCCCAGAAGCCAGCGCGTCTTCGAGCTCATCCCAGTCTACGGGGGTCGAGACGGTTGGCCCTGAACGTGCCCTCAGGGAATAGACCGCAACCGTGGTCTTGGACGGCGCGTTCTGGCTCCAGTCGATGAGCACTTTGCCGGGCCGCGCAGCGCGCAACTGGTACGACAGCACCAGGTCAGGGTGGCGCTTTTCCAGCAGTTGCGCTACTGCTTTTGCGAACGGGGCCGTCCTGTCGTAGGAAATTGGCGTGTTGAGCGGCGCGTAAAGTTGCAGCCCTTTGCTACCCGATGTCTTTGCCCAGCATTCGAGGCCGAGATCGGAAAGGAGTTCCTTCACAAGGAAAGCGACCCGGGCGCACGTCAGCACGTCCGCTGGCGCGCCTGGGTCGAGGTCGAAAACCACCCAGCTCGGGCAATCGAGATCCGGCTTGGCCGCCAGTGTGGGATGGAGCTCGATCGACGCCAGGTTGGCCATCCACACGACGGACGCCGGCTCTTCGACGAGGCAGTAGTGGACATCGCCCATCTTGACGGTCTCGACCCAAGGCGGTTTGTGGGAAGGGCAGTTCTTCTCGAAGAAGGACGCCTTTTCCACCCCGTCGGGGTAGCGCTTGAGGGTTATCGCCCGCCCGGAGAGATGCGGCACTAGCACGGGCGCGATCTTGGCGTAATAGTTGATCATTTGACCCTTGGTGGTACCGGTTTCGGGCCATAACACCTTGTCGAGGTTGGAGACTGACAACTGGCGCCCCCCGATCTCGACAGTCGTCTCCTTGGCCGGGCGCCGCCCAGCTTCACGCTTGGTTGGCTCGGGCGTCACGGTGTCACCAAACGCTGTCTCGTCAAACGCTGTCTCGGCAAACGCTGTCTCGGCAAACGCCCGGTTGCGGAACGCTCTTTAGTCAAGCGCTGGCCCGCTTGCGGCTCCGGCCAGCCGTCTCTGTCTCCGTGTCGGCCTCGGTCTCGCTAGCGGGGCGGTGACCTTTGCCTTTCCCGCCTCCCGCCGCCTTCGCCAAGCTCGCTTCGAGCGCCGCCATAAGGTCCACCACAGGTGCGGGGCGCTCGGGCGCCTCGGGGACTGCGATCTCGTTGCCTTCAGCTTTGGCCTCGATCATCTCGAGCACCTTTTCCCGGTAGTCGTCCTTGTACTTTTCGGGATCCCAATCGGTCGAGAGCGAGTTCACCAGCTGGCGGGCCATCGTGACTTCCCGGTCCGAGGGCTTGGTGTCTTTCGTCGTCTGGACGTCCAGGTCGGCGGTCCCGACCACCTCATCAGCGAAAAGCATCGTCGAGAGCACAAGTGCGCCCTCCTTTGGGCGGAGCGCTGCAAGGTACTGCTTGGTCCGCAGGACGAACCTGCCGATCCCGACTTTGCCGGTGCCTTCCATCGCCTCCGCCAAGAGCGCGTACGGCCGCGCCGCCGGACCGTCGGGGACGAGGTAATAGCTGTGCTCGAAGAAGAGAGGGTCGATGTCGGCCAAGTCGACGAACTCCTCGATGTCGATGCTCCTGCTCCCCTCGGGCGCGAGAGCTTCGAGCTCCTCCGGTTCGACGACCACGTACTGGCCTTTGTGGATCTCGTAACCCTTCACGATCTCGTCGTACTCAACCTCCTCCCCGTCGACCGAACAAACGCGCTTTTGGTTGATCCGGCCACCGTCGGAGGCGTGGAGCTGGTGGAACCGCACGTCCTTCGGCGACGTGGCGGTCACGAGCTTCACTGGGACATTGACCAACCCGAAACTGATCGAACCACTCCAAATTGCCCTCGGCATGACACCATTGTGCCCGGAGCCGCCAGGCAATACTCCGGGAGCCCTGAGGAGCCCGGCCCCAGGACGATCGCAGGACAAACCGCTAGACAGGTTGCGGCTCGCCCGACGGTGCACCTCGTGTTGGTTTTTGGGCTGCAAGGGAGCAAGTTGTCCTCAGCCGGTCCCTAACATGCCGCCGTGCCCACCGTCGCACAAGCAGCGCAGAGTCTCGCCCAACTACTGACCGGAGGCTCGCACCAGCTGTCCGCACCCGGCGGGAGCGGGAGCGAGCTCGAGTTCCTGACCGAGATAGTGCCCCGGCCGCTCCGGCGCACGGGCCCCCCGCCCGACTGCTGGGCCGTCGACGGAGGTCAGGCGCTGGTGGCAGACGCGCGATGCATCCAGGTCGCGGTCACGCGGGCTGCCCGCGCCCGGTGGCAGTCCGGCGCGTGCACCCTGGAGGAAGAGGGCGAGGCCAACGTCCACGTGCTGGTCGGCGATGGCGGGGGCTCTCAGGCGCGCAGCTCCCTTTCAGAAATGGGTGCCCCGGTGGCGCCTGGTTCACCCGTCGACCTCAACCTGCTCCGGGACTGGTCGGAGTGGCGTCTTGTCCAGCGCTGCACAGAAGAAGCGGAGCCAGGGGCCTTGGTACTGGTCGACGGCGATCTCCAGCCGGATTGGAGGATACCGGCGGCCTGGCTCGGCCAGCTGCTGTCCCGGGCGGCGCAACTGGGCGTCCACCTCGTGGGGGTGACGAAGCACAGCTCGCTGGCCCGGGGTGACGCCCCCCTCGTGGGACAGCTCGAACTCGAAGCGGAGGCGCTCCTCGGCTCACGAGCGTGCTGGTGGGCGCCAGTCGCTCGCACTCGCCCGGACGTCGGGCCGGGCCTCCTCGTCGTAGTGGCCCGGCTCGACCCCGACGCACGGTTCGCCTTCAGGGTCGACTTGGTCGGGGACGCCGCCGAAGGTGCCGACGTTGACGAGCTCCTCGGGACCTTGTCGGCCTTGTCAGACGACGCAGCCTTCCCCGGCTACCCGTACCCACTTTCGGTTGCCGACCGGCTGTCCGCCTGCCCGGGCTGGCTCCGCGAGGAGGTTCGGGCTGAGCTCGACACGGCGCTCGATGCCGCTGGCGTCGCTGTAGACGTACGTGAGCGCGCTTTCACCGACCGGCACCGCCTGATGGAAAGAGCGTGACTTTGCTAGCCCCGGCCGCTCGGTGCAGCCCGCTCGGGTGCAGCCCGCTCGGTGCGGCCCGCTCAGGCTGCAGTTAGCTCAGATATAGAAGTTCCTCGCCCAGCCGTGGTGGCGCAGGATCTCGACCTCGTCGGCTGACAGCGGGCCTAGTTGGGCAGCCCGCACGTTGGCTTCGACGTTTTGCACCGAGCGCATGCCCGCAGCGACTGTCGAGACGGCGGGGTTGGAGAGGCAAAACCGCAGCGCCACCTCGGGGAGCCGCCCGACGGGGATCCCGAGGTCTTTCGCAATCGCCTGAACGCGTTGCCACACTTGCGCCTTGCGGTCCCCCGCGAAGTAGTCGCGCCGCCAATCTCCCTCGGGGAACGTCGTGCCCGGTTTGACCATCCCCGTGAGGCCCCCTTCGTCCAACGGCGACCTGACGATCACTCCGACATGCGCGCCTTCGGCGGCGGGGAAAAGCTCCTCTTCGGGGCTCTGGTCGAAGATGTTGTAGATCACCTGGACAGTGTCGACCATCCCGGACTTCACGAGCTCGATGCCGTTGGCGGGATCGTGGTCGTTGACCGAAATGCCGAAAGCTCTGATCTTTCCTTCGTGGCGAAGTTTGTCGACCGCCTCTGGCCAATCGCCTTCGTGGGCCCATTCGTCCGACCACACGTGGAACTGCTGGAGGTCGATCGTCCCGAGACCAAGGTTGGAGAGGCTGCGCTCGGTGCATTCGACTACCCACTCGGCCGGGTACACGTCCTCAACCGGGGCCCCTTTGCGAGCCGGCCACGCGCCGTCCTTAGGGGGGATCTTGGAGGCGACCCGGGCGCCTGACCTTGCCTCTTTGACGGCGCGGCCGACGAGCTTCTCGCCGTGGCCGTCGCCGTAGACCAGGGCAGTGTCGATGAAATTGACGCCCATCTCCATCGCCCGCCGCAGCGCCCGCAACGACTCGGCATCGTCGGTACCCGACCATTGGTCGCCACCGATCCCCCAGGCGCCGAAGCTCAGCTCGGCAACGTCGACCCCCGTTTTGCCCAGCGCACGGAACTCCATGGTCGCCCGACCTCCTTGCCGCGCTCCTCGGGGCAATGTAACCGACCTGTAATGCTTATGGCATGCAGTTTCGAGGAGCGGGGACTTAGGGCGTGGACGTCAGCGCATTGCCTGCCCACACGCGGGGCAGGCTGTTCGGCCGGAACGTCCTGGACGCCGTCTTTCGCGCCGCCCCTGACGAGGATCTTTTCCTGGGCGAGCTCCTCGTCGGCATCGACGAGGCGACCGGCCGCCGCTACCTCTTCCGGGTCGTCGACGTCAGCTATGGGACCGAGCACCGCGAACCCGGCTGGGCCGAACGGATCGCGGGCACCCTCTTGGCAGACGACACCCGGGGCGAAGATGGTGCGCACCCCCTCCACGAGCAGGCCAAACGTACTTACCGGCTCGCCGAATGCCGTTGCCTCGGGTACTTGGCGCCGCCGGAGCGGCCGGGAGCACCGCGCAAGGTGTTCCGCAAGCCCAAAAGCCTCCCGACCCAGTTCTCGCGGGTGGTTTCGCCTGCGCCGGAGGACTTCGAGTTCCTGGCGGGCCGGATGGGCGACATACCGGTCGGGCACCTTCGCAGCGGGGAGACGGTTGTCGAGTTCCCCGTGGGCATCCCGGGCCAGAGCTTCGCCAGCCATGTCGGTATCTTCGCCACGACCGGCATGGGCAAGTCCAACCTGCTCCAGGTGCTCTGCGCCGGTGTGATGGCAGCCAACGGGCGCTACGGCCTCCTCGTCTTCGACCCGCACGGCGAGCACCGCGTCCCCTTGAGCCGCCACCCCTGGGCGGCCGAAAGCCTGAGGACCTACTGCGACCGCCCGCTGCCCAACACGACTGCCCTCCGTCTGAGCCTGGCCGAGCTGTCCGTGGACGACCTGCGCACCGCCTACGAGTGGAGCCGTCCCCAGGAGGAGGCACTCCACGAACTGGAGCGCCATTACTCGGGCCGCCCGGGCCTCTCCTGGATGCTCGATTTCGCTCACGTCGAGGACCTGCCCGGGTTCCGTGACGTGGAGCTGTCGGCTCGGGTCGCTCTCAACACGCTTCAGGTGGTCCACCGCCGCGCCAGGCGCATCGTCGAGCTGCCGTGCATTTCCGCCGACCCCGCCGTCTCGGTCGGCAAGCGCATCCTGGACGAGCTGCTGACCGGCAAGGTGGTCCTGGTCGACGTGAGCGGGCTTGGTGGCACCGAGGAGGTGCTCGTCGCCTCGTACCTCACCCGCCGCGTGCTTGAAGAATGGCAAACGGCATTCCTCAAGAGCCCCGAGGCCCATCAGCGCCTGCCCGTCGTGGCAGTAGCGCTCGAAGAATCGCAAAGAGTCCTGTCCGCGAGCAAGGACCGCGAGTCCAACGTGTTCCCGCGGGTGGCGAGAGAGGGGCGCAAGTTCGGCGTCGGCTTGCTGGCCGTCACGCAGCAGCCGAAGTTGCTCGACGACGAACTTCTGAGCCAGTTCAACACTTTTTTCGTACTGGGCCTCGCCGACGAGCGGGACCGCAACATCCTGCGGTCGTCTGCGAAACAGGACCTTTCGGCCCTTGGGCCCGAGATCCAGACCCTCATGCCCGGGGAGTGCCTGCTGGTCAACCTCGCGGCGCCGTTTGCGGTACCGGCGGCTATTTACCTTTACGACGAGGTGGTGCGGGCATCCCCGCCGGCGCCTGTGGCGCGCCCGGTAGCCCCGCCCAACGTGGCGGCGTTGGTCGACTGAACCTGGGCGCCCCGACTGAACCCGGGCGCCGCAGGATCGCCCGCTGCGGCTATGTGCCGATGCCTATTGCCCGGAGGATTGGTCCGAAAAGTCGCCCGCCGAGCGCCTCAGGCGCTGGAGCACCTCAATAAGCCGGCCGAGGTCGTCCGAGCTCATACCCGGCCGAGAAAACACCTCGTCGTTGAGCGCAGCCGTTGCCCGCGCCGCCAGGTCGCGTCCCGACGGGAGGATCTCGGCAAGAGTCGTGCGCCGGTCGCTCGAGTGAGGCACCCGCTTTATCAGGTCTTGCTGCTCGAGGCGGTCGACGGCGTTTGTCACGCTCGTCGGGTGCACCTGGAGCCTCTCCCCGATCTTGTTGAGCGGTAACGAGCCCTTCCGGCTGAAGACGAGGAGCATGAGCACCTCGTAGCGGGCGAAGGTCAGCTCGAGCGGGCGGAGGACTGCGTCGATGCGCGCCAGGAAGAGCTGTTGGGCCCGCACGACCGACGTGATCGCCGCCATGCCTTCCGCCGCTTCTCCCCAGCCTTGCGCGACCCACCGCCTCCGGGCCTCGAGGATCGGGTCAAAGTCGAGTGGGCGGGACATGGCAGTCGAGCGAGCAAACCGGCCAAGACGTACTTCGTTTTGGGGCTTGGCCAAAGCTACTCCCTGGCGCAACCCGCGAGGAAGCGTCGAGGAAGGGCCGAGGACGACCCCACAACGGGCCGAGGAAGGGCCCGGCAGAGGGCCGGTTCCGCGTTCTCGTCAGTGGCCCGTGCTGTACTTGTCCCTGTGAGGTATTTGCCAGGGATGGCCACGGCAACGTCGGGGCCGGTGTGAAGGTAGCTGCGATCGGGGACGCCCACCTGGGCCGTTCCTACCTCCCCTACACCACCACCAACGGCGTCAACCAGCGGGAGTGGGACTTCGAGCGGTCGTTCGAGGCCGCTGTAGCCCTTGCGCTCGAGCAGGAGCCGGACCTCATTGTCTGGCTCGGGGACGTCTTCGACCATCCGGCGCCCCATTACAGGTCGTTCCGGGTAGCCCAGCGCGCCCTAACGCAGATCCGTGAGCACGGCCTGCCCGCCGTCATCATCAGCGGTAACCACGACACCCCGCGGTTACCCGGCCGGGGCAGCCCCTACTCGGCGCTGGCCGACACCTTCCCGGGGCTCCATTTCGCCCACCGGCTGGCTTACGAGCGCTTCGAAGTCGTCGCCGGGGGCGAGAAGCTGGTCGTCCACGCCGTACCCCAGATGTTGACCGTGGACGCCACCCTCGATGCCCTCGCCCAGGCAAGCGCCTCCCGCAGTTCGGACAGCGCCAACCTGTTGCTCACCCACCCCCGCGTCAAGCAGGTCGAGCCGAGACATGCGGACATCAACGAGATCGAGATCGACGTCGGGGCCCTCCAGTCGGACCTCGTCCTGCTCGGCCACTACCACTTCCACGCCGAAGTGGCTGACCGCATATGGTATGCCGGCTCGACCGACACTTTCAGCTTCGCCGACGACCCGGACAAGCCCAAGGGCATCGTTGTGCTCGACACCTTGACCGGCGCCTGCCGCCACGTACCGCTTCGCGGGCAACGCCAGCTCGTCACACTCGAGCCGGTCTATGCACTTGGGATATCCCCCGCTCAACTTTCCGAGCAGGTGCTTGCCCGGGCCGCAACGGTGCCCAGGGATGCAGTGGCCCGGCTCTACCTTGAAGGCGTCGACCCCGAGGCTTACCGGCTCCTCGACCGCCAAGCCGTGCGGGAGGCGGCCTCGGGGGCGCTCGACTTGCGCCTCGAGCCGCAGTTCCAGCGAGTAGCGATGCCGGCCGAGCTGCCGAGGCTCGAGACCCTGACCGGTCAGTGGGGTTCCTGGCTCCGCCACCAGGACCTGACCGGCTTTGACAGGGACCGTGTCTCAGAGCTCGGGGCCCGCTATATCGAAGATGCCGTTGAGGCCGCCGGGTAGAGGCGGCGAGCAGCAGGCTGGGAGCTGGAGCCGGGACCGTGGGCTGCCTACCGTGAGTACCGTGAGCACCGTGAGCTGGAAAGAGTGACCTGGTAGTGCTCATCGACCGGATTTACCTCCGCAACTACCGGGTATTCGAGCAGGAGCTCGAACTTTTCCTACCACCTGGTCTCGTCGGGGTCTACGGGGCCAACGGCGCCGGCAAGTCCACGCTCTTGGAGTCCATCCTGTGGGCACTTTGGGGCCGGGCGCGCACGCCCAAGGAGCTGGTGCCGACGGCGGGGACACGAGGCGAGTGCATCGCCGAGATCAGCTTCGAGCAAGAAGGGCACATATACCTGGTCCGTCGCTCCATTTCCGGGGCCGCCGCCACAGTCAAGGCCGAGGCGCACTGCGATGGCCAAGCAATGGCACAGGGAGCAAGGGACACGAGCCGCTATATCCATTCGGTCCTCGGCATGGACGACGCCGCCTTCAGGGCATCGGTTTTCGCGGAACAAAAACAGCTCGCCGCCTTCTCGAGCCACACCCCCGCCGAGCGGCGCAAGCTCGTGCTTTCCCTGCTCGGTGTCACCCCCCTGGACACGGCCCGGGACCAGGCGCGCTCCGACGCCAGGGACACCGGCCAGCGCCACGCCCAGCTGAAGGCGATGCTGCCGGATGTTACGGCCGCGACCATCGCCTCAGCGGACGCCGAGGCCCGGGCGACTGCGGCCGAGACGGCCGCCAACGACGATGAGGTTGCGGCCGGTGCCGCCCAAGCGCGCCTCGACGTCGCCAACGAGCTGTTCGGCAAGCTCGACCTGGTCCGCCAGGAACACGAACGGCTCGTTCTTGAAGGCAAAGCCGCCCGGGCCCAATTGGACGCTGCCGCCGTCGAGGCAAGCACGTTGACGTCGGAGCTCGCGTCGCTTTCCGAAGCGGAAGGCCGGCTCCTCGAGCTACAGCCACTGGCGGCACAGCTCGCGGCCGCGGAGCTCAAGGTAGGCGCCTTAGATGTCCTCGCCGCAGCAGCCCGAGAGCTGGCGGCCCTCCCGGACGACCCGGAGCCGGCACCTCCCGACGAGGAGTCATTGGGGGCTGCATCCCAGCGGGCGATGGACGCCCGCAGCACCCTCGGGTCTGCCGAGGCTGTCCGCGAAGCGGCGCTTTCCGAGGTCGAAAAGGCGAGAGGTTCAACAGAAAGGGCCGGAGCACTTTCCTCAGAGGCGGAGTGCCCACTGTGCGGGCAGGCTCTTGGCAACGCTTTTGCTGAGGTCCAGGCTCACCGAGCGAGCGAATTGGAAGCCGCCACGCTTTCCCTCGCCGCCGCCGAGGTTGCCTTGACGCAGGCTTCTGCCCAAGCCCGAGCCTCACTCGGCAAGCTCGAAACCATTGAGTCGACGGTAGTTCGCGCGCGCAAGGCGCGTTCGACCTGGGAGCAGGCGCAGGCTCGCCGCAGCGTCGCACTGCAACAGTTCCTGGCGTCGATGGATCGTTTCAAAACCACAGCCCCGAACTTGGCCGGCTCGCTCGGCTCGTCCCCCACCGTCCCCGAGATCACCCTCATGGGCCAAGAGGCAGCGGATGAGCTCGCAATTTGCCGGGGTGCCCAGGAGCAAGTCGTGCGGTTAACGGGACGTCTCGAAAGGCGGGCGGACGCCGAAAAGGCACTGCGAAATGCCGAGGACCGTGCCGTTCACGCCGGATCCCTGGTCGATACCTTGCGGGGGAAGGTCAAGGACCTGGGGTACGACCCCACGGCCCTGGCGGACGCGAAGCAGGCTCTTCAGGAGACAACGACCTCGGCACAAGAGGTGATCGGAGCTGCTGCAACAACGCGCATGGAGGCCGTCAAAGCGAGGGCTCAAGCGACCGCAGAGGCGGCCAACCTCGAAAGAGCGCGGGAGCAGCACTCCAAACTGAAGGAGCTCGAATCGGCATCCCTCCACCTCAGCCGGACGGCCGACCTGCTCAACGCGTTCCGCAATACCGTCGTCGCCTCCGTCGGGCCCCGGCTGGCGGTACAGGCGGCCGAGCTGTTCGACGAGTTGACAGACGGCGAGTACGACCGCCTCGAGGTCGACGCGGACACGTTCGGGCTCCAGATCCTCGATGGCGGAGTTGCCTATGACCTGGATCGATTTTCAGGTTCGGAGATCGACCTCGCAAACCTAGCGCTACGAGTGGCGATCAGCGAGCACGTGAGGTTCCAGTCAGGGGGCAGCGTCGGCCTTTTGGTGCTCGACGAGGTCTTCGGCCCCCTTGACGAGGAACGCAAGGCCCGGATGCTGCTCGCGCTGGAGCGCTTGAGGGGGCGGTTCCGCCAGGTACTTGTGGTAACTCACTCGGCCGACATCAAACAAAATCTGCCAAATTCGATCACGGTTTCAAAGCTTCGGGGACGCAGAGCCACAGCCCAGCTCTCCGATGGGGCCTCCGGGATCTTCGGTTAGGCACCACCCCTGGACCGCCGGCCAGGGCGTCCCCCGGCCGGCGGTGCTTGGAGGAGGGTCAGTCGTTCTCCACCTGGTTGTCCCACTTGGCAACGATGTTGTTGCCGTTGGGTGCCCAGCGGAAAAGGCTTTCGCCGATCGGCACGACGGCGCGCAGCTGGAAGGTGACCTGTTGGCCGGTGGAAACCGACGTGGCCATCGTCGCCCCCCCAGGGACGTGGAGGTGGAACTCGGTGCCCTTGTAGTCGATCGTGTCGAAGTCCTTAGCCGATAACGGGATATAGCCTTTGACGTCCCAAATGTGGACCGTCCAGGTGCTCGTTATGTACTGCGGCTGGTAGGAGAGCCCTTCGCCGGGGACCGCCGGGCCGGTTACGACGGCGAACGCGCTGAACGTCGGGGTCTTCACGCGCACGTCGTCACCTGCCACCGTGATGGCAGGAGAGGCATAGGTGCCGGGAAGTGTGTGGTCCGCTGCTGTGCGTGCCAGCTGCTGCTTCGGGAGCCATTTGGCGGGGTTAGCAGATACGTAACCGCGATGCGCGTTGGCCCACAGGCCGTAGACGCCGTACCCGAGCAAGCCGAACAGCGCCACAAGCATGGCGGAGACTGCGATGGTACGGCCGGAGCCGAACCGGGAGGCTCGGCTCCTTTCCGCACCCGGCGAATGGACGACGGCGGCCATCAGACCAGCGCCTTTTGCCTGCGACGGGACAACACCACAAACCCGCCGACGATGATGATCCCAGCCAGCGCCAGACCGGCGGCCAGCGGGGCCTCGGGTAGGTCGATCGGTGGTGAGAGCGGCTGGAACCCGTTGCCTGACGGGGCGGTGAAGACGTCTGTCCCGAAGTCGTTGAGGCTGGTCTGGGCCGCGTAGCCGAGGTGACCTTGCTGGTCGAGACCCCCGCACACCGACCCGGCCGTGAGCACGACGTCCTCACCGGCTGAGTTGCCCGTGCTGTAACAGCTGCTCACGTCGAAGAGGTCTTCCATCGTCCGCAACCAGTCGTAGTGGTTGTAGTTCACGGTGCTAACTGTGCCGGGGGTGATGTACGGGCTGATGAGCACACTGCCCGTGTCGCCGCCGCCCGGGGTGGGGTCGATGGCATCGAAGAGCGGGTCTGGCGTCTCAGGGCCGGTGCAGGTCGACGACAGGTTCGTCCCCCCGGTCGGGCTGGTCACGGCCGGGTCACATTCGCCGCTGAGGGTGACGCTCGTGACCGTACCGGCATCCGGGGTGACGGCATTGCCGTTGGCATCGATCATCTGGAAAGAGCCGGTATCGCTGCTCGTCGTACTGCCGCCGCTCGTGGTCGGGATGACCTGGTTCTGGGTGACTTCGCCGACGTAGACGGCGTCCCCGGACGGCAGGTTCCCCCCACTGACCTGGAAGGCGTCGTCGTAGGCAGTCGTCCCGGAGGACACCGACGTCCCGTTCACGGTGGCGGTGACGATTTCCCGGCCCGTGTCCGTCGCGCCGATCTTGCTGTCCGTCACAAAGGCGCCGCTGCTCGTCAGGCTGTTGTCAGTCCTTGTCGACGACGAGGTCGTGCTGGCGTCACCAAGGACCTCGCCCGCGATGCAGTTACCGGTACTGCCGTCCGAGCCGCTGGTGCAAGCGGGCGGCCGGTCGATGTCGAGGTTGAACCCCGGCCCGTAGTAGAGCTGGTAGCCGTTGGCGTCGGCTACAAGAGGCGAGTTCGGCCCTGTGGGCTCGGTGCTCTCCTCAGTCGGGCTCGTCGGGCTGCCCGAGTTGTAGAGGCTCTCGCCTGCGGAGTCCCCCCAAAGGTCGTCGGCCCCGAACTGCGAGAAGGCGCCCGGGTTGGCGGTGCCAGGCCCGTAGGCGAGGGTGTCGCCCGGGTTGACCGCCGGGCTCGACGGGTACGAAACCGAGCTCGAGCCGTTGTCCTCCGGGCCTGTGCCGCTCGGGCCGGCGGTGCCCGTCCCGCTCTTTGGCAGGTTGGTCCCGGTGTCGATGGTCGAGTTCGGACCACTGGTGGGGATGTTGTTGAAGGTGTTGCCGCCATAGATGAAGGACGGCTCACCCTCGTCGAACGTGACGTCGATCAGCCCGTGGGCGAACGCCGTGGAGCGCTCGATCAGCGGTACGTAGTAGGCGAGGAACAGGTCGGCTGAGTACGTGCCGCCGGTCCAGTTACGGGGCGCTGTCGCCTCCGGGTCGTAGCTCGGGATCCCCGAGCATCCAGAGGGTATGCAGTTTGCTCCCGAGGTCGTCGCCGGTGTGTAGATGGGGTCGTTGAGGTTGATCGTGTTGTCGCTGTTGAGACCGAAAGCTCCCGACAGGTTGTTGCCCTTGCAGCTCGAGTCGTGGCCGTCGCTGCAGTTGTCGGGCGTGATCCAGCTGAAGTTGGGCACCGTGTTGTCAACCAAGTCATGGACGAGGCCGTCGGTCGGGCTGTCGAGGTTGGCAACGTGGTTGGCGTCGCAGTTTGTGCCGCCGTTGGCCGGCTCTGTCAAGGCCGACGTCCCGCTGCCGCCCACGCCCGTGAGCGACTCGAACCAGCCGAAGGGGAAGTGCTTGGCCACGTACTGGTCCGAGTACTCGGGGTTGTTGCTGCCATATGACTGCCCGTCGGGCCCGGTACCCGTGCCGGCGACGAAGGACGCCGACGTGTAAGTAGAGGTGTCCGCGACGCCGACTACGTAGGTCGAGGTGCTGTTAGGTGCCACGAGGGTATTGCCGGGCAGGGCGCTGAACCCCGACCCCGACAGGGTGAGGGCGTCGCTCGAGTTGCTGGAGATCGTGCCCGACTCGCCCTTGCCGGTGCCTCCCGTGATGATCACTTCATCGCTTGCAAACTGGTTCGTGGTCCAGGTTTGCGCGGTGTCGGTCAGCACGGTTGTCGTCCCCCCGGTGGCAGTGGACGAGACCAGGTTGCTCGCTACCGGGTAGCCCCCGCTCCCGCTTAGGAAGGTCGGGTTGCTGACCGGGTTGGCGGCCGTCTGGTCGGGGTTCCCTGGTGCGCCGCACTCGGCCGCCAACTCGCGTCCGGGGACACTGTTGGACTGGAACGTGGTGGACCCGATCTGCTGGGCCCCGCCCAGGTCCTGGGCGTACCCCTTCCATGTGACGTCGGCCAAGTTGAACTGGTCGAACAAGGTGGCGACATCGGTCGGGTACGTGCATCCGTTGGTGCTCAGGTTGTTCTGGATGGGCGAGTTGGCGCCGTTTGTGGACACCGCCTGGCCGTACGCCCAGGCCTGTGTATCCCCACTAGCCGACGTCCCGCCGGTCCCGGCATCCACTATCCCGTCGGTCCCGCCGTTGTAGACGCCGTTGCTCGTGTAGCTGGCAGTCACCCCCGTGTTGCTGGCGAACTGTGTGTTGACGTCGCTGCAGTCGCTCTGCACGTCGTACTGGGGCGCCTGGCCGGAAACCAGCGTGATGTAGTTGTCCATACTGGTGTGGCCGGTGCCGTGATAGTTCTGGAGCAGCGCACCCTCAGACGGGAGGGTCTGCCAGAGGTAGGTGTCGTCGTTGACCCCGGAGAACTCCGAGTTGTAGGACTTGTTTTCCAGGATGATGAGCCAGACATGGGTTATCGAACCCGGCGCGAGGTTGGCACTGGTCGTATAACCGTCGGCGGCCGAAAGGCCCCCGAAGTCGGGGCCGGGGGACGACTCGCCGGCCGCGTACGCCGGGGAGGCGCCCAAAAAGCCCAGCGGAGTCGATGTCCCAAACGCAACCAGCGCCGCCCCAAACACGGCCAAGGACGTGGTGAGACGGGATCTTCTTCCACGGAGTAAGCGCATGGTCGTTGGTTATAGGTGCGCAACTTGAAGACGAGTTATCCCGTGAGCCACCCATCGGTGAACGATGCGTGAAAGATGGCAGGCCGCCTAGTGCGTGCCGCGAGCAAGGGGTGCTAAGCAATCCCGGGTGAACCGTCTGTCCCCCTTGTTGAGCGCCTCGCTCGGTTTGGCCCTACTTTTCAGTGGCCTCGTGGTGGCCGGTTGCTCCGCCTCGGGCAGCCGCGCGGGCGCCTCAGACGGCCGGCCTGGTGCCTCAGGCGCCGCAACCTCCGCCCCGCCAACAACCTCCGCCCCGCAAACAACCTCGGCCCCGCCAACAACCTCGGCACCGGCAACGGCTCACGCAATGCCGACGACTGCCGGGGGCCCGCTCGAGCCGCCCGAGGTCACCCCCGCCGAGGACGACGCTTACTTCCGCGACCTGGCCACGGTGGACCCGTCCCTGTCGACCTATGTCAACTCCGAGCAAGGAGTGGCCTTGCAGGCGCTGATCACCGATGGCTCGGCTTTCTGCGCGTTCTTGAGCCGAGGAGGCGGGATCGACAACGCGATGGAATCGGTCGTGATCGGTGCCAACAGCGTCGAGGCGCAAACTCACCTACCGAGGAGCGTTCGCACCTTCAACGCCATCGACGCGGTGGCGCTGATAGCGCTGTGCCCCGGCGAGCAGCGCGTCGTGCCGGCGGCCACCCTTGGGCACATCCACCAACTCGAGCATTCGCTCGCAAGTGCCCCGAAAGCCTCGGTATCTGCCGCCAACTGAGCCGCTTGCCGGGGGACCTAGGTCTTGGCCCCCACAACGAGGCGCTCGCGGTTGAACATAGCCAGCATGGCCTTCCATCCCAGGGTGTCGACAAGCACCAGCAACGCTGCGAGGCCGATCACCAACCCGGCGGTCGGGTGGACCACGTAAAACGATACGAGGACGGCCATTGCCAGCGGAGGGAGGCTCACCAGGGAGCCGAGCTGCTGCGCTACCCGCACGTCGCTCGAACGGGCGGAGATGGCGATGCTCGACGAAATTGACCACCCTGCGATCAGGGGCGTGAAGACCACTTGGGCGAGCAGCTCGGGGGCCCGGAAGATGGCCGCTGACAGCTCCGGGTTGGCGAACAGCGCCGCGCAGACGAGCACGAAGCAATACCACCCGTAGGAGATTGCCAACGAGGGCGCCATGACTGCGAGGGCCTTGGCGATGAGGAACTCCTCTCGCCGCACGGGAGTCGAAAGCACTGGTTCGAGCGTGCCCTGTTGGCGCTCCCCGACGATGGCGAAGGCCGCCGCCGTCGTGGGCACTATCGCCGGGATGCCGAGCATGTAGGTGAGCGGGCCGCCTTTCAGCAGCGAGTGGGCCGCCGGAGTCGACGGCGAGGCTGCGAAGACCTCGATCATGGGCAGGACGATGAAAAACAGCGGGACTATCGCCATGGTCGCGAGGATGAAACCGTTGCGCCGGTACTCCCGCAGTTCCTTCCGGAAGATGGCTCGTACCCGCGTCCAGCTCATCTAGGCCCTCCTGGCGCGGCGCCGTTCCTGTCCTCGTTGACCAATTGCAGGTAAATGTCGACGAGCGAGCGCCGGGACTGGTTGATCGACAGCACGTCGGCGCCCGCCGCCACCAGGGCCCGCGTTGCCGCCGGGGCGGCAACCACCGGGTCAGATACGAAGAGCATGTAAGCGGCGTGCCCATCGTCGAGTGCGTCCTCGCGGTCGTCGTAACGCCAACTGTCGACGCCCGCCAACCCCGAAAAAACACCGTCCGGGTCGGCGAGCGCAACTCGAGCCCTGACCTCGAGCGTCTTGCCGAAAAGCCGGTCGCGCAGCTCCTGGGGGCTGCCGATCGCCCTCAGGGTCGTGTTGAGGATGGCTACCTGGTCGCAAAGCCGCTCTGCTTCTTCCAGCCGGTGGGTCGTGAGAAAGATGGTGACGCCGCGCTGGCGCAGACCGTCGACCAGCTCGTGCACCTCGCGGGCGGCGACGGGGTCGAGGCCGGACGTGGGCTCGTCAAGGAAGAGCACCTCGGGCTCGTTGAGCAGCGCTCGAGCGAGCGCCACCCGTTGCCGGAGGCCCTTGGACAATGAGCCGCAAGGGTCGCCCGCCCTGTCGGTAAGGTTCACCGCCCGCAGGGCCCGTTCGACCCGGGCCCGGGCGTCCGGCAGCTCGTAGAGCCCGGCGAAGCATTCGAGGTTTTCGACCACGCTCAAGCGCAGGTAGAGGCCGGGTGCCTCGGGCATGATCGATATGCGCCGGCGTATCTCGACGCCGTTTTCCGCGCTGAGCGGAAGCCCTGCGACCACTGCCGACCCCGCCGACGGTGCTATCAGCGTCCCGAGGACCCGCACCGTTGTCGTCTTGCCCGCGCCGTTTGGGCCGAGGAAGCCGAACACCTCCCCTCGGCCGACCTCGAACGACACGTCCTCGAAGGCGACCCTGTCGCCGAAGTGCCTGCTCAGGCCGTCTACGACTAGCGCCGGGCCCGAGGTGGCCGCGCCGACCTTGCCGTTCGCGGTCCCGGGCAGAGCAGCCATATCCCCCACTGTGCTAGCTGGCGCCGCCCCCTGCAGGACCTTTTGCTCTTTTCGAGCGGTCCTGCGCCGATTGACTATTCGCTTCCAGTGCGCCGCCGCGACGCCCTGAGGTAACCCTGCGTTCACCTCGCGCAGCGATAGTTCCCCGATGACCGAAGGGACGATAAAACCACATGTAGTGAGTCGCCGCGATTTCCTTCGCATCAGCGCCGGTGCAGGTGCCGTTGTGGTGGGTGGCAAGCTCTTCTGGCTGGACGGTTACGCTTTTGCCGCAAGCGGCACGAGCGGCGGCGGGAGCACGCTCGGTACCGGGACCGTGCCCGAGCAGGTCCACCTCCAGTACGGGGCCGACCCGACGACCGAGATGTCCGTGTCGTGGGCGACACCGGTGGCCCTGGGGAGCGGCCAGACCATGGGCCTCACCTTGTCACCGGCCGTTGCAGGCCAGACGAGCTTCACCGCCACCACCAAAACCTACACCGACGGTCCGAGCGGGGAAGAGGCCTACCTGTACCACGTACCGCTCACCGGGCTCGCGCCCAACACCACCTACACCTACACGATCGCCGACCCCAACAGCACTGCGACATTCCAGAGCTCGTTTACCACCGCCCCCACGGGGCGCTTCGCCTTCGCGTTCACGTCTTTCGGCGACCTGGCCGAACCTGGCACCGGCGCCACCTACACCTGGGCCGGCGAGAACGCTTACTCCAACACATACGGCGAGTCTGATTTCAACTCCTACTGGGCGGTGCAGGAGGTGGAGACGCTGGCGGCGACCATGACGCCACCCCCCATGTTCCATCTTTTGAACGGCGACCTCGCGTACGCGGACAAATGGGCGGTACCAGGCGCTTCGCCGCCGTCTGGGTACACGTACTCCCCCGCGCCGCAAGTATGGAGGGATTTCGGCCTAAACGTCCAGTACTCGGCGTCCAAACGGCCGTGGATGACCTGCATAGGCAACCACGAGGTCGAGCTGGACCAATCCGACCCGCAGGGCTACGCGTCCTACAACTCCCGTTACTTGTTCCCGGCCAACGGCGCCAGCGGGTTCGTCAACAACTTTTATTACTTCCCGGTCGGCTCGGTCCTCTTTATCTCTCTCGACGCCAACGACGTCTGCTACCAGGGGTCGGGTGCCTATAACGTCTACCTTGCGGCATCCACCGACGGCGCTGGGGACCCGATAAGTGCCAGCGCTCACCAGTACAACCAGCAGTACAGCGGAACCTTCGGGAGCGCCAACAGCAATGGGACCATCAACCCGGGCAACAACGCGCAGACGGTATGGCTCCAAAACGTCCTGGCGGCCGCTCGGCCCAGCTTGGTCCCCACCAGCCCGTCGAGCCCGATCACGGCTATACCGTCCATCGACGCCACCTCGATCGACTGGATCATCGTCATGATGCACCAGTCCGCGCTGTCGTCGTCCAACGACAACGGTAGCGACGCCGGGATCCGCCAGCTCTGGGTGCCGCTCTTCGACCAGTACGAGGTCGACCTCGTCGTCAACGGTCACGACCACGATTACGAGAGGTCCTACCCCGTGCGCGGCGTCACGGCGTCCCCGTACCCGGGCTACTCGGTGTTCGGGGCAGCGACTGGCAACATCGCGACCTTGAGCGCGGCGTCGGGTACCTCAGCCACGACATCTTTGAGCCTTGCCGCTCCGGGAACGAGCGCCGCCGTGACGAGCGGGGAGACGTTACAGCTCGTCTCGGGTGGCGTGCTCCAGACCTTCACGGTGAACGGCGCCCAGGCTGCCGGCACCACCACTCTCGCGGTCACCAGCTTCACGCCCACGGTCAACTTCCCTGCCGGGGCCCAGGTCCAAATCTCGTCGGCGTGGAACAAGGGCTGGCCGACCAACTCGATCTACGGGACGGGCGGGGTCGCGAGCTACACCGGCCCGGCGGCCGGGACGGCGGTCAACACCCTCACCCCGGTGGTGACACAGACCTCGCCCACGATCACGACCAGCGAGGGTTTGGCCTTCGACGCTACGAAGGGGACGATCTACCTCGTCCTCGGAGGTGGTGGCACCAACAAGCCGGACAACGACTACGGCGCCTACAACTCGAGCGGGGCCCTTGTCAGTGGTCGCGCCAACGTCACGACTTTCACCCAGATCCGCGTAGGTTCGGCCGTGGGCGGTGCTAAAGCGGGGACCAAACCGTTGCCCGACTCGAGCGAACCCAACAGCTGGTCTGCCGTACAGGGGACAGGCGATATCAGCAGCCCGACCAACACGACCTCGGACGGCAACAACTCCTATGGGATCGCATATTTCTCGGTGGACCCGGGCGAGCCCGGAGGCAACACGCAGATCACGATGACCTGGTACGAGACGTCGCAGGTTACGACGACCTCCAACCCCCAGGGGGGGACTGCGCCGACGTATACCAAGCTCGACAGCTTCGTGATCACACGACCGCGCAGCGACGTCTCGGCCGCGCTGCCCGAGTTCCCGCTGCCTGCGGCAGCAGTAGCCGGTGCCGCCGTGCTCGTGGGTGGGGCCGCCTACCTCAGCCAGCGCAAGCGCCAGCCGGCGGGCGTGGGGGGAGACTGACCGGCCGCGACGCGGCGGCCCGCTCAACCCGAGAGCATCTCCGCCAACTGGGCCGCGTTCCGTACGCCGTAGTCCTGATAGCAGTTGTTCATCAACAGGTGGACGCGCGAGGCGCGCTCGGCGAGCCGGCGCGCTTTGCCCGCCCATTCCGCCAGCTCCGCTTCGCTGTAGAGGTAGCGAAAACGCTCTGCAGCGGTGACATTCTTGGCGTTCCAGGTACTGTCGGCCCTCCCGTGGAACCGGACCACTACGAGGTCGTCGCGCGTAACTTCAAGGAGCGTCGGGAGCCCGGACACCGCCGGGGCGTCCACCACCACGAATACCAGGCCGAGGTCACGCAGCAGCTTCACCGTCCGCTCCAGGTCTGCTTCCTCCAACCACTTGGGCGAGCGGAACTCGACGAACCCCGGCACGCCGGCGAGGCGCCCCGGCAGGCGCTCGAGCTCCTCTCGGTTGGCCCGCTTGGGGACGAACCAAGGCGGGTACTGGAGTAGCACCCCGCCCAGGTGGCCGGCCCGCTCGAGAGGAGCCAGGGCGTGGCGGAACCTCGCCCACGCTTCTTCGACGGCGTCGGGGGGGAGATGGTGCGAGTAGATGCGCCGCTTCGCTTTCGCCTCTTCGTCGAGAGACTCCCGGATGTCCGGCCACAAGGTGACGGGCTCGACCGGGTGCCCTGTGAGCAAGCCGAAAGCCTTGACGTCGAAAGAAAACCCCTCGGGCACCCGTTCCGCCCATGACTCCGCCACCTCGGGGTTGAGCGGGCGGTAGTAAGTCGAATCGGCTTCCACCACCGGGAACCGGCTTGCGTAGTACTTCAGCCGTTCCCCCGCCGACATAGACCGTTTCGGGTACCAGTCCGTTTCCTTGACGAGTGTGGGGTCGGTCCACGAGCAGGTCCCCACCATGACGGTCGCTCCCGACACCTCGAGGGGCGCGGCAGCACCCGCCGCCTCTTCCTCGCCCGGTTGCGTCACCCGGCCGTGAACACGAGGATCCGCCCGCACTGGTCGCAGTACTCGAGCTTTCCGGGCGGCTCATGGCGGATCCGGTCGAGCTCGACCGCGGGCAGTGTCAGGTGGCACCCGTCGCACCGGCCGCCGACGAGCCGGGAAACGGCCACGCCGTCCAATTTGGCCCGCAGCCGGTCGTAAGTAGCCCTTAGGGCCGGCACAACGGCTTCCTCCGCCGCCCTGCGCTCCTCGGTGAGCTGCGCTATCCCGGAGGCCGCTTCCGCGTCGGCTCGCGCCAAGCGGGCCGAGACCTCAGACTTGCGCTCCGAAAGGCCGGCGAGCACTTTGTCGACCTGGGCCACCGCCGCGTCGAGCGGTTCACGCTCCTCCATCAGCTCGAGTGCCCTGTCCTCGAGCTCCGAAGCCCTCTTTTTCAGGCTCTCCACTTCGCCCGCCATGGCTTGCAACTCCCTGGACGCCGTGACCGAGCCACCATAGAGACGGCCGCTGACCTGGGCGGCGCGGTCCTCCGTCGCTTTCAGCTCGCGTTCTGCAGCGCTTTCGCGCGAGACGACCTCGGCGAGCCCCACCGCGAGCTCGGCGCGGCTCGCAACTGCTTCGGCTTCCTGGCGTTCGAGGTCGGCAAGCTCGGTTCGCTCTGGCAGGTGCGCCCGCCGGTGCCGCTCGCGGTCCAAGCGGCTGTCGATGTCCTGCAGGAAAAGCAGGGCAGCCAGGTCGGGGGCCGCGCTCATCGGCCGGCCGCCGCTGTCACCGGCGCAGCTGTCGCGGGCGCAGCTGTCGCGGGCGCAGCCGTCGCGGGCGCAGTCGTGATGGGCGCCGCCGCCGTGACGGGCGCAGCTGTTGTGGGTGCAGCCGTGGTGGGCGCGGCCGTCGGCGGCGTTGTCCTCGGCGGGAGGGTCGTCCTCGCAGGCGGAGCCGTGGCAGGCACCGACGGGGAGGTCGCCGCAGGTCTCGGTGGGGCGGTGCGAGTCGCGCCTGCCCCCGCGTTGTGAGTATGCAACGAGGGCGCTGTCGTCGTGGTCGTAGTCGGAGGAGGCGGCAGGTAGTCGTGCCAAATAAGGTCGTCGCGGGCCAATGCCGCCGAGTAGACATAACGCACGGGCGGCATCAAAGCGGAGTCGGGTTCGGGGAACGGCGAATATGGCACATCTTTCAGCGCGTACGCCATCACGTCGTGCCAGATTTGGGTCGGGACCCCGGCGCCGTAGACCTCTACACCATCTACGTACATCGGGACTTCGCCGTGGGGGTTGCCGATCCACACCGAGGCCGCGATCGCGGGTGTGATCCCGTTGAACCAGGCGTCCACGCTGTTGGACGTCGTCCCGGTCTTGCCCTCCACGTCGGCGTCAGGCAAGGCGGCGGCAGTCCCGGTGCCGTACTCGACGGTGGCGCGCAGAGCGATGTCAGCTTCCTCGGCAATCTGGGAGGAAAAGACCCTTTTGCCCGGCGTTTCCCCGTCGTAGACGACCGTCCCGGTCTGGTCGACGACCTTGCTCACGAAGGCGGGAGCGTGGTAAATGCCACCGTCTGCGACTGTGGCGTACGCCGCCGCCATCTGTAGGGGGGCCACAGCCTCGGTGCCTATCACCAAGGAGGGGTTGTCCGGGTTGAGAGTCGGGCTCGAAACGCCCATGCTTCTCGCAACATTTATCACTTTGTCGAGGGTCACCTCGTGCGCCAGCCGCAAGTAGGCGCAGTTGATCGACAATGCAGTCGCCTCGACCAAGCTCACTATGCCACCGGGGTCGCCGGGGTCGTTGTTGAGCGGGTGCTCGAGGTCGTAGCCCGCTGCCAGCGGTACCCCGGGGAACTGGATCGCGCATGGAGAAGCGGCCAGCACAGAGTCGTAAACGTCGTAACCATCTTCGAGCGCGCCGATCAACGTGAAGAGCTTGAATCCCGAACCGGGCTGGCGTAAACCCTGGGTGGCGTCGTCAAACTGGTCGGCCGCACTGGAGCCGCCGCCGATCAGCGCTTCGACGTTGCCGTTCTTCGGGTTTATGACGGCGAACGCCGCCACCACATTGTGCAACCCGGAGGCGGCAATATCGCCGACAGCAACCTTTTGCGCTTCAGACTGCAAAGAAGGCTCTTCATTCGTGTAAATCTTCAGCCCGCCTGCAAAAACAGCGCTCTCACGTTCGTCTTCGGTTGCGCCGAGCGCAGGCGTGCTCAGCAGTTCGTCGACAACCTGGTCGACGTAGTACCCGTAGCTCGTGTAGGAGATACCGGGGGCCTCGTGCACCTCTGTCGGCAAAGGCGTCGCATTGGCGGCGACTGCATCGGCCTCGGTGATCGACCCGTAGTGGACCATCCGGCCGAGCACCTCTCTCCGCCGCTGGCGAGCTCCGACGGGGTTGATAAGGGGGTCGTAACCGCTCGGCGCCTGTATCAGGCCGGCAAGCAGCGCGGCCTGAGCGAGGTCGAGACGATTGGCGTTTTCGTTGAAGTACTCTCGGGCAGCCGCCTGGACGCCGTAGGCACCATTGCCTAAGTAGACGGTGTTCAAATATGCATCAAGGATCTGCGCTTTCGAATATTTCTCCTCGAGCCGCTCCGCAAGTACTGCCTCGCGGATCTTTCGGCTGAGCGTTTTTTGGTCGGTGAGATAAGTGTCCTTGACGAGTTGCTGCGCTATCGTCGAGCCACCCTGCACCGCCGAACCTGCGCTCACATCGGCAAAAAGGGCTCGCACTGTGGATTCCACGTCGAGCCCCCCGTGGATCCAGAAGCTGTGGTCCTCCGTGTCGAGCACCGCCGTGACGAGCAAGGGCGATATCGCCTTGAGCGCCACCGGTTGGCGGTTGAGCGACGAACGCAGCGTCGCCAGCACCGTGCCGTTGGCAGCGTAGATGACCGAAGGGATCTGCGCCTCGGTGTCGAGGTCGGGCAGCCGCAGGAAAGTCGCCGTGGCGGCTTTGTGCACGAGCGAGTTGGACGAATACGCGATCGAGCCGAGGACCGCCGCCAACAGCACCCCGCCCGACAGGAGGGCCAGGACCAACGAGGCCAGAGAGCGCGCTGTACGTAACATCCCTCGTGTAACTCTACCGAGCCTCCCGCCCGGACCTCGGGGTGGCCCGCCCGGCGAGAGGTTGCGCGCCCGAAGTCAGGACAAGCCCGTCACGGCGAGCCCGTTGGCAGGTGGGCGCTCAACTTGTCCTGCGGCGGCCCTTCAGAACGACAGGGCCTTCATCAAAGCAGCTTGGATGCCCTCCACCTGGGGCAGCGCAGCACGCTCGAGAGCCGGCTCATAGGGTACGTGGGTGTCGGAGGAGGCCACGCGGCTGACGGGCGCATCGAGGTCGGTAAAACAATGTTCGGACACCCACGCAGCAACTTCGGCGCCGAAACCGCACGTGAGGTGGTCCTCCGAGACGACGACCAGCCTGCCTGTGCGCCCCACCGAATCGGCAACGAGCTCCTTGTCCCAGGGAAGGAGCGACCGCAGGTCGATCACCTCGACGCTCGCACCTGTCTGGCTGGCAGCCTGGAGCGAACGCTGCAATGTGGCGCCGTAAGTGACGATCGTGAGGTCGCGGCCGCTGGACGCGACCCGGCCTTTCCCGAAGGGGACCCGGAACCCTTCGCGGGGGAACTGGCCCTCGGTGTAGCGCTGTCTCAACAGGTGCTTGTGCTCGAGGAAAAGCACGGGATCTTGAGCCGAAAGCGCCGTGCGCAGCAGGCCCACGGCGTCGACCGCCCTCGAGGGCATCACGACCACGAGCCCCGGGATGTGGGCGAAGATCGAGACGCCGGACTGAGAATGCCAGATCGCGCCCCCCTGGAGGTAACCACCGATCGGGACCCTCAGCACCATCGGGCACGCCCACATGCCGGCTGAACGCCAGCGAATTGTGGCTGCCTCGCTCTTGATTTGCTGCATCGCCGTCCAGATGTAGTCAAAGAACTGGATTTCGGCGACGGGCCGGAGGCCCCTCACAGCCTGCCCCACGGCGCGCCCGACGATATTGGCTTCTGCCAGCGGCGTGTTGTAGCAACGGTCGCTGCCAAAGGCGCGCTGGAGGCCGAGCGTCGTGCCGAACACACCGCCCTTGCCTTCGAGGACGTCGAGAAGCTCGGGCGGGGCGTCCGCTACGTCCTCTCCGAACACCCTGACTCGTGGGTCTGCTGCCATCAACTCGTGGAGCGCCAAGCGCACAGCGTCGCCGAGGGTCACACGCTGGCGGCCGACCACCCCTCGCGCCGTCAGGCTGGCGGCAACCTTTTGGCCCGGCGAGGCGAGCGCGGCGAGCGGCGCGAGCGGCCGGTCCGGCGACTGGCTCTCGGCGTCGTCCTCCCTGCTTTCCTCTTCGCTCACGGTGGGCAGGGCCAGTACATGGTCGGTGATGCTCGACGGTGCCGGCCGGGGCGCCGCGAGAGCCTCCTTGGCCGCCTCCGACACGGCAAGGCGCGCCTGTTCGTGCAAGGCTGCCAACTGCTCGGGGGAAACGGCCTGCGCCTCGAGAAGGCATCGTTCCATCACTGCGATCGGGTCGTGCCACGCTTCGTCTTCCAGCTCGTGAGCGGGGCGGTATTTGGACTGCGTGTCTTGTGCGGAATGCGAGTGGGGACGGGTGACGGTCGCATGCACCAACGCCGGCCCTTCACCGCGGCGAAGGGACTCCACGATGGAAGGCGCCTTTTCCCTCACCTCGAAGTAGTCCCTGCCGTCCAGCCTGTGGACCGACAGGCCGGGGAACCCCCGGACGAGCTCGGAGACCGGTGCAGGCGATTGCTGGCGCACAGGCACGGAAATCGCGTAACCGTTGTCGGCGACTATGTAAAGCACGGGCAAGCGGGCGGAGCACGCGGTATTGAGGCTCTCCCAGAACTCCCCCTCAGATGTGGCCCCTTCGCCAAGCGACACGTACGTGAGCTCGTCGCCGTGAGCGCGACACCCCTCGAGCCGCTCCGCCGAGTGCTCCCATATGTAACGTCCGCCCTCGGCACAACCCACGGCCGGGATGCACTGAGAACCGGTAGGGCTCGACTGGGTGACGATATTGAACTCGCGTGAACCAAAATGTGACGGCATTTGGCGCCCGCCAGAAGCTGGGTCGGTTGCGGCACCCACTGCCTGGAGGAGCAGCTGCGAGGGTGGGACGCCTAGCGCCAGCACCAAAGGCCGGTCGCGGTAATAAGGGAAAAACCAGTCGTAGCCCGGGCGCAAGCTGCGCGCGAAACCCAAGCAGAGAGCCTCATGGCCTGCGCTCGAAATTTGGAAAAAGGCCCGGCTGTGCTTTTGCAGTGTCATTTCCCGCTCGTCGAGGTAGCGCGACACGAGCGCCAGCCGGTAATCCGAGAGCACTTCGTCGAGCGGCAACCCGCGGCAAAGACCCGCAGGCGTGCCAGGCACTGGGTAATCCGCACGGCCGGTGCCCGGGCGCGACAACGCTACCATCGCGCCAGATTATATCCCCGGCCTGAAAATGCAACGAGATTCAAACCAAAGTTATTTGGTCTGCCGCCAAATAATAAGCCGTCCAACTAATAACTCGCCGAACTACGGCCGCCAGATCATAAGGGCCAAGGCTACGAAGAACAGCACATCGCAAAAGGCTGCTCCCCTGCTCGCCATCGAGCCTGCGCGCGCCATCCGGGCCCGCTGAGAAATTGCCGCAGGCGTGCCCGCCGCCGGCTGCGGCGCCCGCAGCAGCGCGCTCATCTGCCTGAGGCCCGGGACCACGAGGCCGACCACCAAAAGGGTGGCGCACACCCAGACGAGAAGCGCCGCCAGCACCCAAACCTGGTCGAGGCCGGCGGTGCGCGGCTCGGCCCAAAGGGCCAGTAGCCCGAACACCGGCACTAAGAGGACCGCCTTCCAAAAGCGCGCCGGGCGCTCGAAGTAGCGCGTCAGCTCTTCGACTTCTGGGTCGGTCCTTGCCGGGCCCTCTCCTTGGGCCTCGCCTTCGGCCCAGGCCCCGGCCCTCGTTTCGGGACTGGCCAGAGGAAGGGCCCCGGGGGCGAACTCGGGCGCAGCTGCAGCGCTAGGCGCAGCAGCAGAGGCAGCTTCGCTCAGCGTCTCGGCCGCGGCGGTTACAGGCGCTCCCGTCACGCCCGGGCCGGCCTGGGCCTCGACCGGCGTGCCGGCCGGCGCGCCGGCGTCGTACGTGTCGTACAGGCGAGCCGCCCGGCTGGCGTAGGTACCTGCGAAACCGATGCTGCCGAAGCCCGCCAGCGCCGAGATCGCGTGCAGGAAAACGAGCGGGAGAAAGACCGCGTCGTTGCCTTGCAGCGAGGCCAGGACCCCCAAGCTCAGCACAATGCCACTATGGCCCCCGTTGTAGCGTGGCCGCCATGCAGCGCCGGTTTCGCGCGCCCTTGGTGGCGGCGGGGGTGGTGTGCGCTGCGGCTACCTTTGCCGGTTGCGGCGGCTCCTCTCATGCGAGCGCTCCAGCGGCGCCGTCCGCCCCGACCGTCCCCACGGCGACCCCGCCCGCATCGGCGCACGTCGCGTCCACGACCACTACCCCTACCACCCCGAGTACCACCATCCCGACGACCACGACACCATTGACCAGCCCTCCGACCACTCCCACCACCAGCCCGCCCACCACCAGGCCGAAGCCGAAGCCCGAGCCGGCCTGGAAGCCCGCAGCGCCGCAGCCCACCTCCTCCCAGGCCGCCTACGCGCTTATCGGCGCCTGGTCCGAGGACGACCGCCCGCTCGCCTTGAGGGACGCAAGCCCGGCGGCCGTCGCCGCCCTGTTCGCCTTCACGTACCCGAGCGAAGGAGTTGATTACCGGGGCTGCAGCAGTCCCCCCGGTACCGAGCCGGCCACGTGCTCGGTGCGCGTGAACGACAACCTTCTCCAGCTCAGCGCAACCGAGTTCCCGACCGGTTGGGGCATCACGGCTGCGCTAATGGAAACCTGAGATCGCCAAGGGCAAGCTCGCCTGGCAGAATAGGCCCAATGCCGTTCCAGGGGACTTTCGACGTACTGGACTTCAGCGCCGTGCTCGAACTCGTCGCCGCTCGCAACATGAGCGGGAGGCTCCATGTCCGCAGCCGCTCCTTCGCCGCCAACTTGTTCTTCGACGACGGCTACATCGTCGGTGCCGACCAGTCGGAGCACTCGGCGGCGGCCTCTGCCGGAGACGTAGGCCAACGGGCGCAGGAAATATGCTTCGAGCTCCTCGGCACGGACAGGGGGAGCTTCGAGTTCCACCTGTTGCGCTCCAAGGCGCCCGCAGGCGCCAGCATCAGCGTGAAGGAGGCCATGGAGCAGGCCCGCCAGCGCCTCGCCGAATGGCAGGAGCTCCAGGCATTGATCCCATCGCTGGACGTGCAGCCGCGCCTGGTGACCGAGCTCGACCCGGGCCAGGTCACCCTCGACCGAGACCAGTGGCGAGTGCTTACCGCCGTCGACGGGCGGCGCAACCTTCGCTCGATCGGCCGTGCCCTCAACCTGTCCGACTTCGAGGTCTGCCGGGCGATGAGGGAGTTGCTCAATGCCAAGGTCATCGAGCTCGACCTGCGCCCGCTGGCGGGGATCGGCGAGCTCGAAGCCCCGCTGGCGACCGAGCACGTGACGATAAACGGCAAGAGAGCCACCCGCGTGCGAGCCGAACGCGCACATTCGAGCCGCACCCTCGGCGACGGCGACGAAGAGCCGGCCGCGGCCCAAACGATAGTTATCTCGCCCAACCGGCCGCACCGCCAGCACGAGGAGCCCAAGGCGGCCGAGGCTGCCAAGGGGCCCGAGGCGGCCCACCGGGAAGGCGATGACCTGGCTTGAGCGACGCTGCGACAACGACGGAGATCCGCCCAGCTGACAAGCTGCCCGCCAAGCAGGCTTTTGTCGACGTCCCCTTCCGCCTCCACGGGCACGACCCAAACTGGGTGCCCCCGCTCCGCTACAGCGTCTATGACCGGATCTCGCGCCGCCACCCTGCCGCCGCCCATCAACAGTGGGCCCTTTGGACGGCGCGCAAAGGAGGGCGCCTGGTCGGGCGCATCGGGGCCTGCATCGACTCTCTTTTCAACGAAAAACAACAAGAACCGTGGGCGTGGGTCGGTTTTTTCGACTCAGTCGAAGATCCGGAAGTCGCGGGGAGGCTTTTCGACGTAGCACTCGATTGGTCGAAGCGGCACGGGGCGAAAGTCGCCGTCGGGCCTGCCAATTTCACGACCAACGACGAGCTTGGCCTCCTGGTTGACGGGTTCGACCACCCCGCTACCCTACTTACCCTTGAAAACCCCAGGTATTACGAGCAACTCTGGCTCGGTGCCGGGTGGCAACAGGTGATGGACCTCTACGGCTACCTCTTCACAAGGGAAGCCACCGCTCTGTCTGATCGCCAAAAGCGCTCGCTCGAGCGCCTCCGCGAGCGCTCGAACGTGCAGGTACGCCAGCTGAGAATGGACGACTTCCAAGCCGATGTCGGCAGGTTTTTCGAGCTTTACAACAAGATCTGGCAGCAGAACTGGGGCTTCGTCCCCATGCCGGAAGCCGAAGTGCGCCATTTGGCCAAACAGATCAAATCGTTCATAAACCCGCGCTGGGCGTTCGCCCTCGAACGAGAGGGCGAGCCCGTCGCAGTCTGCCTGGCCGTCCCCGACGTCAACCAGCTGATGCTCAAGGTGCGCAGCGGCAGGCTGTTGCCGACGGGTTGGATCCCGTTGCTGTTCGGCCCCAAAAAACTGAAGCAGGTCCGCGTGATCGCCCTCGGGGTGCGGCCCGATGTCCAAAACCTGGCGCTCGGGCCATTGCTCTACTCGGAGATCGTCACGAGGCTTTACGACGACGGCGCCGAAACCGCCGAAGCCTCCTGGACATTGGCCACAAACGACAGGATCAACAAGCAGCTCGAGGACATGGGCGCCACCCGCTACAAGACCTGGAGGCTCTACAAGCAGGACCTATAGGCGCCGGTTGTACGGGGACTGGCGCCAGCTCCGCGCGAGCGCGTCCGCCAGCACGCCTGCCGACGTTCGCCGGGGGTTCCACCCGATCAGCCTGGACGCCTTGTCCGTGCAAAGGGCGAGCGGCCCACCGATGAGGCATGCGCGATCGGCCCCAAAAGGGCTCAAGCCCGAGCGGCGGCCGAGCTCGGAGGCGGCGACGAGCGCCCGTCGCGGCAAGGCGACCACCCGGCTCGAGGCGAGACGCGCCGTGTCTTGGGCGCTCAACCAGTCTTGCGTTGCAAGGTTGACGACCTCGCCGGTGGCTCGCCCTTCCCCCGTCAGGTCGCGGCCGGCGGCTAGGAGCCCCTCCACTGCGTCGTCCTCGTCGAGCCATTGGACAGCCTGCTCGGCACCGCGTACTGCCGGGACGGCCAAGCGGTAACCGTTGACGGCTCGAGCGACCCGGGCATCAGCGTGGGGACCAAGCACCGCCGCCAGCCTGGCGATGACCCAGCGGCCCCCTTCGGCATGGCAAACGTTCTCAGCGACGAGCTTGTGACGGGCGTAAGCGCACTCGGCGTTCGGTCGCGCCGTGTGCTCCTCGCCAAGCGGGAGGGGGTTGCCGCACCAGGCGCCGTACACGGCCGCCGAAGAGGCGACGACCACGGGAGAGCCGGCAAGCAGGACGTTGCGTGTGCCCTCGACGTTGACGGCGTACATCTCGGCCCCGGCACCGGGCCCCTTCCCGCGCCATACCTGCGCCCCGAGGTGGTACACCAGGTCCGCACCCTCGAGCGCACGGCGAGCCGCCTCGGAACGGATGTCGGCACAGACGTGGACGAGCCGGCCGCACCCATCGCCTTGGGGTGCCTTTTGTGCGGCCAAGGGCCGACGGGCGACAGAGCGCACCTCTGCCACCTGAGGGTCGGCGAGCAGGCGCGCCAGCAGCCGGCCTCCGATGTGGCCGGTCGCCCCTGTCAGACCGACTACTACGGTGCCCACAGGGCTGGTCGGCCGAACGCCCGACCCCACCTGGTGCGCTGGGTGCGGCGGCCATCTCCAACGAGCGAGTCCTTCAGCGGTCTCCTAGGCCCTGCTGCCGTCCAGCTCCAGCTCGAGCAGGCCCATGAGGCGCTGGCGTTCGCGGGCGACGGTCCCGTCGCGCGAGATCTCCTCGAAGGCTGCGAGCGCCCGGTCGATCTGGGCCTCGGTATGGGTCGCCATGACCGAGGTACGCAACATCGGCCTTTGGACCGCTGGGGGCATCGAGCAGTTGGTGTACACCCCGCGGTCGAGGAGTGCTCGCCAAAACACCCCGGTGCCCAAGAGGTCGTCGGTGTGGAGCGGGACGATCGAGCTTTCCGTGGGTGCCCCCACGTCGTAACCCAGCTGGCTGAGACCGCTGTGGAGGCGGCCGGCAAGGGCGAGGGCCTTTTCACGGCGCCAGTCCTCGCGGCGGGCGATCTTGGCAGCTTCGAGAGCGGCGCCAAGTGAGGCGGGGACATTGGAGGCGGTGAAAAGGATCGGCCGGCTGAACAGCCTCAAGAAGTCGATGACGTCTGCTGAGGACGCGATGAACCCCCCGCAACTGGCGAGAGATTTGGAGAAAGTGCCCATCACGAGGTCTGCTCTCACGCCTGTGGCGGCCGCCGTGCCAGCCCCAGATGGCCCGACGACGCCGAGGGCGTGAGCTTCGTCGACGAGCAAACGGGCCCCGTGCTCGTCGCAGATGCTCCGGATCTCGGTGAGGGGCGCCCAGTCCCCCTCCATGGAGTAGATCCCGTCCACTGCGACGAGGACCCCCCCGCTGTCCGGTTGGGCGCGCCAGGACCGCAAACCTCTCCGCAGGCTGTTCGGCTTGTTGTGGAAAAAGGCGCGGAGCGCCCCCTCGGCGAGCCGGGCCCCGTCGACGAGGGACGCATGGGCCGCCGAATCGCAAAAAACGGCGTCCCCCGCTTGCACGATCGACGAGATCAGCCCAAGGTTCGCGCTGTACCCCGTCGAAAAGACCAGCGCCTGAGGCATCCCGACCCAATCGGCCAGGAGCTCCTCGAGCTCGGTGTGCAGCGGCAACGTGCCGTTGAGCAGCCTGCTACCCGTCACCCCCGTGCCGTAGCGCTCGACGGCGTCTATGGCTGCCCTCTTGACCCGGGGGTCGGTGGTGAGGCCGAGGTAGTTGTTTGACCCGAGCATGACGACCTCCGCCCCCCCCATGGTGATCGTCGGGCCTATCTCGCTCGAAAGTTGCCGGTAAAAGGGGTTGAGGCCGAGGTCCTCGGCTCCCTTGTACATCTCGAGCTGCTCGGACCTGCACTTGGCGAAAATGTCTGCCGCCGCAGGCGAGAGTGCCTCGACCCCCCCGTTTGTCTTCGTCAATTGGCACTGCCCCAGCGCAGCGCCTCGACGCGTTTTTCCCATGCCTCGTGGCGGCTGCGAGCATCTTGGATGAAGGGCGACCAGCTGATGGCCTTGATGAGGGCCCGGTTGACCTGGTCCGCCGGCGGGCGCAACGGCCTCAGGATGTCGCAGAAGAGCACGACCCTCACGCCGTCGGTGCCGTTCCAGGCCTCGTGGGTGTACCCGTCGTCAAAGAGCAAGCTCTTGCCCTCTTCCCAGTGGGCCTCCTCTCCGCCGACCTTTATGCCCGAGGCCGACGCCGGCTCGGGGACCTTCAGCGCCAAGTGGTACCTGACCACCCCGCGCCACGGGCCCCGGTGGGGAGGCAGGTGCTTACCCGGGGAAAGGATCGAGAAAAACCCTGTCACGAGGCCCGGGATGCTGTCGAGGAGTGCCGCCGTCTGCGGGCACCGCTTGCAGTTGGCCTCCGAGCGGAAGCCGTAGCCAAGGAAGAAGAAGGTCTTCCAGCCATCGTCGTTGCTGATCGACTGCTGGTCGATCGAAATGTCCTGGAAATTTGGCAGATCCTCGCGGTGGCTGAGCACTTCGGCAAGCTCGGCCTGTACGGCTGGGGCCATTTTTTCCACGCGCTCCACCCAGGGGAACGTGTCCAGCGGCAGGAACGGCGTGGTCGGCACGAGCGAGTGCTTGAGCACCCAGCCCTCGGTGCCGTGCAGGGCCTTTGCACCGAGTTCGGTTGCCAGGGTCACAGCCTTGTCGCGCCAGGCGGCCGGTCCCGACGCCGCAGTGTTGGACGCTGTCGACATACATCGGCAGGTTATCCTGCGGCCAGGGACCAGTGGCCCATCGCCGGTCGCTCGGCCTGCACCCCGTACCATCGAGCGCCTTGCCCGGCACTTCCCCGGGACGGGTGGCTCCCAGGACTCGCTATCTTCGGTTACGTGAGCGACCTCGATGTCGTCACCGGAGCCTTCAGCTACTCGGGGAAGGCTATAGCTGCAGCTCTTTTGGCTTCCGGGCGGCGCGTGCGGACACTGACGGGGCATCCCGAACGTGCACATCCGACCAGCTCGGTTGAGGTTCGCCCGCTCGATTTCACCGACCCGCACGGCCTCGCTGCGTCGCTCGAAGGATGCCAAACGCTCTTCAACACTTACTGGGCCCGTTTCGCTCGAGGTCGCGTCAACCACGACGTGGCGGTGTCCAACTCTAAGATCCTCTTCGACGCCGCCAAACGAGCCGGGGTCGAGCGGGTCGTGCACGTGAGCATCACCCACCCCGACGTGGCCTCCCCGCTCTCCTATTTCAGGGGTAAAGCCCTGGTAGAAAGCGCGCTCAGCCAGTCCGGCCTGCCCCATTCGGTCCTTCGCCCTGCCATCTTGTTCGGAGGCGACGGCGTCCTCATCAACAACATCGCTTGGCTGCTGCGCCGCCTGCCCGTGTTCGCAATCGGGGGTAGCGGGGACTACCGGGTGCGGGGGATCCATGTCGACGACCTGGCCAGGCTCTGCCTCGTCGAGGCGGAGGCGACCGGTGACCACGTCCTCGACGCCGTCGGGCCCGAGCGGCCAACCTTCCTCGAGCTGGTCGTACGGGTGCGTGACGCCGTCGGCAGCCGCGCCGCCGTCTACCGCGTCCCGGGCCCTTTACTGGTCGCTGTCTCCCGGACGCTCGGGTACGCGCTCCACGACGTCCTGCTGACTCGCGACGAGTACCTGGCCCTCGCACGGGGCCTTGCGGACACCGATGGGCCGGCCACGGGGACGACGAAGCTGTCGGAATGGCTCGAGGAAAACAGCTCCCAACTCGGCCTCCGCTACGCCAACGAGCTGGACCGCCACTTCAATAGATGAACTGACCTTGGCTGATGGACTGACCTTGGCGGCCCAGCGGGGCCGCCAACTACCACTTGGGGACGTAGCCCCCGCGGCCCATGGCAGCGCTCTCTTCCCAGTCGAGGTCTTCGTCGACCCCCCCGGTCACCTCGGTGACCCAGGGGAGGCGGTCCTTCAAGATGCGGTCCACGCCGGCCTGCAAAGTGGTTGCACTGACAGCGCAGCTGCTGCAGGCGCCCTGGAGCTGGAGCTCGACCAGCCCTGCCTCCACATCGGCACTTATGAGCACCAGGTCGCCGCCGTCCTGCTGGATGATGGGGCGCACCATGTCGATCAGGTCGGTGAGCTCGGCAAGGCGCTCGGTCTTGTCCTCGTCGCTCAGGCGCTCGCCCGGGCCCCCGGCCGGCGGCTCGCGCAAAATCGCCGTCTCGTCGGATCCCACTACCGCCTCACCTGCTGCCACTGCTGCCTCCGGCACCCTCGGTTGCCCGCTTCATTACGTCGGCCACGAACTCTCCACCATTGCCTTTACACCGCCATCATGCCAGGTCGAGCGAAGATAGCGTGCCGAACTCGATAGCTTCGGCTCCATGAAATACACCCATCTCGGCCGCACCGGCCTGACAGTGAGCCGCCTTTGCCTCGGCACCATGAACTTCGGCCCTCTTACTGACGAAAAAACCTCCTTCGCGATCATGGACCGCGCCCACGAGGTCGGCCTCAACTTCTTCGACACGGCCAACGCCTACGGGCGTGAGATCGCCGTCGGGGCGACGGAGCAGATCATCGGGCGCTGGTTTGCCAAAGGTGGCGGCCGGCGTGAAAAGACTGTCCTCGCGACCAAGGTGTACGCCGACATGGGCAGCTGGCCCAACGAAGGGCGCCTGTCCGCCCTCAATATCAAGCGGGCGTGCGACGCCTCTCTCGCCCGCCTTCAAACCGACTACATCGACCTCTACCAGATGCACCATGTCGACCGGGCAACGCCCTGGGACGAGATCTGGGAGGCCATGGAGGTCCTGAGGGCACAGGGCAAGATCATTTACGTCGGGTCGTCCAACTTCGCCGGCTGGCACATCGCAAAAGCACAGGAAACCGCCGAGCGACGCCATTTCCTCGGTCTCGTGAGCGAGCAGTGCCTCTACAACCTGATCGTCCGTGACGTCGAGCGCGAGATCTTGCCGGCTGCGGAGGACTATGGCATCGGGCTCATCCCCTGGTCGCCCTTGCAGGGAGGCCTTCTTGGAGGCATTGCCGGCAAGGAACGCGAAGGGAAGCGGCGGCTGGAAGGCAGAGCCAAGGATTCGCTCGAGCGGCTACGCCCGCAGATCGAAAGTTACGAGGATCTCTGCGGCGAAATTGGTGCCGAGCCGTCCGCAGTTGCACTCGCGTGGTTGCTCACGAGGCCGGCCGTCAGCGCGCCGATCATCGGGCCGCGGGCGCTGGAGCAGCTAGACGGGGCGCTCAAGGCCGTCGACCTCGAACTGGACGACAAGGCGCTCGCCAGGCTGGACGACCTGTTCCCCGGCTACAAGACCTCGCCCGAGGACCACGCCTGGTAACAGCCGGCCGGCCGCGGCTGCATAACCGGGCAGACGGCCTGGCCTGGAGCCGCAAGCCGGGATTAGGCCCCGGCCGAGGTGGTCGTGGTCGCGGCCGCCGCCGCAGTGGCGGCGGCCGAGGCAGCGGTGCGCCGCCAACGGAGGTAGGACTCCATGAACGGGTCGAGGTCGCCGTCCAGGACTGCAACAACGTTGCCGGTCTCGTAATCGGTACGCAGATCCTTCACGAGCTGGAACGGCGCCAGGACGTAACTCCGGATCTGCGAACCCCAACCTATTTGTGCCTTGGGCCCGGCCATCGCCGACAGCTCTGCGGCGCGCTCTTCCCTGGCGCGCTCGGCGAGACGGGCGGCGAGGATTTGCATGGCACGCTCTTTGTTTTGATGCTGTGAACGTTCGTTCTGGCACGATACGACGATCCCGGTCGGCAGGTGCGTTATCCGGACGGCGGAGTCCGTGACGTTGACGTGCTGGCCGCCGGCGCTCGAGCTCCGGTAGGTGTCGATCCGCAGCTCTTTCTCGTCGATTACCACTTCGCCGCTCAGATCCTGGAAAAACGGCACCACCGTCACGGCCGCGAAGCTCGTATGGCGCCGGTGCTGGGAGTCGAACGGGGACATCCGCACCAGCCGGTGGACACCTCTTTCCGACGCCATCAGGCCGGTCGCATAACGCCCCTTGATGATGAACGTCGCCGAAAGGATGCCCGCTTCCTGCCCTTGGTTGACGTCGTCGAGCTCGATCGAGAACCCTCGCCGCTCCACCCACCTCTGGTACATGCGCAACAGCATCTCGGCCCAGTCCTGCGCGTCCGTGCCGCCGTCCTTGGCATGGATCTCGCAAACAGCGTCCAGCTCGTCGTGCTCCCCGCTGAAAAGGGAGCGCAGCTCGAGCTGGCCCAGTTCGCCCGACAGGCTCGAAATGGCAAGCTCGAGCTCGCTTTCGACGGAGGCGTCGTCTTCTTCCCTCGCCAGCTCATAAAGCACCTCGGCGTCGGAGAGGCGAGATTCGAGCGACGACATTACGTCGACGTCGTCCTTTAGGGCGGCGTACTGGCGGGTCAGCGCTTGCGCTGCCGCGGGGTCGTCCCACAGGTCGGGGCGAGAAAGCTCCGGCTCGAGCTCAGCGAGCCGCTTGCGGCTGCTTTCGACGTCCAGGTACGCCGCCGCTTCGTCCAAGCGGCGCCGCAGGGCGCGCAGATCTTCGGTCAAATCCTGCATGCGACTTCCTCAGCAACCGCCGCCGGAACTGCGCTCCACTTACTTGCCGTGGCAGAACTTGAACTTTTTGCCGCTCCCGCACGGGCAGGGGTCGTTGCGTCCGGCGTGCTCGAAAGGCGAAGCGCTTTGCGCGGCCTGGGCAGCCTGGAGAGCGGCCGCCGAGGAGCGTTGCCCCTGCCTGGCGCCCGGGGACGAGGGAGCATCCGCGCCGCCCGCGCCCACGCCGGCAGGTCCCCCTCCGCTCCTGGCGCCCCCGCGCCCGTCGCCCGCTCGCATTGCTGCCACGTCCTCCTCGGAGGCGAAGACAACCTCCTCGCCGGCAGCCGGCCCGGCCAGGAGAGCGCCCGCGATCGCCTGGGCACCGAGCACAGGCCCCTCGGGTGCTATGTACTGGGCGCCGGATAGCCCGGGGTCGAGAGCGGGCCGGTCGATGACCTGGACCTGGGTGTGCATCACGTACTTCACGTAGTCGTCGTCGATGCTGGACATCATCTGGCCGAACATCTCGTACCCGTCGCGTTGCCACTCCGTCAGCGGGTCCTTCTGCCCGAGCGAACGCAGGTTGATCCCTTCCCGGAGGTAATCCATCTCGGAAAGGTGCTCTCGCCAGCGTTGGTCGATGAGCTGGAGCATTATCTCGCGCTCCATCTGGCGCATCGTGTCCTCCGGCACGCCTTCGGGCGGCACCGGCATGGACTGCTCGCGCGCCCCGTAGTAATCGAGCGCCTCGCCGATCACATGTTCGTAGATGGCGTCAGTCGAAGGCAGCTCCTTCAACGCGTCCACGCTCGTCTGTACGGGGTAGTACTGCCGGGCGTCGGTAAGCAGCCCGTCGAGGTCCCACTCCTCGTGGAAGTCGGAGGGGCAGTGCGCCCGGATGATGGAGTCGATCGCCGAAGTGAGGATGTCGACGGTCCTCTGGCGCAGGTCCTCGCCTTCCATCACCTGGACGCGCCTTGCGTAGATGACCTTGCGCTGCTCGTTCATCACCTCGTCGTACTTCAGGGTGTCCTTGCGGATCTCGGCGTTGCGGATCTCGACGTTGTGCTGGGCACGTTCGATCGCACGGGTGACCATGCGGTTTTCGATCGGGATGTCCTCGGGGAACCTGCCCATCGCCCACTGCATCATGCCCTGTGCGAAAAGGCGCATGAGCTCGTCCTCGAGCGACAGGAAAAACCGGCTCTCGCCCGGGTCGCCTTGGCGCCCTGATCGACCCCGGAGCTGGTCGTCCACCCGGCGCGCCTCGTGCCGTTCCGAGCCGAGCACGTAGAGGCCCCCGAGCTCGCGCACTTGGTCGCCCTCCTCGGCGCACTGCTCCTTGTACTTGGCGAACAGCTCGTTGTAGCGGGCGATGCCCTCTTCGCTCGCCGGGTCGAGGCCCTCAGCCCGGACGTCTTCGAGTGCGAGGCCTTCGGGGTTACCCCCGAGCAGGATGTCGACGCCACGGCCGGCCATGTTGGTCGCCACCGTCACAGCGTGGAGCCGCCCCGCCTGGGCGATGATCCCGGCCTCTTGAGCGTGGTGCTTGGCGTTGAGGACCTGGTGAGGGATGCCCTTGCGGTTGAACATCCTGGAAAGCACCTCTGACTTCTCGACCGAGGCCGTGCCCACGAGCACCGGCTGGCCCTTCTCGTACCGCTCAGCGACGTCGTCGACGACGGCACCGAACTTTGCCTTTTCGGAGCGGTAGATGAGGTCGGGGTAGTCGGCGCGGACCATGGGGAGGTTGGTCGGGATCGGCACGACCTGGATCTTGTAGGTCGAACCGAACTCGGACGCCTCCGTCAACGCGGTGCCGGTCATACCGGCGAGCTTGTCGTAGAGGCGGAAGTAGTTCTGGAGAGTGACTGTGGCCCAGGTGTGGTTCTCTTCCTTGATCTGGACCCTCTCCTTGGCCTCCACGGCCTGATGGAGCCCGTCCGACCAGCGCCGGCCCTCGAGGATGCGGCCGGTGAACTCGTCGACGATCTTGACCTCCCCGTCGGCGACGAGGTAGTCCTTGTCCCGCCTATAGAGCTCTTTGGCCTGGAGAGCCTTGGTGAGCTGGTGCACGAGGTTGGCGGTGCCGAGGTCGTAAAGGTTGTCCACCCCGAGCAGGCTCTCGACCTTGTCGATCCCCTCTTCGGTCGGGGCGACCGTGCGCTTCTCCTCGTCGACCTCGTAGTCGTCGTCGCGCACCAGGCTGCGGGCCACGCCCGCGAACTGGTAGTAGAGCCGGGCCGATTCGCTCGAAGGACCGGAAATGATGAGCGGGGTCCGGGCCTCGTCGATCAGGATCGAGTCGACCTCGTCGACGATGGCGTAGTGGTGCCCGCGCTGGACCATGTGGTCCAAGCTCCTCGCCATGTTGTCGCGCAGGTAGTCGAAGCCGAACTCGGTGTTGGTCCCGTACGTGACGTCGCAGTTGTAGGCAAGCTTTTTGTCGTCCCAGTCGGGGAAGTCCGGCGACACCCTGCCCACGGTGAGCCCGAGGAAACGGTGTATCTTGCCCATCCATTCGGCGTCACGGCCGGCCAGGTAGTCGTTGACGGTGACGACGTGCACCCCGAGCCCGTCAAGGGCGTTCAGGTAGACCGGGAGCGTCGACACGAGCGTCTTGCCTTCGCCTGTTTTCATCTCGGCGATCCAGCCGAGGTGCAGGGCGGCGCCACCCATGAGCTGCACGTCGTAATGGCGTTGGCCGATCGTCCGTTTGGCGGCCTCCCGCACGACGGCGAAGGCGTCCGTCAACAGGTCGTTGACATCCTCACCGTTGGCGATCCGCTCTTTGAACTCGACAGTCTTGTGCGCCAGGTCCTCGTCGGAAAGGCGCTCGAGCTCGGCTTCGAGGGCGTTGATGTCGGGCACCAGGGACTGGAGCGCCCGCAGCTTTTTGCCCTCGCCTATGCGCAGGAATTTCGTCAGCACGCTCATGGCGCCCTCCAAGGTACCAGCACCCGTCGCTCCACCAACTTCACAGCTGCCCAAACCCTAGCTACGCCGGTACAGGTCCGAGCTGGGGCGCCGACCAGGGCGCGCCGGAGGTCGGCGGATGGGGCTCGCCGACCAGGCGGCCGCGGTTAGTCCTGGTCCCGGGGGTCGAGGAGGTGCTTCCTCCAGGCGTAGGTGACGGCCTCGAGGCGGGAGTGCATATGGAGCTTCTCCAGGATGTTGCGGACGTGGTTTTTTACCGTGTTGTCCGAGATGAACAGGTTGCCCGCTATCTCCTTGTTGCTCTGCGACTTCGCCATGAGCTGGAGGACCTGCATCTCCCTCGCGGTGAGCCCGGGCGTGGCAGGCTCTTCGTGCTCCGAGGAGCGGTTTGCGAGCGACCTGAACTCCGCGAGCAGCTTGGCCGTCATCGACGGCGATATCACCGCCTGGCGGTGCACGATGGCACGCACGGTACGGGCGATCTCGTCGATGGCGACTTCTTTCAGCAAGTAGCCGTTGGCGCCTGCCTTCACCGATTCGAAGAGGTCGTCCTCGTTGTCGCTCACGGTGAGCATGAGCACCTCGGTGCCGGGCAGGAGCCGTCTGATGTGACGGGTTGCCTCAATGCCGGAAAGCCTCGGCATGCGCACGTCCATGAGCACTACGTCGGGCTCGAGCTCCTGCGCTTTGGCGACGGCCTCCTCGCCATCGCCCGCCTCCCCCACGATCTCGATCCCGTCGCTCGATGAGAGCACGACGACCACACCCCTTCTGAACAGGGCTTGGTCGTCGACAACAAGCACCCTCACTGGCGACGCGGCGGTCTCTGCGGGGCTCACGGTTGGAGCACCACCTGAACGGGTCAGGGTCATGTTGTGGAACATACCCACGAGGCCCCGGCAGCTGACCTGGTCTTTGCCCCCACACTCGCCTGCGGTGGCGCCTGGCGGACCGGCGGCGGCGGCAAATGCCCATCACCTCCGGCAACCCGTTCCTCGCCATCTCTATCCCGTCCCCGACAGCCGGGGACCAGATAGGCAGGGCTTACTCCTAAGCCGCACCATGCTCAGCAACCAAAGGTTGCCTTACGTGGGTCGCTTCGCCTGCGGCTGGCGTCGACTTGCAACCACAGACCTACCGAGGCCTCGGTGCCAGGCTACCTCAGGCCGGGTGTCACAAGGTCCCGGCGCTTCCCGGGAGCCCGCTCAGCTGACGTTTCATCCACATGAGCACGTCGATGGGGCCAGGGTCCACGCCGGCATCCGCCGCCAGCCACAGCGACACATAGTCACCGAAGTAGGCGAGGTCGAACAACTGGGCCAAATCACCCTCACCTTGGGCGCGGACCTCGATGACGTCGCTCACCCACGGCCGGGTCAGCTCCGCGGTGATCTCAAAGCGGCG
>DATJMJ010000200.1:0-51927 GCA_035508795.1 Acidimicrobiales bacterium
ACGCCTTCGGTAAAGCTCGGCAAGCAAAAAATGTCCGCTCCCTCGAAGTAAGCGAGGAGGTCGTCCTGGCCGACGGCCCCGGCAAACCTGACGCGGTCACCTAACCCGAGGTCTTCGGCCTTGCGCCGCAGACGCTGTTCCTCGGGCCCTCGGCCGACGAGGGTCGCCCGTACGTCGCAGCCCTGTCCGGCGAGATATGCCAAAGCCTCCAACAGGACGTCGACTCCCTTTTGCGGCACGAGGCGCCCGACCCACAGGACGCTGGCCCCGTCGCCTTGCCGCGGTGGCAAGAGCGGGTAACGCTCGAGGTCGACGCCGCAGTGGACGACAGACAATTTGTGCCACGCGTCGGGTGACGACACGTACATGAGCTGCGAGCGCGTGAAGTCGCTGATACAGATAACCCCGTCGGCGTTGGCGATTTTTCGCTCGAGGTTGAAGCCGTCTATAGAGAACAGCTCGGTCGGCCCATGCATGCTGAACGTCCAGCACCAGCCACGGCCCGGTTGGGCCGCCTCGCCGAACGCCGATGCCAACCAGGCGAGGTCGGCAGCCACATTTGCAAGGTGCGCATGCAAATGCCTCGTGCCCAGGCGTCTGGCGTGGTCCCACAGCGCGATAGCCTCGGCAAAGTAAAACAGCTGCCATAGGAGGGCTTTCGCTCCTGGCGGAGCGGAGCGAACTGCGGCCGAGACGGTCCTCAGGTACGCGAACGGGTGGCCGAGGGCGGCGGCGGCATGCGCGCCAATAAAGGCCCTGATATCCAAGGGGAAGATGTCCCACGTGCGCGCGGCCTCGGCCCTGTCCGCCTCTGCAAGAAGGTCCTCCGGACCGCTGCGGTGCACAGACACGGTTTCGACGACGGCGCCCGCAGCGCGCGCGCCGAGGACCTCACGCAAGACGAAGGTGTGCGAAAGCGCCGGGTAGTGGCTTGTCACGTAGCAGACGCGCACACGGTCTGTTGGCGAGCCGCCCGCACCGCCTGCCCTGCACCCCTGCGGTCCGGCGGTACCGGCTCCGGTGCTCGCGGCGCTGCGAGCGCTTTGGTCCCGCTCCCAACGCGGCCCCCGGGGCCGGCGCGCCAAGGCCTTGGCCGCCAGGTTGACCGCGGCGTACACGGCCACGGCTGGAACTTGCGCCGGGTCGCGCGCCTTGGTGGCGGCCGTCCTCAACCCCGAGGCCGGTGGGACGGCGCGTGCCAGGCCCGAGCTCGCAAGCTCTCTGTTGCCGCGGTAGGCGCGGGCCCGCATCGCCAGCAAGCCGCGAAGGGTGTAAGGGGCGTGCACTACGAAGGTGGCACTTCGAACGGTCAGGCGCTCTTGACTTTCGAAGAGCTGGTGGACGAATTGGTCGTCCGCCGTCAGGTCCGGGAAAGAACCGAAACGTGCGCGACCCTTTTCCGAGAGCGCGTAGACGCCCGTCCCCACCATCGCTTCGCGGTGATAAGGGATGTCCTTCCATACGTCGTAGAACGCGCGGATGACCCATGGGCGGCCCTCCAGTGCAAATGACGCCTCCGGCGCGGCACACAGGACGTCGGCGCCGTCGAGCGCCTTGGCGACCAGACGCACTGCGTCGACCGGCAGTTCGATGTCAGCGTCCAGGTAAAACCTGGGGAAGTACTTGGCATGCGCCTCGGCGGCATTGAGCGCCGCGACCTTTGAGGCGAAGGGGATCTCGAGGACCGTTGCGCCAGGTGCCGCGTCACGCGCCACCGACGCTGTCCGGTCGCGGCAGCCGTTGCAAGCAACGACAATGTCCAGCTCTCCCTCCGCCGCACCTTGCTGAAGGACCGCAAGGCACCTTGCGATCACGGCCTCTTCGTCGTGAGCCGGGATTATGACCGAAACTGGCCGGAAAACCTGCCCAGCCGTCTCCACGGCAGCCATGGTACCCGCTCCCGCCCAAACGGCTTGCGCCGGCTCAGTCTGGCAACCCTGAGCCGGCACAGCCACTTTTGCGAACAATTACAGGTTGCCTAGGCCATCCTGCGCCGGCGCGAAGACAGCAATACCAGGGCACCGCCGCCCACCATGAGCCCGAGGCCGACCCCGGTCATCGTGACCGAATCGGAACCTGTATAAGCGAGCGACTTCGGCGTCGTGGTCGTGGTCGTGGCCGACGGCGACAGGGGGCTTGTCGTCGTTGTGGCACCGGTCGTGGCCGCGGTCGTCGACGTGGTCGCGGCCTTCGTGGCCACGGTCGTCGTGGTCGTCGCCGAGGCCGGCACTTGAGACGGTGCGGTAGTCGTGGCGGCAGGCACCGTTGTCGTAGCGGCTGGCACCGTCGTAGTGGCCGCCGGCGTGGTCGTAGTAGCTGCCGGGGACGTGGTGGTCGTGGCCGGCACGGTGGTAGTTACCGCGGGAGCCGTCGGGGCCGTCGTCGTAGTGCCGCTCTTGGCGTGTGTTTGCACCGTTGTGCTCGTAGTGGCACCGGTGGTAGTTGTCGGCGCAGCTGTGGTCGACGAAGTCGCCGGGCTCGTTGTAGTCACCGCAGCCGTTGTCGTCGTCGAGGAAACTGCCGAGGTCGTGCTCGGGGCCGTCGTCGGCGACGTAGTCGGGGCTGTTGTCGGCGCGGTGGTTGGGGCCGTCGTCGGCGACGTAGTCGGGGCTGTTGTCGGGGACGTGGTTGGCGACGTAGTCGGGGCTGTTGTCGGGGACGTGGTTGGGGCTGTTGTCGGCGACGTGGTGGGAGCCGTCGTGGGAGCCGTGCTGGGGACCGTAGTCGTGCTAGGGGCAGTCGTCGGCGGAGTCGTGAACTCCGCAGGCATGTCGTTTTGGTAGCTGCCGTTGACCTGGTTTGCGTATACGAACCCCAAGAGCAAGCCGTTGTTGAAGTCGAAGTCAGCCAAGGGCGCCAGGAGGTTGATGGCCGGGCCCGCCGACGACAGGTTGACCGAGGTCGCGTTGTAGAAGTTGAGGACGGTGTTTTGCCGCAGAGCCTCGACCACCGGGGTGTTGGTTTGGTTTCCCTGCTCGTAGCCCGATCCGTTCCAGTACTCGACGTACTGCAGGCACGGGGAAAGGGCCGTGCAGTCCAGGTTGCCGTCTACGTTGATGACAGTGCTCGACCCCGCAGGCACGTTGATGAACAGGCCGGCCGCGGCCTCGAGCTGGGCACTGCTGATGTCGAAGACGTTGTAGTCGGTCGCCGTACCCGTGAGCGTCAAGGTGGTTGGCCCACTGACGCCGCTAGCCGACCCGTTGGCAGCCTGGCTGGACCAATAGCTGCTGGCCGACAGGAGCGAGCTGTTGATCGAACCGAAGTCGGGCAGGAGCGACGGGTTTTTGACAAGGTCGGGAACCGGGCAGTCCGGCGAGCAGACCGTGGGCGGCAAGAAGGCCGAGTCGGTGCCGCCATAAACGCCGACGTCGCCGGCACCCTGGATTTCGAACGTCCCCGCAACATTTCCTGCGGCAGCCAGCACGACGGTGTTGGACAGAAGGTCCCCGATATAGAAGTAGCTGCCGTAGAAATTACCGTCGACACCGATCGCTCCCTCGACGTCGGTCGCGCTCGGCTTACCCCGGACCGAACATGCTTGCAAAGGAGAAACACCCTGGCAGAGGCTGTATTCGCTGAGGCCCCCAGTGCTTTCAGCGATCGTCTGGCCGACCGGCGACGGGGCCGCCGAAGCTGAAATGGACTGCAACCCGCCGATACCCGCAATTACGGCCCCAATTGCCATCGTCCAGCCCGCGAATAGCCGGACAATTCGCCCCGCACTCCAGGCTTGTTTTACCCGCATTTGTAATTGCTCCCTTCGAGCGTCGAAACTGCTAAACCAAGGAACAGGTTTGCGGCACGATCCTACCAGTGCGACCTGCGCCTACATCCATCCGGGCTCGGCTAAAATAGAGCCGCGCACACGGATTGTGATGCTAGCAACGCGGCTGGCGTGGCGCTAAAGCTAGTACCACAGAAAGCGCGCAAATCTTCACGCTACGTGCTAATAGTCTGGTATTCGGTGTAGCCAGGAGGGCGGCACCAAAAATGACGAGTAATTTTGCGCCTGTGCGGGTGGATGTTGTGATCCCCACGTTCAATCGGCGAGATCTTGTCGTGGGAGCAGTCAGGTCGGTATTGGGACAGACCCACAGTGACCTGCGCTGCATCGTGGTCGACGACGGCTCGACCGACGGCACCTGCCGCGCCCTCAGCGATCTGGGCGACCAAAGGTTGGTCGTAAGGAGTACCGGAGGCAACCTCGGTGCCTCCAATGCGCGAAACCTCGGCATCTCGTGCGCCAAGGGTGCCCCCTGGGTCGCTTTCCTTGACAGCGACGATCTCTGGGCGCCCGACAAACTCGAGCGCGAACTTGCCGCCCTCGCCGCGGTACCGGGAGCGAGATGGGCCGCAACGGCGTGCGCCAATGTCAGCGGGGAGCTCGAGGTGCGGGCGGCGGTGCGCCTCTTCGGCAACAGCTCGCCCAGCGAGCAGATGACAGGGGCACAGCCGGGCGAGCTGCTCGCCCTCTTGCGCGACGAGAACTGGATCCCGGCCGGCTGTTCGACCGTGATGGTGTCTTCGGACCTGCTGAGCGAGGTCGGCGGCTTCGCCGAGGAGCTGGCGACCAACGAGGACTGGGACCTTTGGATCCGCTTGGCAAAGCGCTCCTGCCTCGCTTACGTGGACGCGCCGCTCGTCGCATGCCGTATCTGGGAGGGCCAGACATCCAACAACTGGAAGGCGTTTGTGAAAAGCGCCGCTGATGTCAGGTCGCGCCACTTTCCCGGGACCAACCCGGAGCCACGTGAGTACCTTGCGCGCTGGCACCAAGAGTGTGCTCGCCGCAGCGTGGCAAGCGGCCACCGGCTGTCGGCGGCCATCGCTTACCTGAGCGCCGCCTGGTCAGGGCGAGCACCGGGTCAACTGCTCTACGCGGCTGCCGCCGCGACATCTCCCGGGCTTGCCGAACGCCGGCTCCGCCGGATCGAGAGCGGCCGGACGATCCCGCCCGGCTGGTCTGCGGAAGTCGAGGCATGGCTCGGCCCCCTGCGCCCATCCTGAGCTCAACAGTCCGAAAGGCACTATCGGGCCCCATTGCCGCCCTCGCGGCGGGCGGACTTGCCGTCGCTGCATGCGGGCACGGGCCGCAAAGCACCGGGGCGGCGACGAGCGTGGCGGTGCCGCCCTCCCGCCCACCACCACCCATTTTCCCCAAAAGCCTCTTTTGGGAAGGAGGTGTCCAGGACTGGCCAGTTGACCAAGGCTCCGCCGGCTACGTCGCGGACCTCGAGCAAGACTTCGAGGAGCACTACGGCGCAGTCGGCGTCAACACGATGCCCATCTACACCGTCCCGGCGGGCCAGCCCGAAGTCCCCTTGTCCGTCAGGCCCGGTTGCGGGGACTTCCTCGCGAGCACCGGCTCGGAGATCCCGGTACCTCCTTACGCCGCCCTCAACGGCTCGTCTGACAACCCCCTTGTCATTTACCAACCTTCGACAGGCCGGGACTGGGAACTGTGGCAAGCGGCACGACTTCCGTCCGGCGGCTACCAGGCCTGCTGGGGCGGCCGGCTGAAGGTCGCCACGTCGTCGGGCGTTTTCCCCGCACCATATGGCCTTTCGGCTACCGGGATAAGCTACCTCGCAACGGCCGTCACACAGGCCGAGCTTGCCTCGGGCGAAATAGACCACACCCTTGCGCTGGAGGTGCCGAGCTGTACGGGTTCGGTCTACCCCGCAGACCGCGACGATTGTCAGGCGACAAGCGGCCAGCCGCCTGAGGGAGAGTGGTTCCGCCTGCCCGCCGGGCTCCGCGTCCCGAGCGGTTTGTCGCCCTTCGCCCGCATGGTCTTCGTCGCTCTGCAAAGGTACGGCGCTGTCGTCACAGACCAAGCCGGCGGCGTGATGATCCAAGCCGAACAGGCGAGCGACTGGTATGCCGAGGGGCACGAAGGCCCGTCACCGATGGTCGCAGCATGGGGCGGTTTGCCCGAGTTCAAGGTAATAGCGCCGTTGCCATGGCAGGACCTTCAGGCGGTCCGGCCGCCCGAGGCAACGGCCTCGGCAGCAACTTCCCAGAGCCTGCCGAGGTAATGGGCCCTCAGGTAGTGCTGCTCGACGGCGAGCCTGGCAGCGGCCACCATGGCGCCGACCCTGTCTTCGTTTGCCGGGTCGAGGACAAAATCGATCGCAGCACGCAGCGATGCCGGGTCGTGCTCGACCACTTGCCCCGTCTGGCCCGGCCGGACGTAGTCGCAGACGCCTGCGGCATTGGTCACGACGACGGGCTTGGCTAGCCGCATCGCGTTGAGGTAGGTCTGCTGGCCGGCGCTGCGGGGCGACCGCGCGAGCGGCACGACGACCATCGTGGCACCCGCCATCGCGCTGTCGTACTGCTCGGCACCGAGCTGCTCGACGGTTACGTTGGGCGGCAGCGGCCGGTCGGGTTGCCAGGCCGATGCGATCTTCACCGGGTAACCGAGCCCCTCGACCGCCTCCACGAGGAGCCCGTAGTCGCGCTGGCTGTTGCCTCCGGCAAATATGTACCCGTCGTCGCTTGTCTTTGCCAACCAGCTATCGGCCACCGTCGCAAAGAAAGGGGTGAAACGCACCCGCGCGCTGTCCACGCCCCACTGGGGGCCGAACGACGCCTGCTCGTCGGTCGAAAGGACGCAATAGGTCACGTGCGGGCCATCGGGGAGCCGGGCAACCCATTTGGAAAGCCAAGGGAGCAAGGGTCGCAGAGCAGGCGGAGCCCGGCGTGCGAGCGATTCGCTCGAAGTCGTCCAGGTGGCATCCCCGATCACCACGACGGGCCGCCTGCGAAAACGCAATTTTATTACGAGGGCGGCAACGAGCTCGCGATAGCGTTCGTCGAAACCGCTCGTACCCCTCAGGATCACGACCCTGCAGCCACTGGCTGCCTGCACAACCCTGTTGATAAAGCGAAAATAACCAAATTTCTGAGGGAGGACGAGGTCGACGGGGACAGGCCAATCGCCGGAAACCGTTACTACAGCTTTTACCCCGGGTTTTGGCGCCACCCGCTCGATACTACCGAAGGCGGCTGCGACAGCGCGGCAGCGCGGTCGGGTGTGTCAGCGCGGCAGCGTGCTCGGGCGTCAGCGAACGGCGCGTTGGCGGCTGTAAATCAGTTCCCACCCTGCTGCGTCCCTGACCGAGCGAGCTTGAGCGAGGACAGCCTCGATGGCTGGGTCCTCTTCGGGGCGCGCCGCCGCCGAAGGAGCAGGGAGCTCGGCTTCATCCTCAATTTTGTCCGAAATGCCGCCAGGTTTGTGCGAGGCGTACGCGACAGCCCCGGCGAGCGACGCCAGGAAGTAGCCAACGGCGATGTCGGCGTCCTCCGTGGACTCGCGCCTTTCGAGGGCCCAGCGGTCCCGACCGTCAGCGACTTCGACAAATGGTTGCCATCCTCCGGGCACGGGCACGACAAAAGCATCGGAAACACCAAGAGGCGCGAGCGTCCGCCAAACTTCCGGGGCAGCGAGATTTTGGCCGTTGCGGCGGGCGCGGTAAATCGCGATGTTGTCGATGCCGAGCTCGAAATGATAAAGCCAATAGCCCCTGTCGATTTGCAAAGAACTTTCTCCGTTCACTCCCGTACCGCACCTCCCTTCACACTTGACATCGCATTGCCGGATAAACTCTCAACGCTCCGGTCAACCCGTCGCTTCGATAAAGTTAGCAAGCTGTTCGGCGAGCCCCGTATAGGCCGCGGGCGTTAGTGTCAAAAGGCGCTCGCGCACCTTCGGTGGGAGGTCGAGCTCGCGCACAAAGTGCATAAGCCCCTCACGGGTGAGAAGTTGGCCCTGGCTGAGCGCCTTGAGCCGCTCGTAACCGCCCACGTCGCCGTAGCGCCTCATAACCGTCTGGACCGCTTCGGTCAAGACCTCCCAGGCGCCCTCGAGGTCGGCTTCGAGGGCTCCTGCGTTTACCGCCGAACGGGATAAGCCGCGTCGCGCCGACAGCGCCGCCAGGCCGGAATAGCCGAACGCGACACCGACATTGCGCAGCGTGGAGGAATCGGTGAGGTCTCTTTGGAGCCGCGAAACAGGCAACTTCTCGGCCAGGTAGCGCATCAGCGCCATCGCCATGCCCGCGTTGGCCTCGGCGTTCTCGAAGTCGATCGGGTTGAGCTTGTGAGGCATGGCCGAACTGCCGACCTCTCCGTCGACGACCTTCAAGCGGAAGTAACCGAGGCTGATGTAAGACCACATGTCGCGGCACAGGTCGACCAGGACCGCGCACCACCGGGCCATGGCGTCCATCACTTCGGCGAGCCAGTCGTGGGGTTCGACCTGTGTCGTGAGAGGCGCCCATGTAAAGCCGAGCGAGGACACGAAGCCCCGCGACACGGCCAACCAGTCGACTTCGGGGTACGCGACCCCATGGGCGGCGAGCGTGCCCGTCGCCCCGCCCCACTTGCCGGGTATGTCGACCGCCCGCACCGAGCTGAGCTGGCGCTGCCAACGAGAGACGAAGACCGCCAGCTCCTTGCCGAGGGTGGTCGGGGTCGCCGGCTGGCCGTGGGTCCGGGCAAGCATCGGCCGCCCGGCCTCCCGGAGGGCCAGCCCACGGACGTCGTCGAGCAGTGCGCCTGCCGTCGGCAACCAAACCTCGGCGAGAGCACCGCGCACCATCCGGGCGTAGGCGAGGTTGTTGACGTCCTCCGAGGTCGCCCCGAAGTGGGCAAACTCTGCTCGCGCCACCGGCCACCCGAGCTCCCCGGCCAGCCTTTGCTTCAGGTAGTACTCGACCGCCTTGACGTCGTGGTTGGTGCGTGCTTCTGCCTGCTTCACCTGCGAAGCCTCGTCGAGCCCGAACTGGGCCACCCATCGCCGCAACGCCCCGTCATCCTCCCCGCTCAATGGGCCTAGCTCGACGACTTCGGGCACCGAAGCGAGGAACCGCAGCCACTCCACCTCGACTGCGAACCGCTGGCGGATGAGCGCCTCTTCGCTGAAGAGGCTGGAATAGGCCTCCATCTGGCGGCCGTAACGGCCGTCGAGGGGCGAAAGTGCCCGCAGCCGCCACTCCTCGGGCGTGTAGGGCCTGCTCACTGTAGGGCGACGTTATAGGGCCCGCCCGCGCGCGCCTTATAGGGCCAGCCCGCGGGCACGGCGGGGGCCGGCGCGGGCGGGAGGGGGCCGCGCCAGTCAAGATGTAGCTGTGCGGGGTGCGGCTCGGCGTGGCGGCGGCGCCATCGGGGCGCTCACGCGAGCGCTTGCAGGCCATCGTGCACTAGGGGGCCGCCGGCGCAAGCGACCCTTCACCTGCTGCATGGCGTCATTGCTCCTAGCCGGAGCGCTCTGGGGCTGCGGGGACTCCGCGGCGAAGGCACCGCCACCAAAACCGGCGACGCAGAGCACCTCGCCAGCAGAGGCAGCCCCGACGACCATCGCCGTGCGGCCCCAGGTCCCGGCGCACAGCGAGGCCCAGCTCGGCGAGGCCCTCAGCGGCTACGGGTCGCGGTTCAAGCCACCTCTCCGACCTAGCTACCAGCACTACAGCCCCGGCTGCAAGACCCTGGTCGACCCGGCTTTCACGGGCGACTGCATCATCGCGTCGTCGCCCGCCGGCACAGTTGCCGGGATCGTGGAGGTTGAAAGCGGTGTCACGAGCGGGGTGCGCCAGGAACGAGACCTCGTCTGGCGGCGCGAAGGCCGGCGCTGGGCACTCGCCGAGGTCCACGTGGCGTCTGTTTGCCTGAACGGCCTCGTGTGCACCAGCTCGCCCGGGCTGCCGGCCAAGCTGTGGCGGGACGACGTAGCGCGCGGCAACGGGGAGGACCTCGTGTTCGTCCTGCCAAGCGACCGGGCCGGCTTCGGGAGCGAGCTCGACATCGTTAGCGGCGACGGCAAGGTCGTCCTCTACCGCTACCTGGGCCAAGGTTTCGCGGTGGTGCCTGCCGGCGGCGGCCTCGTCACCTACGTGCCGGGAGCCTCGGAGGCCAACCCCGCCGACGCCGTCTTCGACGAGCTCCTGATCGACTTCGAAGACGGGGCCTGGCGCCTCATCTCCGACCAGTACGTGCCTTACGCAGCAGCGATGGAGCGCCACAAGGGTGCTTTCTACGACCCTGAGGCGGTGGCCGCTGCGGCCTCGGGCTGACGCTCAGGGGCGGCTCCTTCGCAAGTCCGCAGGCCCGAGCGCAGCGAGGTCCGGAGGGTGCTGCCCCTCGCCACCATCCTGGGAGGAGGCCGCCGCAACAGCCAAGCGGTCGACGAGGTCGTTGAAAGGGTCCGCGCCGTGGCCCTTCACCCAGCGGAACTCCAAACGCTCTGCACCGTCCCGGTAAAGCTCGACCAAAGGTTCCCAAAGGTCCCTGTTCGCAACTGGCTGGCGGGTGGTGCTCTTCCAGCCATTGGCGACCCACTTACGCCACCAGCCCTGCCGGAAGCAGTTGACCACGTAGGTGCTGTCACTCACTATCTGGAGCGGGCCCTCGAGAGCCCTCGCCGCCTCCAAAGCCGCGGTGATCTCCATGCGCTGGTTGGTGGTGTGCGGCACCGCCCCGCTCGCCCAGCGGCCACCGGGCACCGCCCAGGCCCAGCCGCCGGGGCCCGGGTTGCCCTGGCATGCCCCGTCGGTGTACACGCTCCTGCGAGCCACACCCACCTCAGCGCTCTCGGCCACACCGACAGCATGCCCGGGCGGGGGGCCCGAGCGAAAAGTCCCTGTTAGCGCGCTCGTAACGGCTGAGCCGGGCAATAGTCCGACTTCCTACTACCTGAGTGGGCCAGTTAGGCGCGACGATGGAGGGCGTGATCTTCGACGGCATCTCCCACCAGCTCCCCGATATCGACCCGACCGAAACGGCGGAGTGGGTCGACTCCTTCGACGCGGTGCTCGAAGTCCATGGCAAGCCGAGGGCGAGCTACCTGCTGATGAAATTGCTCGAGCGAGCCAAGGAGAGCCACGTCGGCTTCCCCGCGACGGTCTCGACCCCCTATGTCAACACCATCCCGGCAAGCCGCGAGCCGGATTTCCCGGGCGACGAGGACATGGAAAGGCGGATACGCCGGTTTATCAGGTGGAACGCAGCGGTCATGGTCGTGCGGGCAAACCACGCGGCAGAAGGCATCGGCGGCCACTTGGCCACGTTCGCGTCCTCGGCGGCGCTGTACGAGGTCGGCTTCAACCACTTCTTCCGCGGTAAGAGCGACGGCCGGCCCGGTGACCAGGTCTTTTTCCAGGGCCACGCCGCTCCGGGCATCTACTCGCGGGCTTACCTGGAAGGACGCCTCGACGAAGGGCAGCTGGAGCACTTCCGGCGGGAACTGACCGGTGCCGCTGCGGGGCCTGGGGGCCTTTCCTCGTACCCCCACCCTCGCTTGATGCCCGGGTTCTGGGAGTACCCGACCGTGTCCATGGGCCTCGGGCCGCTGACGGCCATCTACCAGGCCCATTTCAACCGTTACCTCCACAACCGCGGGATCGCCGACACCTCGGGGTCGAGGGTGTGGTGCTTCGTGGGCGACGGGGAGTGCGACGAGCCCGAGACGCTCGGCGCTCTTTCGCTCGCCGGGCGGGAGCAGCTCGACAACCTGGTCTTCGTCGTCAACGCCAACCTCCAGCGCCTCGACGGCCCGGTGCGCGGCAACGGCAAGATCATCCAGGAGCTCGAGGCGGTCTTCCGGGGCGCCGGATGGAACGTGATCAAGGTGATCTGGGGGAGCCGCTGGGACGAACTGCTGGCACGTGACGTCGACGGCGTGCTGCTCAACAAGATGAACACGACCGTCGACGGGGAGTTCCAGAAGTACGCCACCGAGGACGGTGCCTACATCCGTGAGCATTTCTTCGGGCCCGACCCCAGGCTGAAGAAGCTTGTCGACCACTTGAGCGACGACGAGCTGAGGGCACTGCCCCGGGGCGGCCACGACTACCGCAAGCTTTACGCCGCATACGCCGCGGCGACCGAGACCACCGGCCAGCCGACCGTGATCCTGGCCAAGACGATCAAGGGCTGGGCGCTCGGGCCGACCATCGAAGCCCGCAACTCCACCCACCAGATCAAGAAGATGAACGTCAACGAGTTGAAGGCGCTCCGCGACCGCCTGAAGCTCCAGGCCGAGATCCCCGACTCAGCGCTCGAGGCCGGCGAACCTCCCTTTTACCGGCCGCCGGAGGACAGCGCCGAGTACCAGTACATGGCCGAGCGCCGTAGCCAGCTCAACGGGCCCCTCCCCGAGCGCGTCGTGCGTTACCAACCGCTCGCAGTTGCCGACGGTTCCCCCTTCGCAGAGTTCGACAAAGGGTCGGGGACGCGCGAGGTTTCGACGACCATGGCCTTCGCCGTCCTCATGCGGGGCCTGTTGCGCGACAAGGGGCTCGGCAAGCGGGTCGTCCCGATCATCCCAGACGAGGCGAGGACGTTCGGGATGGACGCGCTCTTCAAGGACTTCAAGATCTATGCGCCCTTCGGGCAGCTTTACGACCCTGTCGACTCCAAGCTCATGCTGTCGTACTCCGAGGCCAAAGACGGCCAGATCCTCGAGGAGGGCATCACCGAGGCAGGCGGCCTCGCCGATTTCACTGCGGCGGGGACGGCATACTCGACCTTCGGCCAGGCAATGGTGCCTTTTTTCATTTTCTATTCGATGTTCGGCTTCCAGCGTGTAGGCGACCTCATCTGGGCTGCGGCGGACATGCGGGCGAGAGGGTTCCTGATGGGAGCCACAGCCGGCCGCACGACCCTCATCGGCGAAGGGCTCCAGCACGACGACGGCCAATCTCACCTTCTCTTCTCCGCCGTCCCGAACGTGCAGGCGTACGACCCGGCATTCGCCTACGAAACAGCTGCGATCGTGAAGGAAGGCCTCAGCCGAATGTACGGGGAAGGGCGCGGCGAGGACGTCTTTTATTACATAACTCTTTACAACGAGAACTACGTGATGCCCCCCAAACCCGATGGTGTGGACGAAGAAGTCCTGCGGGGGCTCTACCGCTACAGTGCGGCGCCGGAGGGGCTCGGCAGGCGCGTGACGGTCCTGTTTTCGGGCTCGGCCAGCCAGGCCGCCCTCGAAGCACAGCGCCTGCTCGCAGAACACCACGACGTCGCGGCAGAATTGTGGAGCGCGACGAGTTACAAGGCTTTGCGAGAAGACGCCCTGGCCGTCGAGCGCTACAACCGCCTCCACCCATCCGTACCCGCGAGGACGCCCTACGTCACCGAGGCATTGTCCAACGCGGAGGGGCCGGTGATCGCGGTGACGGACTTCATGAAGGCTGTGCCCGACCAGGTGGCGCGCTGGGTACCCGCCCCGTTCATCACGCTCGGCACCGACGGTTTCGGCCGGAGTGACACCCGCGAGGCTTTACGCCGCTATTTCGAAACCGACGCGGGCCACATCGTCGTGGCCGCACTCGACGGTTTGCGCCAAGCCGGTGAAGGAAAGGCCGAAGAAGTGGCGGACGCGATCCGCCGCTATGGCATCGACCCCGACCGCCCCTCCCCTACCGAGCTCTGAACGGGCCAAGATGCTCCACCTTTCAGGCGATCCCGAAGCCGACAAGCTGCTGTCGGAGGACCCGCTCGCATTGCTGATCGGGATGGTGCTCGACCAGCAGATCCCTCTCGAACGAGCCTTCAGCTCACCGCGGGATCTGCGCGACCGTCTCGGCGGCAAGTTGGACGCGAGGGTGATCGCCGAGATGCCCCCGGACGAGCTGGCGGCGGTCTTCGCCGAGCGGCCGGCCCTCCACCGCTTCCCGAGATCCAACGCCGAGCGGGTCCAGCAGCTCTGCCGGGTAGTGATCGACGAGTACGGCGGAGATGCCTCGCGCATATGGCGGGAAGCCCTGACCGGCACCGAACTTTTCAAGCGCGTGCGGGCGCTCCCCGGCTTCGGGGACCAAAAGGCCAAGATTTTCGTTGCCCTCCTCGGCAAGCAACTCGGCGTCAAACCCCGCGGGTGGCAAGAGGTCTCTGAGCCGTTCAGCGGGCGGGGCACGACCTATTCGGTCGCCGACATCACGAGCCCCGCATCACTGGCAAAGGTGCGGGCCTACAAGGCTCGGGTGAAAGCCGCCGCCAAGGCGAAGGAGCGGGCGGACCTCTAGCCGGCTCCCCCGAGGTGGCGGTCGAACCAGCCAAGGAGGAGGGCGATCGCTCTCGGGTCGTGGAGGAGCATGTGGCCCGCCGCGGGCAGGATGCGCAACTCGGCGGTGGAATTGGCGGCGTCCGCAAGCTCCCGGGCCGCCGTCATCGGGACAACGTCGTCGTTGGCCCCGTGCACTATGAGGAGCGGGCGGGGCGGGATCTGGGCCACGAGCCGGAGCGGCTCGATTTCTCGTAGCTCACGCGCCCATGCCGAGGGATCCTCGGGGAAGTCGCGGGCGTGAATGACCCCCATCGACCGTGCCTCGGCGAGGAGCTTGCGCGGGTCGGAGGCGCGCTCGGCGAACTCGGCCGGAGGGGCGAACGCCGCCACCCCCGCCAGGGCCGTGTCGTCGCCCGCGGCGCAGATGGCGAGTGTGGCCCCGGCTGCGAAACCGACGAGCCATATCTTTTCGACCCCCGGGATCTCTCGCAGAGCCCCGGTGGCGCTGGCGAGATCAGCCTGCCAGCCCGTGAGGGAGAAGTCGCCGGCCGACTCCCCTGTGCCGCGGAGGTCGAAGGTGAGGACCATCGAGCCTGTTTCGGCCGCCAGCCTCGTGGCGAGCTGCGGGTAGCCGTAGCTCGGGGAACCGGTCTCGTGCCCCGGTTCAGGGAAGCCGTGCACCAGGACCACGCCGTGCCGGCCGGCACCCGAGGCAGCCGAGAAGCTCGGCCGCACGAGGTAACCGCTCAACTGGGGCCCGCCGGGGGCGGAGAAGGAGAGGCCCTCGGCAGAAGCCCGGCCGTTTTCCCAGCCGGCAAGCTTCGAGGGGACCTGCATCTTGCAAGGCTATAAGACCGCCCGGGCCCACCCCGTCGACCGATGGGACGCCAGAGCCCTGCCTCGGGGCGCGGGGCTCGGCCAGCCGGGCAACCGGCGGGCACGACGGGACGGCGCGTCGGCGGAGACGGGGCGTTTGGTGGAGCGCCGGGTGGGAAAGCACCAGCACCCCGACCCAGGGGAAACCCGCAGGCCGAGACAACACTAAGGGGCGCGCCACAGCGCGCCCCTTAGCTAACAGCTGGAAAAAGGCGGGCACCCCCGTTTGGGTTGCCGGGTGGGACCAACTCCCGGCCGGGATGAGCCCGGGTGTCTGGCTTGGATTACCAGGCAGTCCAGCAGGCCGACTTAGTGGCCAGCCACCTCCGAGGTCCCACGTTTACTACCGCTCAGCTGGACCACCTCCTTTCTTCGGTAGTTCGATTTTACCCCGCACACCACAGTGATGGTGGACCTTTACGCGAGACGTAGGCGCACCGTATTTGCACTACGCCGGTAGGGTTAATCCCGCGGTCGGTTATCATTGCCGTAATGGCTGTCACCCCTGGCCCACCTGCGCATATGCCTGGTCGCGTCGGAGAGGGGCCGCCGCCGCTGTTCGAGGTACGCAACCTGCACGTAAGTGTGCAAGGTTTGCCCATCCTGAAGGGCGTCGACCTCGTGGTGCCGGCCGGGGAGCTGCACGCCCTCATGGGGCCCAACGGGAGCGGGAAGTCGACGCTGGCCAAGACGTTGCTCGGGTCACCCGGCTACGAGGTCACCGAGGGGCAGATCCTTTACAAGGGGGACGACATCACAGCCTGGCCAACCGAGACCCGCGGGAAGGCCGGCATTTTCCTGGCTTTTCAGTACCCCGAGGAGCTACCGGGCGTCCCACTCGTGCAGTTCCTGCGCCAGGCGCTCTCGGCCCGCAGGGGCGTCGAACTGTCGGTCCTCGAACTGCGCCTCACGGTGATGGAGTGGATGGGCAAGCTCGGCATGGATCCCTCCTTTGGCGACCGCTACCTGAACGACGGCTTCTCGGGTGGAGAAAAAAAGCGCAACGAAGTACTGCAAATGGCGGTCCTCGAGCCCGACCTCGCCATCCTGGACGAGACCGATTCTGGCCTAGACATCGACGCGCTGAGGGTCGTGGCGTCCGGCGTACGCGAGGTCCGCCTCGCCCGGGCCTCCCTCGGCATCCTCCTCATCACGCACTATCAGCGGATCTTGAGCCACCTTGCGCCCGACGCCGTGCACCTGCTGGTCAATGGCCGAGTCGTCGAGAGTGGTGGCGCAGACCTCGCGCTGCGCCTCGAGCGCGAGGGGTACGAGGCATGGAGGTAGCGGCGGTGACACCCGTTAGGCCCGAGCCTGGCACCGGTCACGATCACCCGTTGGCCCCGGTCGTACGACGGGACCTCGACGTGGCAAGGGTCAAAAAGGATTTCCCGTTGCTCGAGCGGGTCGTCCATGGCAAGAGGCTCGTGTACCTCGATTCGGCTTCGTCGTCCCAAAAACCCTTGGCGGTGCTCGATACGATGGACCGCTACTACACGACCACGCACGCAAATGTCCACCGGGGCGTGTACCAGATCGCGCAGGAGGCCACCGAGCTCTACGAGTCGGCACGGGCAAAGGTCGCACGCTTCGTGGGAGCCGGCGACCCCGGCGAAATTGTCTTCACCAAAAACGTGACCGAGGCCATCAACCTCGTCGCCTACTCGTGGGGGCGCCACAACCTGGGCCCGGGCGACGTGGTCGTCACGAGCGAGCTCGAACACCATGCCGACTTCGTCCCATGGCTGCAATTGCGGGAAGAAAAGGGCGCCGAGCTCCGGATCTTGCGCCTGCGGCCCGACGGCACGCTCGACCTCGACAACCTCGACCAGGTCCTGGACGGGGCGAAGCTACTTGCGATAACGGCCGCATCCAACGTGCTCGGGACCCTGCCGCCGCTGCGGCGCCTCGTCGATGCCGCCCACGACGCCGGGGCGCTCGTCCTGGTGGACGCGGCGCAGTACGTTCCTCACCAGTCGGCGGACGTCCGGCAAATTGGCGCTGATTTCCTCGGGTTTACGGGCCATAAGATGCTTGGCCCGACAGGTATCGGAGTGCTCTGGGCAAGGCGGGAGCTCCTCGAGGACATGCCGCCATTTTTGACGGGGGGCGAGATGATCCGGGACGTGCGCTTCGACGGGTTCACCACAAATGACGTCCCCTGGAAATTCGAAGCCGGCACACCGCCGATCGCCGAAGCGGTTGGCCTCGGCGCGGCCGTCGACTACCTCGAGGCGCTCGACATGGGGGCTGTGAGGGAGCACGAACGTGCCCTGACGGCGTACGCTATCGAAGCCCTGAAAGCACGCTACGGCAGCGCGCTGGTGGTGCACGGGCCGCCCCAGCCCGAGCCGCGGGCCGGGATCGTGAGCTTCACCTACAAAGACGTCCATGCCCACGACCTTTCCCAGGTGCTCGACGAAGCCGGGGTCTGCGTCCGGGCCGGGCACCACTGCGCCAAACCGTTGATGCGCTACCTCGGGGTCAGTGCTACGGCGCGGGCATCGTTTTATATTTACAACGACGAAGCCGACGTCGATGCTCTAGTCGACGCGATCGGCCAATCAGACACGCTTTTTGGCTGAGAACACCGGGACGGTTATGCCAGGCCTCGAAGACCTCTACCGCGAAATTATCCTCGACCACTACCGCCACCCCCGCAACCGGGGCGAGCTCGAGTCCCCGCCGGCGATCCGTGCCGAGGGCTTCAACCCTTTGTGCGGCGACGAGGTAGTGGTCTACTTGACGCTCGACGACGGGCTTGTCTCAGACCTCAAGGTCTCGGGGCAGGGCTGCTCGATCTCGCAATCCTCCGCCTCGATGATGTCTGCCGCCGTGAAGGGCAAGACGATCTCGCAAGCGCGTGCAACGATAAAAGCCTTCAGGGCAATGATGTCGCTGCACGGCCACCAACTCGATGGCGGTGCGGATGGCGTCGCCGCCCTGAGCGCCGACGCCGAAATGGACGACCGCACCGGGCCGGAGGTCGCCGCGGACGAGGGCATCACTCTCGGTGATCTCGAAGCTCTTCAAGGTGTCGTCAAGTTCCCTGTACGCATCAAGTGCGCCACGCTGTCTTGGCATACTCTCGCCCAGGCGCTCCACGACGCCGAGGCTGAGTCGGGCGGGTAGCCGGCGGGCGAGCGTGTAGGCGGGTAGCCGGCAGGCAAGCGGGTAGCCGGCGGGCGAGCGTGTAGGCCGGTAGCCGGCAGGAAAGCGGGTAGCCGGCAGGAAAGCGGGTAAAAAGGCGGGCGATATTACGAACTTTGGTCGCGATCAGACGCAGCGGGCGCGATCGGTTGGCCAAAATCGTGACGGAGCGCGACCAGAGTTTGCGAGCGCGACCAGAGTTTGCGAACGCGACCAGAGTGCCACCGGCGCGACCAGAGTGCCAACGGCGCGACCGGAGTGCTGTCGGCGAGAGCGGGGTGCTGTCGGCGAGAACGGGGTGCGGCCCTCGGCGCGACCGGAGCGAAGCTCAAAGCCGCCCGGGCCAGCCGGCGCAACGAACGCCACTGAGGGAGGAACAGGTCCCGGGCCGCCTCCCTGGGCGTCAGGGCTCGCTAGGAGGCGGGGACGGCCCAACCCATCTGCTGGGCGATCTCCTTGCAGGTGGGGCACAAGGGGTACCTCTTGGGATCCCGGCTCGGCACCCACACCTTCCCGCACAGAGCTCGAACGGGTGTCCCCATCACCACGCCTTCCACGACCGTCGGCCCGGCGGAGACGAACTCCCCGTCCTCGCGGTCGATGCCCTCGAGGACGATGTGGGCCATCCGCTCGTGGTCACCATCGATATCGGGCACGGGGGGTGCGACGGCTACGTCGGGGACCGCCACGGCTGTATCGGGCATAAGGCTCATGAGTGACAAGCTACTGCGGGCGGCTCGGGGCGAGGAGGCCGGGCGGCGCGCACATCGCGAAGCGGGCGCCACCGCGCGGGGTCGCATTGGCACGCGGCGAGACGGTAGGAAAGGTTCTCCCTGCGGGGTACGGCCCGTGGGCGCGGGAGGGCCCCGGATAGTTGTTCGATAGTTACCGATCAACCAGCAGCCGCCCGTAGCCAACGGGCAGCCTGCCAACAGCCAACCGCGGAAGAAGGGCATGACAACGAAGGCCAATGACCCGGGCCAACCCGGCGTCTCAACCGGCTCGAGCAGTGCCCGGGGCCAAGGGAGCTGGGGTGCTCTCGCCACGGTTTGCCTCGCCACCTTCATGGTGTCGATCGATTTCGTCGCCGTGACAGTGTCCCTCCCTCAGGTCGGGGCGGGGACGGGTGCGTCTTTCGAGCAGCTCCAGTGGGCCCTCGAAGGGCCTTTGGTCGCCGTTGCCGCACTGGTGCTCATGGCCGGCTACATCGCGGACTCAGCAGGGCGGAGGCCCACTTTTCTCTGGGGCCTTATAGTTTCGGGCTGCGGCGCCCTCGTCTCGAGCCTCGCAATGAAGCCCTACGTGCTGGTCGGCGGCCGCGTGCTCGAAGGCATTGGCATCTCCATGCTGCTTGCCACCGGCAGCGTCATGCTCACCGAGATCTTCGCCGTCAACGGCAGCCACCTCCCCTTGGCCACGTGGTGGACCTTCACCGGCCTGTCAGTGGCCGCCTCCCCGCTCATTGGCGGCGTTGTCACCGACAAGCTCGGGTGGCGATGGCTGTTCGACATGGAAGCCCTGGTAGCGCTGGTCGCTTTCCTCCTCGGCTTGGCCTTCGTGCGAGAACCGGCGCTCTCGCTGCCTCATCTGAGCGGCACCCCCGAAGGCACGGGACGTAACCGTGCAGATTGGACCGGGCTCGTCCTTTGGTCTGCGGGTATCGCAGTCCTTGTCGTAGGCCTCGTACAGACGACCGCCGCCGCCCATTTGGGCACCTTCACCCAAAGCGGTGCGATCCCCTACTTGATAGCGGCTTTCGTACTGTTTGCCGCTTTCGTAGTGGACCAGGCGGTCCGGCGCGCACCGATGCTCGACCTGTCGCTCTTTCGCCGGCGGACTTTCACCGGCAGCTCGATCGCCGCGTTCGGGCTCTCGTTTGCTGTCTATGGGCCATTGATGTTCCTCGTGCTCTACCTCTCGTACGTCCTTGGGCACTCACCGCTCGACATCGGGACCCGGCTCCTCCTCCTGACGGGCGTTACAGTGCCTTTCCTCCTCCTCAATGGCTTGCTAGACCGATACATCCCGGCGAAACTGCTCATCTCGGGCGGGCTCACCCTGGTGGCGGCCGGCTTCTGGCTCATGAGCCGCCTGACCGCTTCCGCCTTGACCTGGCAACATCTTGCGCCCGGGCTAGTGGTCGCCGGTGTTGGCCTCGAGCTGGTAAACCCAAGGCTGGCCTCGGCAGCAGCTGCCACGGTGAGATCGCAGATGGCCGCCATGGCCACCAGGACGACCACGACCTTTCGCCAGCTCGGGACGGCACTCGGGGTCTCGGTGTTCGGGGCCGTGTTCGCGAACAGGTTGACGGGAAGCATCGGGAAGGCACTCGCACCTCGTGCGCCGGGCCCGGTCGCTGCGGGTGGAGAGGCAAGCAAGATCGCCAACCTGGTCCTCCAGGACCGGCTGACCGACGCGGCGAAGCTGGCATCGGCGGGGGCTCCCGGCAACATGGCCGCGGTCCTCCGCCACAGCTTTTCCAATGCCTTGCGTGAGATCCTTGTCGTCGCGGCCGTTGTCGCGCTCGGGTCGGCCGTCTGCGCACTGGTCGTACGTTCTCGCGACATATCACGCAATGGCCGCAACGAACCGGCAGAAATCCCGGGAGGCGAAGTTGAGATGACGATCGACGAGGCCCCGCGCGTGAACGTGGCAGCGCCGCCGCCCGCCACCGACGTCGCTGGCGACGGGCGCAACGGGGGCAACGGGGGCAACGAGGGCAACTGGGGCAACGGGGGCAACCTGGCAAACCGGGAAGAGGACGACTACGAGGCGACGATGGGCCGGCTCTTCGAGCCCGGTGTCGACACGCCGCCCGCCGGCGTGCCCGCCATCGTGCTCGGAGAGCCACCGGCCCCGGAGCCACAAGTGAGCGAGGCGGTTGCCGAGAGCCCTGCAGCACTTCTCGGGCTGGTACCAGGGACAGCACCCCGCCTGCCGGCGGCGGCGGCGAACGATGCCGTTGTCAGGGATGCTGCCGGGCCGGGCGGCGCTGCGGCAGAAGAGGGTGCGACAACGAGCGAACAGGTGATCGACCTCGGGACGAGGCGTCGCCTCTACGGCCAGGTCACCGCGGCGACCGGCGAACCACTGCCTGCGGCAGAGATAACGCTGGTGAGCCCCGGCGGCGAAGAGGCTGCTCACGGGTACTCGGGCGAAGACGGCTGGTTCTACTGGGCCGATGTGCCAGAGGGGACCTACACGCTGGTCGCTGTGGCGCCTTCTTACAGGGCATCCGCGGCCATCGTGTCGGTCCAAAACGACGACGCCCGAGCGGACGTGTCGCTCCTCGGGCTCGGCGCGATCGCAGGAGTTGTGAGGCGGGCGCAGGACAATGCGCCGGTCGGTGCCGAAGTCGAGCTTTTGAACCGGCAGGGCTCACCCGTAATCGTGGCTCGGACCGGCCAAGGGGGCGACTTCGTGCTGCTCGACATCCTCGAAGGCGACTACGAGCTGGTCGTTCGGGCGACTGACTACGGGCTGCGGAAGGTGGCCGTCCATGTGGCGCGAGGTGGGACTTTTGTGGCAAATGTCGCATTGCAGGGTATCGGCAACCTTTACGGGGCAGTCCTTTCTGCCGGGGGCGGCTGGGTGCCCGACGTCAAGGTCGAGCTGCACGACGGCGCCGGGTTCACTGTCGCCGGCACGCGCACCGACAGCGCCGGCAGCTATCACTTCTCCGGGATCCCTGAAGGCCGCTACACGGTGAGCGTCAGCAGCGAAGGCGAGAGCACGGCTACCGGGTCGGTCACAGTAGACATCGGTGCAGGCCAGACCGTCGGAGCTGACGTGACGGTGCGGGACGGGTGGTGAGCGATGGAGGACGATTGGCGTAGCGGGCAACCCCCCGGCGGCTACCACCGCACGCCGCCCGAGAGCGGCGCGAACGCCCACCGGTACGACCGGGGCGACGGGACTTCGGGGCGCGAGGTGACCCCGCCGCAAACTGGGCCGGCATTTTGCACTCGCGTGCCGCTCAGGCCACAACGACGCCACCTGATCTGCGCTCGCAACGTCGTTTGTGCGCGCAAATCGTGACGCTAAGGTCTGCCTTAGACAACTTGAGCGCACGCAGCCTAAAGAAGCTGACGTTGCACCCCGATTTGTCGCCGATGTGCGCGAGCTGTCCTCCGGCGAGCCCTTTTCTCAAATTAGGCCCTGGTCTGGGCGTACTTAGCAGGCAGTTCTTGACCTTGGGAGCCCAGTTCCAATAATGTCTCCGTGCGTTGTGACATCGCTCACATCGCTCTTCCGTCGCAGGCTTAAAGTTGCGGCGGCAACAGCCATCGTCCTGACATTCTTCGGCACCGTTGCGCCTATTGAAGCGCGCGCGGACCAGCTCGGCGATTACCAAGCCGAGGCGAGTTACCTCGCGGCGAGGATCGCCGCGCTCGGCCAGCACGAATCGGCGCTCGGCGAGCAGTACGACGCCGGCGTGTCCGCCTTGGCCGTGGCAAACGCCCGTGTGGCGGCGGCGGCCCGGGCTCTCCTCGCTGCCAAGGCTTCCCAGTCGAAGACGGTCTCTTTGCTGCAACAGGACGCTGTTGAGGCCTATATGGGTGGCGGCCCGCAAGTCGCCCTCAGTGGAGGAGGGGACGCGACCAACCCGGACGAGTCGCTGCTCCAGCAGGCGATGTCGCAAACCTTTGCCGCCGACCAATCCGACGCCCTCGACAATTACCGCCTCGCCGCCGACAACGAGCTGATCGCCCACCAGCAACTGGTAGCCGCCCGGAACGCCGATGCCCGCCAGCTGACCCGGCTCATGAAGGACCGCCAGGAGGTGGAGGCCGCTCAAGCCCAGCTCGTGGCGACCGAGCAGCAGGTCAAGGGGAAGATCGCCGTGCTCGTGGCCCAGATCGAGCAACAAAAGCTCCTCGAGGAGCAGCAAGCCGAGCAGGCGGCGCTGCGCGAGCAGGAGCAGGAGCAGGCGGCCGCCCAGGCGCAGGCCGAGGCCCAGCAGCAGGCCGAAGCCGCCCAGCAAAACGCCGCGGCAGCAGCCGCAGCGAAGGCCGCCGCGGCGGCGGAGACCACCACGACGGCTCCGCCCGAGAGCTCGCAGAGCTCCGAGTACGTCCCCCAGGACCAGATCCCCGGGGTGTCACCTGCCGCATCGATAGCGGTGGCGGCGGCCGAAAGCAGGGTGGGCGACCCGTACGTCTGGGGAGCCGCCGGCCCGGACGAGTTCGACTGCTCCGGCCTCGTCATGTGGGCCTATGACCAGGCGGGTGTGTACCTGCCGCACTACAGCGGCTCCCAGTACGCCGAAACGACCCAGATCCCGATGTCGGACCTCGAGCCCGGCGACCTGGTTTTCCCAGCTGACCCTGGCCAGCACGTCGCCATATACGTCGGCAATGGCGAGATCGTCCAAGCGCCGTATACGGGCGCGGACGTGCAGATCGCCCCGCTGACCTCGTACTTCGTACTCGCAACCCGCGTCGGCTAACCGCGGCCCGCACGCCCGCAAGCACGCCCACCCGGCACGTCCGCCGTGACCGGCAGTTGCCGGCAATAAGCTCCAAGGCTTGAGCGACGCGCTGGTCAGCGCCCGCGGGCTCGAAAAGCGCTTCGGCGACTTTGCCGCTGTTGCGGGCGTGGACTTCGAGGTCTACCGGGGGGAGGCATTCGGTTTTCTCGGCCCGAACGGGGCCGGGAAGAGCTCGACTATGCGGATGGTCGGGGCGACATCGGGCAGGTCGGCGGGGGAGCTCACCGTGCTCGGCCTGGACCCAGCCGACCGGGGGCCCGAAATCCGGGCGCGCCTCGGGGTCGTGCCGCAGGAGGACAACCTCGACCTCGAGCTTTCGGTCGCGGACAACCTGTTTGTCTACGGGCGCTACTTCGGCATCGGGCGCAAGGAGCTCAGGCAACGCATAGAGGGCCTGCTCGAGTTCGCCAGGCTCTCCGAGCGGGCGGGCGACCGGGTCGACAACCTTTCAGGTGGCCTCAAACGCCGCCTTACGATCGCACGTGCCCTCGTCAACGAGCCTCAGTTGATCCTGCTCGACGAGCCGACGACCGGCCTCGACCCGCAGGCGAGGCACCTGTTGTGGGACCGGCTCTATTCGCTGAAGCACGAGGGCGTGACGCTCGTGCTCACCACGCACTACATGGAGGAGGCCGAGCAACTCTGCGACCGGCTGGTCGTGATGGACAAGGGCACGATCATCGCGCAAGGCTCCCCGAGGGAACTCGTCGAACGTTACGTAACCCGCGAGGTCCTCGAGTTCCGCTTCAGGCCGGGCGAAGCTCCCGGCACGCAAACCGTACTGCCGCTGTCCAACGGCCTGGTAACGCGAGCCGAGGGAGTGGCCGACCGGCTCCTGCTCTATACGGATGAGGGTGACAAGGCCGCCGAAACACTGATATCGAGCGGGCTTTCCCCACTGAGCCACCTCGTCCGGCGCGCAAGCCTGGAAGATGTCTTCCTGACATTGACGGGGCGCGCCCTCACAGACTGAACGCCGAGCGAAAGTAATGCAAGTCCCCCCAGCTCTCCGCCCGCTCTGTTATTTCTGGGTGCAGTTCGTACGGACGTGGAAAGGCGACGTGAGCACGACGTTTTTCACGCCGTTGCTCTTCTTGGCCTCGATCGGTGCCGGCCTCGGCTCGCTCGTGGGCCACGGGCGGCCGCTCGCAAGCCTCGGAGGGGAAAACTACGTGTCCTTTGTGGCCCCGGCCCTCCTGGCAACCACAGCGATGCAGGTGGCGATCGCCCGCGCCACCTACGAAGTGTTCGGCTATTGCAATTTTTGGACCGGGGCGTACCGCTCGATGCAGGCGTCGCCGATCTCAACCGGGCAGATAGTAACCGGCCAGCTGACCTGGATCGCAGCGCGCGTCCTCCTCGCGTCGGCACTTTACCTATGCGTGAGCGCCATTTTTGGCGCTGTCCATTCACCGGCGGCAGCCGCCGACCTCGTCGTCGGGCCGCTCGTGGGGCTGGCCTTCGGGGCGCCGATCGCGGCCTACGCGGTGACGGTCCGTCACGACCAGCCGTTCACGATCATTTTCCGTCTCGTGATGATGCCGCTTTTCCTTTTCTCCGGCACCTTCTTCCCGCTCTCGCAACTCCCGGCGGCGTTGCGCTACCTCGCTTACGCGCTCCCGCTTTGGCATGGGGTGGCGCTGTCGCGCGACCTCTACTACGGACGGGTCGATGTACTTGCCGACCTCGGCCACGCCCTTTACCTGGTCGCCGTCACCTTGGCAGGCGCTCTCGTCGCTCGTGCCACCTTCGAAAAGAGGCTGGCCAGATGACCCGGCGAGCTTTCGCGCTGGTCGAACGCAATGTGTCCGTCCAGGTGAGGGCGGTCCCTTACGTCTGGGCGACCGGGCTCGTCGAGCCCTTCTTCTACCTGTTGTCGATCGGCGTCGGGATAGGCCACCTGATAGGGAAGGTCCCGGGCCCGGACGGGCGGCCCGTCGGCTACGCGGCGTTCGTCGCACCGGGGTTGCTCGCCACTTCGGCCATGAACGGGGCCGTCTACGAGTGCACCACATGGATCTTCGCAAAATTGCACTGGACCAAGCTTTACCAGGCGGTCATCGCCACGCCTCTCTCCCCCGACGACATCGCCATCGCCGAGATCGGCTTCGCCATTGTGCGCTGCTTGCTGTACGGGGGGGTCTTCCTCGTCGTGATGGCGGCCCTCGGGGACACGTCGTCGTGGTGGGCGCTGCTCACAGTCCCCTGCGCAACCCTGATCGGGGCGACATTTGCCGCCTTGGGATTCGCGGTTACTTGCTATATGCGCTCTTGGACAGACTTCGACAAGATCCAGCTCGTCATAATGCCCCTTTTCCTGTTTTCCGCTACGTTCTACCCCCTCTCCGAGCTGCCCCGCTGGCTCCAGCTCGTCGTCGAGGCGCTGCCCCTCTACGCAGGGGTGGCGATTTGCCGCCAGCTCTCGCTCGGGCAGCCGTCGGCGAGTGCGGCAGGCTATGCCCTCTACCTTGTGGCCCTGGCTGCTGTGGGCCTCGCGATCGGGAGACGGAGAGTGACCCGGCTGTTGAGCCCCTGAACCGCCCGCCGCTGGGCGGCTGCGGTGGGAGACGGCCCGTAGGCGGCAGTGTCCCGCAGCGGCCGGCGGCAGCCTGCGGCGCCTGGCAGGACGGGTGGGGCGGTAGGGTGTTGCTGCCCAGCCAAGCAGGGCGGCCGGGCCGGGCGAGCAAGCAGGGAGGAGACGCCACAACGATGAGGAAGCGATGCCTTCTGGCTGTTGTCGCCAGCGGGGCTACAGCTGTCGCCGGCTTGGGCGCGGTACCCGGGGCAAGTGCTCTTGCCGCCACCGCCGCTACCGCTACGGCCGTGCCGCACGGCGGGGTGCTCCGCGTCATCATGCCCTGGGACAAGATCCCCGACAACTTCAACCCGCTCCTTCCCGGTGGCACGAGCTCCACCGCCGGCGGCACCGGCAGCCTGCTCTACGAGCCCCTCATGTACGCGAATGCCGCCACAGGCCGGTACACCCCGATGCTCGGTACCGCGTACTCCTGGTCGGACGGCAACAAGATCCTCACACTGACGACCCGGACGGGGGTGCACTGGAGCGACGGCAAGGCGTTTTCGGCCTCCGACGTCGCATTTACTTTCAATTACCTCAAGGCCCACAACGTCGTGGACGCCAGCGGCATATGGCAGGACGGCTTGTTGGCGGTGCGCGCGACCGGCCCCTCGACCGTCGTTTTCACCTTTTCCCGGCCCAACGTCATCGCTCTCCCCTTCGTCCTCAGCCAGTTGATAGTCCCGGAGCACATCTGGGCCAAGGTCGCCACTGCAGTCACGTTCGCCAACCACAAACCGGTGGGCACGGGGCCGTTCCTGCTCAAGACCTACAGCCCGACCGAAGTCAGCTACACGAGGAACCCTGACTACTGGATGGCCGGGCGGCCCTACCTGAGCGGCGTGACCATGACGGCGTCGAAGATCCCCGACACCGTCCTTTTCCTCAACAGCGATTATGCGGTCACCTACCAGCCTCTTGCCGACCCCGGTTCGACGTTCCTCGCCGAGGACCCGGCGGACAATCACATATGGTGGCCCACGACCAACCTCAACTTTTTGTACTTCAACACGACCCAGGCCCCGTTTAACGATGCCGCCTTCCGCCGGGCAGTCGCTGAGGCACTCAACAACAGCGCCATTGCGCTGCGGGCGTACTACGGCGCGGTCCCTGCTGCAGCCGGCCCGACCGAAACGGGCGTCACAAACGGGCAGGCGTCTCAGTGGGTGCCCGCGTCGTTGAGATCGCTCGAGTGGTCCTACGACCCCGCCAAAGCTGCCGCCACATTGGGCTCTGCAGGTTATTTGGAGGCTGACGGTTCACTGCTCGGCCAGCAGGGCCAGCCCCTCCCTGTGTTCAAGATCCTCATCGGGGCGGGCTGGGCGGACTATTTCTCCATCGCCGAGACAGTCAGCCAGGAGCTGGCCGCACTCGGGATCCACACCGTTATCGACCAAGAACCTTACGCCGGCTACGAAAAAGACATCTCGAGCGGCGCGTACAACCTCGCGATCGGCTGGGGCAACGGTAACAACATCAACCCGTTTTACGAGTACTACTACCTATTGGACGGCAAGACCAACACCGACTGGGAGCGCTACAAGAGCGCCAAGGACTCGAGCGCGCTCAGTTCTTTCGAGACGCACGCCAGCCCACTCGTCCAGCACGCCGACATTTCGACAATAGAGAGGGACATTTTGACAAACGTCCCCGTCGTGGCTCTCACGGGCAGGCCCAATTTCCTCGACTACCAGACGAGAAGTTTCACTGGCTTCCCAAGCGCTGCCAACCCGTACAACGCGGGCGAGCCGCCCGACGCGTTCAACGGCGGGGCCGAGCAGCTTTTCCTCAACGTCCATCTCAAGTAGCCGAAGGCGGGACGCCAGGCTGCTCGGCGACGGGCTTCAAAAGGGCTGCTTTTGATGGGTACCTCGTCGCCGGCCTGCGGACGGGGATCATCTTGGCAGGCCAGCGCCTCGGCCCCGACCATGGTGCCGGCACCTGGTCGGTGCGCGAAGCCAGCTCGTAAGCAAGGGACTCGTAGTTGACCCGCCATCCCCGGAAGTGGGGCCAGGCTTCGTTGGCGTCCCGGTCCATCGGGAAACCGACAGATTTCAATTGCTCGACGGCGGCTTCGAACTCGGCGAAGGAGAGCGAGATCGGCCGGTCCGGGTCGGGGTCAGTCTCAACCGTTATCCCGAGCGCCTCACCGATCTGGCGGAGGGCGGTAAAGCCCATGCGGATGGCGCGGCGTGGCTCTATCCGCTCCCGGCTCGGGGAGACAGACAGGAGCATGGCAGCCGAGTCCATGATCGCCAAGAGCGCTATCAGCCAGGACATGAGCGGCTGGGGCGAACGGAAGCGCACCAGCACGGGGTAATTGGAGTGGCTTTCAGCCACGTCGGCCGCCCAGCGTTCCCAGCGGTTGTAAAGCTCGGGCAGGTCGTCGGTCAGCACGGACACGCCGTACCTCGTCCGGAGCAGCAGTTCGGGGCCCCAGGAGGGAGTCCCGGCACGAGCGCTGAGAAGGGTCACCTCCGTCTCGCGCCGGTTGAAGGCGCCGTAGAGCGTCGGCAGGTAAGCGATCTGCAAAGCGACGACTACGAGCCCTGTGCAACCAGCGAGGATGTCGATCGCGGTCGACCCGTTGCCCGGGGTGTAAGCGATGCCGAGGGTGAACATGGAGCTACCCGTCTCCCGCAGCGCCGCAAGGAAATGGTGCACCTCGGGCCAGAGCGCGAGCGAGTAGCCCAGCTCGTAGCCGAGGAGCCAGGTAGCCAATTGGACGAGGACGACGGCCGGGGCTTGGGCCGCAAGCACCTGGTCCTTGCGTTCGTAAGAGGCAAAGCGATGGGCGAGCACCCGGAACACGGCATCGACGGATGCGTCCACGACCTGGGAGAAGAAGGTCCAGCGAGCGCGCGGGATCACCAGTGCCCGGACGATGTTGACCGTCATCGCCAGCACTATCACCGCTCCCGCCAGCACCTTGAGGACGTCGAGGGCGTTCATTGCACAAGTTTGGCTTGCGTGTAGCCACTGCGCCGCTTCCGCCGCTGCCAAAGCCGGGAGCTGGTGCCCGAAGGCCGGCCGGGTCTAATCAGGCGACACGTAGCCCGAGAGGGCAGCGCCTCTCCCGCCCTGCGTGCCGGTTTGCGTGCCGGTTTGCGGGCCGCCTTGCGTGCCGGCCGCGGTGCCGGCCTGCGTACCGGCCTGGGTGTCGGCGTAGTACTCGTCGTTACGCACCTCGACGATGCTGAACGCCGTGAGGTCGCCGTCGCCGTTGACGGCTATCGGCCCCTTGGCCCCCGGCTTGTAGCCGATGACGATGGCGACATGTGCCGCTATCAACTGCGAGGCGTCGAGGCCGTACACCGCGACATCGCCGGGTTGAGGCACATAGCCCGATCCGAGAGGGTGCCAGGTGTGCAGCCTCACACCCCATTCGTAAAAGCTTGCAGCCGAAGAGTTGAGGTCCCCATTGATGTACTGGTACGTGACGGGCACGCCCGCTTTTTGCCAAACCCAGGCTGCGAAGTCGGCACACCATTCCTCCGAGAGCTCGCCGTTGGCGCATGTGGCCGAGCCCGAGGACCAATAGGCGCTGAACTTGTTGCAATAGGTGTCGGGCGGCTCCGTCTGGTAGCCGACCTGGCTCTCGGCAATGGCGACGATCTTGGCACGCAAAGGCGACAGGTGGCTCTGGGGGACCTTGACGGTGCGGCCCTTGCCGAGCGGGAAGGTCGCATAGTGGGGATGACGGGCTACTGCAAGCGACGCGATCGCGCCGGCAGCACCCACCACGACGAGGAGGCCGAGGACGGCCCCCGCGCGCTTGCGTTTGCGCTGCCTGGTCCTGCTGTAAGGGCGGCGCGAGCGGCCGCCGGGGCCGCCCGGGCCAAAATCTTCAAGCTCGACGCCGCTCGCGGGCCCCGCAACCTGTGCGCGCACTCGTCCCAGTATGGCTGGCGAGCCTTACGCGACCCTGAAACCAGCGGGGCCTCGTTGGGGAGGGGCCCCTATCGGACCGGCAGCCCGACGAGCGCCGCCGCTGTCCCGGCTACAGCCGCCGCCAGGAGCCCGAAGACGCCGCGCCCATTGCGGGCGCACGCGCCCGGCCGGGACCTAGCGAGGCCCGAGGCGGGGCGGGGCGGAGACGGGGGCGGCGGGGTTTAGAAGCTGACCGTGGACCAGTGGTGGCCGCCGTCGAATGTCATGACCATCGACGTCCGCGTGGCGGCGTAGGACGGGGTGACCAAACCCACGCCCTGGCCCGGGCTCGTAAACCCGAGGTAGAAGAACTGCCCATTGGCAACGTCCGCCCAGTCGTGCCCGTTGTCGAAACTGGCGACAAGCTCGGCAGCCGCCCCGGAACGGCCTGCAATGACAACACCGGGGCTGGGCGACGCGAGGACCCCGCCATACTGAGCACCGCTGTAGCTTTTGGACAGCTCAGGGCCGGCATGGAAGCTCCCGCCCCCGTTGGACGAGAGGTAAAGCCAGGTCGAGCCGAGCGTTGCCCCTGGAGGAGCGCTCTTGGACAACGGGAAGGCGAACCCGCCCATGACGCACACCGCCACCAAGTCGCTGGCGTTAGCCGCCGCCGGCACTGTAAAGCTGTCCCCGACGCTCATGCACGGAGGCGTCCATGCAACCCATTGACCGTTGCCCTGCAGGATGGCGCTACCCGTCACCCCACGGTCGTTGCCCTCCACCAACCATCCTCGCCCTCCCTGGAAGACAAAGCTCCCGGAAGGCTCGGCTCCGCCCGCCGGCAGCGAGAGCCGTGGGGTGGCGTCGGTGTGCCAGCTGTCGGTCCCGACAGGCGAGCTCTCGACGACTACGCGCAAGTTGGCCCCTACCCCCATCATGTAAACGGTGGTCCCCATTGCCTCTAAGTCGAATAGCGGGAAACCCACGGTCGAACCTGCGAACGGGTGAAGCTGGCTCCAGCTGGCACCACCGTTGTGGGTCGACCAAAGGACCGCCTCGGGCACGCCGCCCGTACCCGGCAAGTTGCCGTAAATCCACCCGTCGAGAAGGTTCGCGAACCTGACGTTGAGCGCTGGCGAGGAGGCATAGCGGAGCAAAGCCCTCCCGTTAACCTTGCGGTCGGCGTCTGCGAGCAGCCCGGACGGCAACGATTTGGCCGACCACGACGCGCCCGAATTGGCCGTGCCGAGAAGCTCGAGGCACGAACCTGCTCCGCTGCAGGGGTACGAGCCGAGGGCCCAGCCGGTGCGGAGCGAGACGAAGGTGACCGACATGGGATTGAACGTGGTTGCGCCGGCCGCAGCGGCGGGTGCGAAGAGCGGCGTCAGGCATGCAGCCGCCGCTGCGGTCGCGACGCCGATGGCTGCGGCTCCCGCAAAATAGGCTCTGGTCAGGGATTTCATGCCGTGATAACACTCCAGGCGCGCGACCGGTTCCTTAGGTTGTCGGGGAGGATGTGCCCCGATGCGTCCTCGACGGGCGGACCGCCGAGCGTCAACGTGCGCTCAAAAGGGTGTTGAGGTCGTCGGCATGCTCTTCTTCCTGCTCGAGGATCCTCTCGAGGATGCGGCGGGTAGTCGGGTCGCTGTCACCGAGCCACCGGATTATCTCCTGATAGCTCTGGATCACGATCCGCTCGGCAACGAGGTTTTCCTTGAGCATCCCCGTGAGGTCGGTCTCCTGGAAGACCTTGTACTCGGTATGGGCCCTCTGGGCGAGGGTGCTGGGCGTGAAGTCCGGCGTCCCCCCAAGTTGGTTGATCCGCTCGGCCGCCCACATGGCGTGCTGCATCTCTTCGCCCGCGTGCTCCTTGAACTCGTCGGCCACCTGGGCACGGTCGATCCCTGCCGCCACTATCGCGTGTTGCTGGTAGCGGGCCCAGCAGACGATCTCAGTAGCCACCACGTCGTTGAGAACCGAAACAACCTGGTCGACCGAGGTCCCATACGCCGGCGTCACGGCGCCGCGCTCCATGTGCTCGCGTGCTTGCGTGCGCAGCTTCTCGACATCTATGGCGAACTGGTTAGGCATCCTCATCCATCCTTTGGTCGCTTACCGACAGCTACACGGAAGTGGGACGATATTACGGGCAAAGCCCCTCAACCGTCTTGGTCGGCGTGCCGGGCCCCCTCGGCCTCGTGCCCTGGTGCGCGCCAATGCGGCGGCACCGGAGGCTGACCGGCGCCGCCGCACGTTCGGCTAGGCGTTGAGAAGTAGGCTCACCTAGAAGGCGACGATGCCCTCGCCACCGGCGGCACCCGGCACCGTTACAAAACCGACCTCGGTGAGCGACCCGGTGGCGCCGACTGCGAACTCGTCGACGATGCCGTTGGCGCCCGTCTGGACGTAGAGGTAGCGACCGTCAGCCGATCCCGAGGCGTCGACGGTCCCCGGGTTGGTTGTGGTCGGGGGGGTGAGGAGGGAAAGTGCGCCGTTGAAAGCTATCTGGTAGCCGCTCACCGAGCCGCTCATGGCGTTGGAGGCATAGAAGTACCCTCCTGCCGGCGCTACCCAGCATGTCGCCCCCTGGCCGCTGCCGACCGAGCTGGCAAGGGCCACCGTCCCGCCGGGCTCGAGGTTGAAAGTGGAGAGCGCGTTGGTCCCCGCGTCCGCGACGACCAGTTGCCCTGCCTGGTCGAAGGTCATGGCGAAGGGGACCGTACCGGCTTCGGTGTTCTGCACCGGCGCGAACGAAAGAAGCCCGAGGGGCCCCACGCCGAAAACGTCGATGTTGTCGCCATTGGCTTTGGTCGTCACGATCAGCTCGCGGCCGTCCGGCGAGAACGCGACTTGCCCCGGCGTGTTGGTGAACTGGTTCGAGCCCGTCACCGGGGTGAGGTTGAGCGACCGGTTCGAGCCCGGGATGGGCAAGAGGAAGCCCGCTACGACGAAATAGCCCTGGACCGAACCGGCACCCTCCGCATTGAGGACGTAGACGAGGTTGCCCCAGGTGGCCACGCTCACGGGGAAGGTCCCACCCGAGCCCACGACCTGGTGCAACGCCAAGCGGTCGCCCTGGACAGAAAAGGCCGACACGGTGTTGCTGCCGGCGTTGACAGCGAGCAGCAGGTTGCCGGCCTGGTCGTAGGCGAGCGAACCCTGCGAAGCCAAATGGTCCACGACCGAGCCGCCGAGCGCGCCGCCGAGGCCGCCAGTCGGGTAACTGCCGGCGAGGCTGAGCACGCCGTCGGGGGCGCGGTCATAGGCGATCACCTGGTTGCCGCTCGTATTGTCGGTCTGGACAAAAACGACGTGGCCGGGGCCGCCGAAACCAAAATCCTGTGGAGCAGTGGCTGCGCCGGCTGCCCCTGTGAGGACGACGGCGGCAGACGTGGCGATGGCCGCGGCGAAGCCAGTACGTATGAGATATTTCATCGGGGTAGATCCTTTCGTTGTCCTTACGGGCATTTACGAGCCGGGCCCGGTTCTGCGGTGCGGCGGACGGTCCACCACTTGAAGACGCACAGACTGCGCGTCCGATTGCACCGGCCGAGTTTCGGTCACAGGGTGCCGCTATGGTCATCGTCACGAAGGCGGCAACCAACCTCGGGGTGCAGTACCAGGAGCGCCAAGTGCCGCGCGCAAACGGGCGCAAACGCCGTTGGCCTCACGAGCTCGACAGGGTGAGGCAAGCGCTCCCCGCGCACCTTCTTGACCCGCCACCGGTCTGGCCGGGTTCCTGGCTGTTGGTGGCGACGAGCGACAAGAGGCCGATCGGCTACCTATGGGCCCAGGTGCTCCAAACCGAGCTCGTGTACGTCGAGGAGGTCGCGGTGCTGCCCGAGCGGCAGGGGCTGGGTGTCGGGACAGGGTTGCTCGTCGAGTTCCGACGCCGGCTTCACCGTACCGGCGGGGGTTGCAAGGAGCTGATGATGTTCCCGATCTTCGAGCGCGAAGGCTGGGTGCGAAGAGCCGGCTTCACACGCCTACCGGACAGTTACCGCGCCCTTTGCTGAGGCGAAAGGAGCCGAGCCGGAGTGGACGACGGCGAACGCAGCGCTTCCCAGTACGACGCCATGGCCGCAGAGTACGCAGCTGAAAACGCCACGGGCGCCTACAACGCCCTTTACGAGCGCCCTGCGACGATCGCGTTGGGCCGGGGCGTTGCGCGAGCTGCGGAGGGTACTGACCCCTGAAGGCGCGGTTGTTTTCTCAAGAGATCCGGGTCAAACCCCGCTTCCTCTTCTTCAGGCTACGGTCCGCCTGAGCGGCCGCTGTCCTCTATTCAGGTACGCAACGAGGGGCCCCATGTAGGCTGCCGCTCAGGAGTTCCAGCGAAAACTGTATGTCGGACCTAGGACCTGCGAGCTTGGCCGGAGCATTTCGAGTGCGCCAACAGGGTCGCGCGAGCAAGTATTTGGTTATGGAAATGAGGCGGGCCCGGTTGAGCGATGCGGAAGTCGGGCAGTTGCTGGCCGGCCTGACGAAGGAGTACGACGCACGTTACGGCGAAAACGTGGAAATGACGAGGGCCAGGGAAGACGAGTTCGACCCTCCCTCCGGGCTGTTCATCGTCGTGATGGACGGCCCGGTTACGGCAGCGGGTGGGGGTTTCCGTCGCCACGACAGCACGACATGCGAAGTAAAGCGGATGTGGACGCACCCCGGCTACCGCAGAAGAGGTCTTGCAGCCAGAGTCCTGACCGCCCTCGAGGATGCTGCCCGGGAATCCGGCTACAGCCGCTTGGTGCTGGAAACCGGCCCACGCCAACCAGAGGCCGAGGCCCTTTACGTGGCACGCGGTTACGACCGGATAGGGTTTTACGGCCACTACCCCGAGGCACGAGCCTTCAGCCTCGACCTCGCCCGTGATTGACACCGGCTCGGGTGATTGAGATCGGCGCTGGACCGGCGCGAGGCGCTCCAGGCACTGCCCCAACAGGAGGCAAGCTATTGGCATGGTCGAAGAAGCCCTTTACGAACACCTGGGCCAACGAGGCGCCGGAGTGCGCTTTGACTGGGGACCAGCCGGCGCTGCCGCCCTCCACGAGGGACAGGGCTGCCTTGTCGTCGTCGACGTGCTCAGCTTCACTACAGCCGTAAGCGTGGCCGTCGGCCGCGGGATGGCCGTGCTGCCCTACGACCTGGGCCGTCCCGGAGCCGAGCAGTACGCGTTGGAGCAGGGGGCCGAGCTTGCCGTGCGAAGACGCGATATCAGCGCCGACCAGCCCTGGTCGCTCTCGCCGTCGTCGTTGAGGACAGCCCCTTTCACTGCGCGGCTACTGCTCCCCTCACCAAATGGCTCAGCGGTCGCCGCTGCTGCGCAAGGCGTCGTAGTCGCCGCTTGTCTCCGTAACGCGGCAGCATGCGCGCGCTGGGCTCTGGCCTCGGGTTACGGGCTCCCCGATAAGCCGGTCAGTGTGGTTGCTGCGGGAGAACGCTGGCCTGATGGCACGCTCAGACCCGCGGTTGAGGATGCCCTCGGAGCAGGAGCAGTGCTGTTGCGGCTCCAAGAGGCAGGGTGCCGGCTTTCGACCGAAGCCGCCCTTACGGCAGAGATGTACCGGAACACCAATGACATAGCAGGGGCATTGGCGACGTGTGGGACGGGATTTGAACTGTACGCCATGGGCTTTGGTGCCGACGTCGATATCGCGAGCGAGCTCGACCGCGACGATTATGCACCGGTTTTGGCGGGCGGGACTTTTACTGCCAACTAGTAGCACTCAGGACGTGCGGCTCGAATGGGCGGGCGGCCCCGGAACGGCCTCAGGCCCACAGAGATGCCTGGAGGGGGCGCTGAGGCATCACCGGCTCGATCAGCTCAGGCCTGTCGTTACGGACGTCGTTGACAGCTGGGCTTACGGGGTACCCGGAGAGCACATCTTCTGCAGCTGGTGCCAGGAGTTGCTCGAGCCGCTCGCCGGCCAGGGGCCGAGGCCCGAGCCACTCCTCCCAAGAGGTCTCCGCCAGGATCACGGGCATCCGGTGATGGAACGCCGCCATCATCTCGTTGGCCCTTGTCGTGATGATCGTGCAACTCGCGATCGGCTTTCCCTCCGCGTCTGCCCATTCGTCCCACAGCCCGGCAAACACCAGGGGCGCTCCGTCGCACCGAGTGAAGTAGAACGGTTGTCGCCGGACCGATTTGCTCGGGTCAGAGCTTTGCCACTCGTAGAAGCCCGAGAAGGGCAGGAGCACCCGCCGGCTCTCGAGAAGCGAACGATAGGCCGGCCTTTGCGAAATCGCCTCGGCACGGGCATTTATCAACTTCGACCCGATCCTCGGGTCTTTGGCCCAGTTTGGGACCAGGCCCCACCGCAGCGACGTGAGCGTACGAAGCCCGTTGGCGCGCATTAGCGCGTAGACAGGTTGCGTAGGCGCGACGTTCCAGCGGGGTGGGAGCTCTGGCGCTACGACTTCGTCTACGTCGAGCAACCGGGCCAGGCTCTCGCGCGAGAGCGGGGAGGTAGTCCGGCCGCACACGCAACCGAGCCTATTGGTTCGCGGACGACAGGCTCAGGCGCAATTGGCCGGCGCGAGCAAAGTCGCGGCACCGGGACGGCCCTGGACAACCTGGCAGATCAGTTCTACCCTGGGTACCTATTAGCCGGGATTGCGGCAGTTGACCAGCGCCACCGAGCAGACTGAGCGCCAAGGCCTTCCTCGGACCGGTGCCCCGCAGCGGTCCCAGGTGGCCCTGTCGCAGGTTGGCGCGTTCCGCCGGCCTCGCACCCTGGCTCTTTTCGTCCTTGTCGCGGGACTTGTCCTCACCCTCGGCCTGGCGACGTCGTCCCGGCTCAGCTATGACCACAACGAGCAGAGGCTCCTCCAGCTGCAAACAAGCCTTACCGCTTCAGTACTGACGGTTGCGGTCGGGCAAGTAGAGGCAAACCTCGAGCGAGTGGTCGGCCTGAGCGCCGAGGCGCCCGACCCTGCAGCTGTTTTCAGGCAGTCGATCGCCTCGTCCATGGCCCCCCAGGGCCCGTACGCTTCGTCGGCGCTGGCGTCGGTTAAAAATGATCAACCGACTTTCCTGGTCCACCTTGGTGCGGCCTCGCTCAGGGGGCTCAAATCTGATCAAACCACGGACTTGACACGAGAGTCGGCACACACCTCGTCTTTGGTCACCACACGTGCGGTCAAGGGGGACGTGCAAAAGGTCGCCTACTTCGTATCGGCATCTGGCCCGGCCGGGGTGGTGTTCGTCGTTGCAGCAAGCCAGGAGTTCCCGGTGAACGACGTCGTAAAGGTACCGCGCTCGTCTCCCGACTCGGACCTCAACGTTGCCCTCTATTTCGGCAAAGGGGTTATCCCTGCGGACCTTGTCTTCACCAACTCGCGCCAGCTCCCCTTGCGCGGCAACCTCGCCACGGCAGCCGTTGCGTTTGGGGATAACTCCTTGACGCTGGTCGCCTCGTCCAAGGGCCCGCTCACAGGGGCTTGGCCAAGGTACACCCCAATAGTCCTGATCGGGGCAGGCCTGCTCATCTCGATCGGCGCTGCGCTCCTCACGGGACGCTTCGCGCGTCGCCGTGCGCTCGCCGAGTTCGCCGCTGAGCTAAACCGCGAATCTTATTTGGCGCAGCGGAGAGTTTCCGAGGACCTTCAGCACGCCATCTTGCCGAAGACGCTCCCTTCGATACCCGGTACAGACGTGGCTGCCCGGTACATACCGGGCACTCGCGGCATCGAGATCGGCGGCGACTGGTACAGCGTCGTACCGGTGGACGAAGAGAGCTTTGTCTTTATCGTCGGTGACGTTTCGGGCCACGACACCGCGGCGGCAGCTGTCATGGCATCTTTGCGCTACACGACAATAACCCTGGCGCGCCTTGGCATGGGCCCGGCGGAAATCCTCGAGCGAGCTTCGGCCGAGTTGGACCAAATGGGCGAGGAGCACTTCGCAACGGTCCTGGTCGGCAAGCTCGACGTCGTGAGGGGAAAGCTGGCTCTCGCCTCGGCAGGGCACCCGGCGCCGCTATTAGTCACTCGGGAAAGTGCCCGCTTCGTCGACATTGTCCCCTGCAGCCCTCTCGGGGTCCCGGGAGGACCTCCCCAAGTAACGGCAATGGATTTCCCAACAGGGGCGGCTCTTGTTGCCTTCACCGACGGCCTCGTCGAACACCGGGGCGAAGACCTCGCTGCAGGCCTGGAGCGCCTGGCGAACGCTGCCTCGCCGCCCTCTGCCTCAGCGGCGGACCTCGTCGAGCGAGTCCTGGTGGCCCTCGTTGATGCCGACCACGAGGACGATATTGCGGTCCTCGTTCTTCGTTTTATCGGGTCGCCGACCGCGGGAGAGCCGTCGGGGGAAGCAGATTTCCCAGGGACAGCCGCCTCCGTCCCGGCAGCTCGCTACTTTGTCCGGGACCTCCTCGAACGCTACGGGATCGGCGGCGAGATCGTGGAGCGGTCGGAGTTGTGCGCCTCCGAGCTAGCTACCAACGCGGTGTCCCACGCCCACAGCGGCTTCAAGCTCGCTGTCCGCCTGAGCGACGAGGCCGTCCGCATCGAAGTGACGGATACGGGCTCCGGTGCACCTGGCGTGCGCCACCCTGGCTTGGACGCCGTCGGGGGACGAGGTTTGCTCATCGTCTCGGCGCTTGCGCACGATTGGGGCGTGACTTCGGGCGAGCATTCGAAGACCGTGTGGTGCACGATGCCGCTCGAACGCGTGCCCGCGTGAAGTGCACCTCACTACCCTGTAACTGACGTCGAGGTGCCAAGGAGTGCCGACGGTACATGCGTGCAGACCGAAGCCGGCTCGGCGCGGGTGATGGCGCATATGTCCCCTACGAGGAACCCCGCTGCCGCTTCGGCCTGTTTCGACAAGGCGCTCGTGCCCGAGGTCAGCGTGCTCGCGGCCTCCGCCCACGAGACCCGGGATAGCTGCGAGGTCAACCATTGCGGCCCGATCAGTACGAAGCGGCCCGCCAGGTAGATGAAGGGGATGCCGCCCGAGTCGCCCGCCGGGACGTAAGGGGGAGTGTCGTACTTGCTCAAGAGCATTGTCTCGAGCGCGTCCGGTGCCTGCAGAGCCGGGTACCCCGCGGCACTTGGACCGTGGTTGTTGAACATCTCGTCACCAAGGAACACGAGCCGGGCGCTCGAGTACGAGGCCCCGTAAAACGAGAACGACGGGGTGCTCGGGCTCACGTCGGTGGAAGAAGACGTGGTCCCCGCCAAATGGCTGAAGTTGCCGAACTTTGACAACGCCATCACCAGCGACCAGCGCTCGGTCGCGCAGTACGGGCAATACTCCGCACCGAGGAAGACGATCTCGGGTTTGCCTTTACCGAGGAGCAACGGGTTGCTTGCCGGCAGCTTTTCCGCCAAGCGCACATTTAACCCCGCGCCGCCAGCTTTGTGGGCGGCCATCGCTTGCGTTACCAGGTCGTCCAGCGGGACATCCTCGACTCGTCGGGCAAGGGCGGAGGGGATCGTGAAGGTCCCTGCCGCCGTCTCAGGCGGACCTGGTGACTTGGAAGCCTCCTCGGCCGTGAGGAGCTTTGCATTGTGGGCGGGCGCCGCAGATGCAACAGCTCCCGCCGAAGCTGCGGCCGCCGTCGCGAGGGCCGCCAATATGCCAGAGACCCGCTTTTTCATCGCCCCGCGCCGTTTGGTCACGGGCTCACGGCCCGCTGGCCGCCTCGGCGCCGCTCCCCCTGGCACCATTGCGAGAGAGCGTGTGTGGTTGTCGCTCATCATTTTCCTTTCGTGGGTTGCATAAAAAGCGAGAGAACGTGCGTGCCGTGGCACTAATGACCGGGCGCCGCATAGGCCAGCAGCACAAATGACGGCCGTGCCGCCCCTCGCCCGGCCGACGGCAGCACTGGTCCTCTCGAAGCCAGCGCATAGCAAGTACGGGTGCTGGGGCAGTAAATGGCGTCGATGCTGCTGATACCGCCCGGGAGCACCATGCTCTGCCAGTTACGACCCCCGTTGCTTGTCGAGAGCACTACTCCTCGGGCCCCCGGGTAGACCGTGCGACCGCCGAAGCTGACGGGAGCATTGCCCGACATCCAGCACTGCGAGGCTGCCGGACAGGACAAGCTCGTGTAATCCCTTCCGGCCGCCAACCCCCGGACCTTGAGCGGAGACCAGGACTCCCCGCCGTCGCTCGACACGAGGAGGGTCGCCCCTGGCTCCCCGGCCGGGGACAAAACCGCCAGACAGGTCTCCGGGCTGCTGCAGGAGAGCCCGCCGGGTGGGCCAAACGGGCCGAGGAAAAACGCAGGGTCGTCGGCAGGCGACCACCGAAGCCCGTTGTCGGTGCTGTAGCTGGCTCCCGAAGGCCCTACGGTTACGCACCGGGCGTCGGGGAAGCACTGCACCAAGGAGGGCGGCCAAGGCGGCGCGGCAGCCGACCATTTGCGGCCGCCGTCCACCGTCACGAAGGCCCCGTTGGGCACGACGACGGTGCAAACCGAGGCTCTCGGGCAAGACAGGTCGATCGGGCCGAGGATCCGTACCGCCCCCGCAACGGCCGGGCCAGTTGAGACGCCAGCAGGCACTGGGACCACGTGCACCGAGTAGTAACGGGACAGCCCTGCCGGGCCAGCGTGGGTCACCCATGTCGTGCCTGCGTCGCCGGTGGTTAGGAAAACGGGTTTGCCGTTTGAGCCGGCTTCCAGGAAGGCGCATTGCATGGTAGCCGAGCAAGCCACGTTGCTGAGCGGGCTGGCACCCTGGGTCGGTGCGCTTTGCCAAGCCTTCCCGCCGTCGCGGGTGACCTCAACCGATGCCGGGCTTTCGGCATAACAGGTGGTGGCCCCCGGGCAGGTTAGGGAGAAGGCAAACGTAGGGCTCGGGCCAGCGACTTGTGACCACGAGGGGCTGATCGCACCTGCCAAGGCCCACCTCGGCGAAGACGTGACGCCGAGGGTTGGCGCCAGTAGCGCTGCCAGGGCAATTGCCGCGGCGGCAACCACCGAGGCCAGTGAGCGAGCCACCAGCCTCCTGTGCCGCCGTTGGCGCCACCTCCTCTGGGCACCGGGGTCGGGCAAGGGGGGCGGCATCGGCGCCGAGCCGACCAGTTCGCCAACCAGTAAGCGGATCCTCTCGTCGAGGATGTCAGATTTGGTCATCGAGGTACTCCCTCAGGTGCGCCCGGGCACGGGCTAGATGACGACGGACCGCCCCGTCACTGATCCCCAACAGGCGGGCGACCGACGCCGGTTCCATGTCCTTCCAATAGGTGAGGACGATGACGGCGCGTTGGCGGACGCTGAGCCGGCGGACCGCCTCGAGCACCTCGGGGCTCGGCGCGTCCTGGGTGAACAGCGGGGAGCGGGCAGCGGACCTTTCTCTCTGCCGGCGCCGGGTAAGGGACCGGCGGGTGGCGAGCGCCTCGTTGAGCACGGCCCGGTACAGGTACGCCCGCCGGTCGGAAACCGTCGCCCAGCGCCTGGAGACCATGCAGCGTAGAAAAGCCCCGGACACGACGTCGGGCGCCTCGCTCGGGCCGACGATCCCCGTGGCGAAGCGGGTCAGCTCGTCGGCGTGCTTCTCCAACAACTCGGCGTCCGGCTCGTCCACTGCCCTCTAAGATGCCGCCGGTGGGCTCCGCGGGTGACATCGTGCCCGATTTTTTCCAAGGGCGCGATGCCGACGGCGCGGGCCCGACGCCGGGAGGTCCTAGGCGCGGAAGTAAAACTCGACCTGGCGGCGCGACAACAATTCGCGCCGGAACCCGGAGGCGGTCACCGGGGCCCAATCGCCAGCCGTTGCGACCTCGCAGGACCGGTCTCGGGCCACCGGGTCAGGTTCGAATGCCAGCACCCTGGCACCGTTGACGGCGGCCGCAAGGGTTGTCGGCCCGATCCAAGCACCGATATCCACGAACAGGTCGCCATCTCGAAGGGCGCTCAGCTTCTGTAGCGTCCGCGGCTCCCACAACCCCTGGTCAAATCTCTCCCAGAACTCGGACCAAACCGAGCGGGGCGGTACGAGGGGCCCTGTCGCGCCGCCCCGGACTGTGAACTCTTTTGCGCCTACCCTGACTTTCCTCGTCGCGGGCCGCATTGCCACACGAAGACATTATTCGCGGGACGCAGTAAAGTTCTTGATGGCCATTGCGACTGGCTGAGCTGAGGCGAGTGGCTGGGGCAGCTCAGTCCAAGCGGCCACAGGCAAATCCGACGAGGGGAGGACAAAGTGGTACATGTCAAGGCCCGGCGTTGCGGAGCCAGGGGTATCAGCGGGTTGCTTGCGGCGGTAGGAGCGTTTAGCGGTCTCGCGACCGCGAGCGCTGGTGCGACCGCAGTGCACACCCTGCGCGGGGCTGTCCCGGGGGCGACTTACATAGGGGATATCGACCATTTCTCGGGCTTGGCCATTACCTTCGAGGTATCGAGCAACGCAAAGGAAGTCACCGACACCCAGGTGCCCCAACCCCTGCAACTTAGATGCCTGCAGGGCAAAGCAGGCCCGAACATGACGGCGATCTCATCGCCTGCGACCATCTCGAAGGAAAGTTTCACGGTCCACGCTCACTACTCGGGCCTTCCTACCGGAAGTGCTCCGATCAGCATCGTCGTGACCGGTCATTTCGGGACGCACGGGGCCGAAAGCGGGACGGTGACGTTTACCTACCGGTTTACCAAGGCTCAAGCTGCGAACCTGAAAAAGAACTTCGACTGCAAGACCTTCGTGGCGTCAGGTACCTATACGGCAAAAGCGGGTGCAGCCGCCACCTAGCTACGCGAAGGGCCCCTCGCCAAACGGCAGCGCCTTCAGCTCGAGGGGCCGGGACACAGGCCCGGCCCCGGACCTAAGCCTCTCGCCGGCCAGGAGGCGTTGAGCCGAGCGGAGCGGGGGACGCTCGGAGTTGCCGGCGGCGCAGCCACGTTGACGCATTTACTGCAGAGGCGAACACTCTCAGTGCGCTCCGGCCGACAATAGGCAAAGTCTCGGGAGAAATTCCCGAACGCCTTAGGTGCCGGGTGGCGGAGCCCGTTACCGGGCCGCACAGGCATGTCATCATGACGTCAGCACAGGCGGCCAGCGTCAATTGGAGGGGAAGACATGCGTACAGGTTCTCGTTGCTGGAAAAGGCACTTAGCGTCGGTATTCCTCGCCGCGGCGCTGGTCAGCGGTGCATCGTTTTCATCCGCGTTGCCTGCGGGAGCGGCAACCGTGACCGACGCTCAGTACGGTTTTTCCTTCGCCCTCCCTGCGGGCTGGATGAGGGTCCCGCTCAACTCAAAGGCGGTCGGTGCGATGTTGGACGCAGCCGCCAAAAACGACCCGAGCCTCAAAAACATCATGAACCAGCAGGTGAACAGTGCCATCGAAAAGGGAGTGAAGGTCTTTGCGATGGGCCCCATCTCGCAGTCCTTCATCCCAAACCTCAACGTCTCGCTCGAGCCGGTCCCGGCCGGGATGGGCCAATACTTTATGAGCCTCATGCCCGCTGGGCTGAAGATCGTCCTCAAGTCTGTGGGAGCGAAGGACATAACCGTCTCGTCGGTAAAAGTGCCCTTTGGACAAGCGCTCCGGGCCACCTACCAGATGCCTCTAAAGACTGCGTTCGGCGGGCTTACCGTCCACGGTTTGCAGTACTACGTTTTGCACGGCACCAATGCGTACATTACGACGTTTACCGCCTCGACCGCCGGCCAGGACAGCGCGGCGGCGTCCGTGGTCGAACACAGCTGGCATTGGGGCTCAAATGGAGCATCGGTCATCGCATAACACCTCCACGCTTGGGCAAAAGGCAACCGGCCCGGCGCCTGCTCGGTGCTACCATCCCCGCCAATGCTGCGTGCGCTCTCTTGGGTGGTCGTCCTCCTTGGCTCGTGCTGCGTCCTTGCCTTCTGGACGGCACTGGACAACTCCACCCAGTCCGTACAGATTGGTGGCGCGAACGGCATCCGCGTACCGTCTTGGGTCGTGCTCATCGGAGCGCCCATGCTGCTGGTCATGAGCCTGGGGGCCCGCCTCCGGCTTGCGTCTGCTCGTAAGCGTCACCAAAGGCCCAAGCAGTCAACCGCCACTCCCGCACCAGATATGAGCGACGATCGCCTATGGCGTCGTCAGGATCCCGCCGGTAGCTGACCCGAGAGGCTGTGCGGGGGAGGCAGGCGAAGCGCGCCAAACCTTTCGCCGCACGAACGGGGACCGATGATCAGCGGCGCGACGCTCAGTCATACCTACAGCGAGACCGGCTCGCTATTTGGGCGCGGAGGGAGTACCCAGGTGACTGAGCAAGAGCGGGCAACCGAAGCCGGCGACGAAATGCTGCGGACCTTCCTGCGGGCCCAGCGTGAGGTGATCTTGTCCATCGTCGAAGGCCTCAGCGAAGAAGCGTGGCACCGCTCCGTCTTCCCGACGGGCTGGACGCCGGCCGGGATGGTCGAGCACTTGGGCGGCGCGGAATGGCACTGGTTTGAGGGCGTCGTGGCCGGGAAGCAGCCTGAGCCGGCCCGCGACCTGGATGACGACCGGCCGCCCTACGACCCCGCCTCGGCTGTCTTCGCGACCGATGCGTCCTCAACAGAGGTGCTGACGTTTTACCGCGACCAGTGCGAGCGCTCAGAGGCGGTGCTCGCCGCAACTCCTCTCTCGTCGCGGCCACGCGGTGCTCACGGGCGCTACGAGCCGCCAGATGTCCGCTGGGTTGTGCTGCACATGATCGAGGAGACGGCGCGACATGCCGGGCACCTGGACCTTGCGAGGGAACTGCTGGACGGCACGGTCCGGCTGGGGGGCCGATGATGTGCCGAAGCGAGAGACGATAGCCCGGCGAGGCTCATCTACATCTTCGAGCGTCTGCAACGGTCTTGACTCAGCTGGAGCGACCTCCGACGGCCCGGTGCGCATCGTCGTTACGAGCGTATGTGGCACCCAGCAGGCGGTCTTAAGGCCATTATTTGACCGGAGCCACTTCCTGAATACGGGAAACCGCTCGTGTAGACGAGGCCTTTCCAAACGGCGAAGATCGCGGTCCCGTGCAGCTTGGTAGTCCCTTCGAGGAGACGGCCGGTGCGCGGGGCGACGCAGCTCGCGCCGCGATAAGACTGGAGCCACAGGTCACCGCCGAGATAGCTAGCCCAGTAGCCCATGATCTGCCCGCTCCCGTATTGCGGGAGCGTTGAGAACTCTTTGACGGGGCGGGGAAAGGGCAGCTGGGTAAGGCCTTTCGATGACAGCAACACGATGGTCCCGGCCATACCCGTGCGGTAAGCGGCCCACACCCCTCCCTCGACAGGCGTGAGCTGAGCGGGGCCAACCCCCGACTCGATGTCGTGATGCCCAAGCAACCGAGCAGTGCTGGCGTCGAACTCGTCGATAACAGTCGAGACCCTCGCGTCTACGTCTACGGACACCTCGTCGAGCGCGACGTACAACCGCTCTCCATCGGGGCTCTCAGCCAGGTCCGAAACCATGGCACGAAAGCCCACGACCTTCAAGACCTTGCCCGTTGTCACGCTCACGAGCACCGCGCTGTGGAGCTCGGGCAGCCAGATCGCCCCGTCTACGAGCGGCATCGGGCTGCCCAACTGTTGGAGGATCCACGGCCTCCAATCCAACTTAATGGCGGCTCCCAGCTCGAGGCCGTCGACGAAGCGGAGGTACCCTCCAGGCGTGATCGCCGCGACCTTCTTTCCCACCACGACCAACCCCGAAGTAGACGGGATCCCTGGGCCGTGGTCGACCTGGCCTGTGGAAAGGTCGATGCGCACGAGCCGGGCCTCGGGAGGGATGGGGTTCACCGAGGCGACTTCGAGGCTGTAGGCATAGGGAGCGCCTGAGAGCCCGACCGGGGCTTCGAGCGACGACTGCACGGTGGTAACGTGCGCCAGCGCCCAGGGCCGGTCTTGCGGCACGATTGGCCTGGCCGCCCCGGTATGGGCGGACAGGGGGCCGGCAGATAGGGGCCCGGCAGACAACGAGCCGGCGACCGCCAAAACCGCCGCTACGAGGTTCGAACAACGCGACATGTGCGGGTAACGCCTCCAGAGGCAGTGAAGTTCCGGGCCCCTCCAAGGTAGGCCACACCCCCGGGGCCGGAGCTGCCAAAGTGGTGGGGAAGGTGCGTGAGGGGGCAACCGCTCTGAAGCTCGAGACAAAGCGCCTGGTCATCCGGACCTACGAACCGAGCGATGGGGAACTTTGGCTTGCCATGGTCAACCAGCGGGAGTTCCGCCGGTTCCTCCCACCCTTCCCGCACCAGACGATCGAGGCCTTCGCTCGAATGGTGGGCCACCTGCCGGAGTTGGAAGCCGAGCGGGGGTACGGCGTTTGGGCGGTAGTGGCGAGCGACCACTTAGTCGGCCAGTGCGGCTTAGCTCCCGTCGAGGGCACCGGCCCGGGTGTCGAGCTCGTCTACCACTTCGCGACCGAGGCATGGGGCAAGGGATTTGCGACCGAGGCGGCTCGTGCCGTCCTTAGCTATGCGTTTGGCACGATCGGCCTCGAGCGTGTGGTTGCGCTCGTCATGCCCGAGAACGTTGCGTCATGCCGCGTGGCTGAAAAGGCGGGGATGCGCTTCGAGCAGGAAGTCAGCGCTTACGACATCGAGACTTTTAGCCAGTACGCCGCCGAGCGAGGGTGGTGGGCACCGCCGGGAGAGGGCTGAGCCAACGCCGGTCGGGTCAGCTCAGCGAGCGACCCCAGTCGCCTCAGTGGTTGTGCAGCGGGAACCCGCAGGTGGCCGCAGCCTGCGAGAACGCCGGCGACTGCATGTCGATCGCGCTCGGGAAGACCAGGATCACACCGTCGATATCGCTTATCACGCCTCCGGCGGGGCCACCGATGGCGTGCGGCGGCACAGAGGTCTGCGGGTCGGGGAAGTCGGAAATGCCTTGACGGCGCATGCACTGCGCGATCTTGAGCATCCGCGCCAGCGCCTGGGCGGAGGGGGGCGGGCCGGAACCGGGGCCGGGGGGTAGGTACTTCTCGCACTTCGTACGTGCAGCCTCAAACGCGGGGGACGTTGGGGCGATCCCAACGGGCAGTTCGAATCCCCCCCCGCTCGGGTCCGGGAAGTCGGGGACCCCGTTGGAACGCATGCATTGCGCGAACTCCAAAAGTTGCGTCGTGACGTCGCCGGGCCCCGGGCCAGCCGACCGGGAGGGCCCGGGGCTCGTAGACGAGGAGCTCGAACGGGCCGGAGCCGTGGGCACCGGCGGGGCAGTCGTGGAGGGCGGGACCGTCGTGGCTATATGGGCGACGGAAGCCGGCGACCCGCCACCGCACGCCGACAAGCTGCAAGCGGCCAGAGCCATTGCGCCAGTAATGACCGTCAACCGGAGAGTTCTCAAAATGGTCACGAAGCCGCCTTCCATCCCGGGGCCAGTCGTCCGAGGGACTTTGAGATCGCTATCAGCTTGGCGCATGGCGGGCTAGCCGGGATCTCCACGGATAGGCAGAGCCAACTACCGCGTGGCGAGCGCAGCGAGCTCTTCTTGTGCCGGGTGAGCCGGGAGCGTTTTGCCGTCGAGAGCGTTCACAGCGGCGAAACGAAGGCTGGAGGACAGCCACACCCCATCGGCTGACAAGAGGTCGGCGACGGTCAGGTTTTCGCGGGCCGCCCCCCATCCCGCCCGTACTGCGTCCCTCAACAACGCGGACACGGTGACGCTGTCCAGGATGCCGACGGCGGAGGGTGGGCTCACCAGACGACGGCCGTAGGCCGCCACAACGGCGGAGGTCGTCGCCTCCCACACCAGGCCATCAGTCCCGACGAAGATGGCGTCGTCGGCGCCTTGCTCTTTGGCCCAGCGCCTGGCGGCGAGGTTGACGCTATACGAAAGCGTCTTCGCGCCGAGCAGCAACCACGGGCACTGGGCACCAAGGCCGCTCACCATACCCCGCGAGAGCGTCACGACCGCCACGCCCTCCACCCGCTGACGCAACAAGGCTTCGGTCAGTTGCTGGCCGAGCACGTACGCAGTGGGCTGGCCCCCTTCCTCGGGCCCGGCCGTGCACACCAGGCGCATTTCCCACTCGTCATTGCCTTGCCAAGCCGCGATGGCCGTCCCCACTGCTTCTCGCCACGACGCCTCTTTCGGCACGGCCAAGCCAACTTGCCTGGCTGAGCGCGCGAGGCGCGCCAGATGGTCCTCGAAGTGACGAGGCTCCCCGGCTCTTACCAGGAAGCGCTCGAAGACACCGTCACCCCGAAGCGCCCCGACGTCGTCGGCACGGAGAAATGGGGCACGAGCGTCCATGAGCGTCGGCCCGGCTGGCCCCAAGCTGACGAGGACGGCAGGAAGCTGGTCCATTGCCGGAAGGCTACCTAGCCTTGAGCGGGCAACTGCCCGGCAAGCAGTGCCTCTCCCCTACCCCGGTCGGCTACGGCCTTCACATATGTCAATATCAGAATATATTGGTGCTATGGCCCGCTCTGCGACGACGTCGGACGTCTTCAACGCGATCGCCGAGGCACACCGCCGCGAAGTCCTCGACGCGCTGATCGGGGGCGAAAAGGCGGTGGGGGCCCTCGTGAGCGACCTTTCGATGTCCCAGCCTCAGGTGTCGAAACACCTACGGGTGCTGAGTGAGGTCGGGCTCGTCACGTGCAGGGCGGAGGGGCGTCGTCGCCTCTACCGCCTCCAACCCGGGCGCCTCCGTCCATTGCACGACTGGATGTCCAAGTACGAGCAGGCGATGAACGAGCGGCTCGACCGGTTGGACGACTACCTTCAGGCGCTACAACGAAAAGGAGAGCGGCAGTGACCTCTAACCGGCACGGGTCGGCAGTCATAGAGTTCCCCAGCGATCTCGAGATTGTCATCACTCGAGAGTTCGATGCCCCGATCGAGCTCGTCTTCGACGTATTGACGCAGCCGGAACATGTACGTAAATGGTTTGCCCCCTTTGACGAGGAGATGACCGTGTGCTCGATCGACCTACGCGTCGGAGGGGACTACCACATGGTCTTCGTCACCAAGGACGGGACCGAGTGCTCCTTCCGCGGGACTTACCTGGAGGTCGACCCGCCGACGCGGACCGTGGAGACCTGGCTGTTCGAAGGCTGGCCGGACGCGGAGGCCGTCGAAACGGTCGAGCTGCACGAGGCCAACGGGGTCACGACGATGACTAACAAGCTGGCGTTCCTCGACAAGGCGGGGCGAGCCCACATGACCAAGACCGACGGGTTCGAAGCCAGCTTTGACCACCTGGAAGATGTCTTGAGAGTACTGCTCGGCACATAGGGAACTGCCGCACCTCAACCCGAGGGCGATCAGGCGCTGCCCCGGATGTAGGCCATCTCGTTGGCAAAGGCGTCCGAACCGCCACCGGTCCACATCCCGAGCACCGGAGGGGGCAAGTGGGCGAGGAAATTGTCGCGCACTTCCTCGGGGATCGCCTCGACCACAAGCCCGAACGGGAGCCAGAGGCGCTCCCCCTGGTAATGGGAAAGCGCGTGCGCCGGCAACGCGCCCCACTCCGCCGCGGACATGACGCGCGCCGCTATCGGGAGCACCTCATCTTCTTCGTCTTTGAGATGCTCGTCTGTCACTGCGAGGAGCGATGCAAAAGCGGAGCCGGCCGCTCGGGCGTCGTCGAGGGACGCCGACGCCTCGAACCGTCCAGCGGCAGTGCTGGCCTTCTCCTGGCTCTCAGACACCGACGTGTGCTGTGCTGCCATGCGGGTAAACAGCTCGTCGTGCTCAGGTGCTCGTTGCTCGAGGAGCGGGTACATCAGCTCGTCCTCGCCGGCGTGGTGGGCGTGAAGAAGCCAGAGCACCTCTCCGAGGTAGCCGCCAAGGCGGCCTACCCTCTCCTTGTCCGCTTCGCTCACCGCGGTCAATTGGCCAGGGGCGTCTCTCAACGCACGCCTGAGCGCGCCATGGATTATGTACATGTCGCTTACGTCGATCGGTGCTTGGTCAGCCAGCGTGCGACCCCCTTAGTAGTGAGGCACATCCTTCACGAGTAGTGAGGCACATCCTTCACGAAGCCGGCGTCTTTCCGCAAAAGGCCCGGAGCCGGACATGCCCTATTTAGCCTTGGCGCGCTGGTCAACCAACTCGTTCAGAAATCGGGCTATTTCGGCCAGATGGCGGCAATCGCGCCTGACGAGAGGGTCGAAGGCGAGACTAAGCACGACCCTCTCGGTCCCGGGGCCCGTTCGGGTAACGGCTGCTTGGAGTGAGCTCTCGGCTTGGCCCAGTCGCCACGACACCGGGGGCAAGGGACCACGTCCTTGGCACGTTTGAGACAATTGGCCCATTGACGGAAAAGTGGGCGCGTCGCAGAGTGCTCCTTGATGGTCAACAACCGGCTGGCCTGTGTGGTGGCCCTGGTTGCGGTGGTGAGCTTTGCCGCCTCCGTGAAGCCGGCAAGCGCGCCCAACGTACAGCCGTGGTTGCTTGGCGTAAAGGATCTCCCAGCCAGGTGGTACATCATCCCAAGTCCTCCGAGTGAGCGCGGTTGCTTTTCGCCTCCGACGCTGATCGCTAAAGCTCACCCTGGCTCTGTAGCACAGGAGGAGCTCTACAACCCTGACGGCGGCTACCTCGGCGAACGCGTCGCTTCGTGGGCCGCGCCCGCCGATGCAGAGCGCGCGTGGCGCAGTGTTGACCATCAACTTGCCGCCTGCGGGCACTCCGTCCTGCAACGCGGCACCACGCCAATGCCTGTGACCGTCAGAGCTATCAATCTCGGCCGTTACGGTCAACTCTCGAGTGCCTACCAGATAGGCGGTAACGACGGCACGATCCCAGAGGTGTCGGACTACGTTCTCGCCAAGAAGGGCCGGGCAGTTATCTCGCTGGCGTATGCTGTCTACGCGAACGGCCTCCAGCCTGGGTACGTCGAGGCCCTTTTTAGGATCGCCTTGGGGAAGGTCGAGGGCTGAAAAAGACCCTCACTCTAAGGAGCCACCCCGCGAACCGCCAATCGAAGATCGCGGGCTTGTGCTCCCCCCTCCGGCCCACCACAGGCACTTTCCAAGACCTCTAAGCGGGGAGCGAGGTTCGATCTGCCCGAGCCAGTCACAATCTTCTGCCGCCACTTCACGAGCAGCCGCAACGAGCTCCCTCACGACGTGACGGTAAGCCTCTTGATGGTCCAACGCCGCGGGGACACCGAGGCTTGCGCGCACAAAGTCGTCGTAGACGGGGACCCGCCAAGGCAATAGCCAGTGGAGGACCTTGGAGCAAAGCGCGAACTCACGGCGTGGCAGGCCGAGCGCCATGGTTCGCTTGACGAGCCTGGCAACAACCTCGAACGCGAACTCTTCGGCATTGCCGGCCATTGTCGCCGAGGCTTCAAAGAGCTGTGGCGGCCAGCGCCACTGGCACAAGGCTTGCGAAATAACCTGCTTTGCCTCAGGAGTGACGCCTTGCGGCCCCGTCCAGCTCCTCAACGTCCACACGAGCGCCTCGACGACCGGAGAGGTAGCCCCCGCGACAAGTGGGGCCCGGCACTGTTGCGAAAGGAACCACGTGACCCTTTCCATCTCGGCGAAGCGCTCGTCGAACGCTCTGACTGCCTCGGCTCGCTCTTCGCAGGAAAAGCCGAGCGGCTGCGCGGCCGTGTTCACAGGCATGGTCTTACTTATCCACGCCTCCGGCGCATCATGCGAAGAGGCGCGGCAAAAGCGCTGTCAGTGTGCGGAGGGACGCGGAAAGACGTGGCCCCCAAATAGCGCGGCTGGTATCCAGTGAGGCCGTCAGTTCGATTTAGCTGCCAGGTAGGCGTAGCGGGCACCGATGCCGACCACGAGCACACCCAGGGCGCGCCGGATCGCCTTGTCAGGCAAGTGCGTTTGCGCCAAGGCGCCGATATAACCACCAAGCAGCCCACCGAGGCCCAATGCGACACCAATTCCCCAGGAAGGGGCAACTGACCCGTGGCGGCTGACTGACAGGACAATGAACGTCCCGACCCCGACGACCGAAGTGACAAAGGTGGAAGCCAATGTCGCTGGGGCGACCTGGCGTGGGGAACGACCCGCACCGATCAAAAGTGGGGCCAGGATAGACCCTC
>DATJMJ010000201.1:0-13793 GCA_035508795.1 Acidimicrobiales bacterium
CGCTACATTTTTCGCCCAACGCATGCGCCGCCCCGGGCGCCTGCACCACTCCGGCCGATGCGTGGGACCCTACGCTCGGCCCGGCGCCGGCGGCCGCAGGGGACAAGTTGGCCAAAGCCCCGGAGGCGCCCGGCGGCGCGACTGGTAACAGCGGCCCTGGAGGGCAGAGCATCTCACCAGGGGCCCCGATTTCGGTGCTCCTGCAACCAACCGGGGCGGGTGACCTGGCGCAGCCAGGATCCGTCACGGGGCCCTACAGCGGCCAAGCGCTCGAGCTGACCGGTACGGCTACGTCGCAACCCGCCCAGCCGGGAGCGGGAGAAGGCTTGCTGCGCCTTGCTCTCGAAGCACCCGGGACGTCGTGGGGGCCGGGACCGCCCAGCTCCACCGTGGTCGACGCCACCACGACCGACCTGTCCACGAAGCAGACCCTGAGTACCCAACAGTTCGTCTTGTTCTGGGGGAGCTCGCCCTTCGTTTATGCGGCCTTTACGGGCCCGGTCAAATCGGAGGACCACTACTCCGTGACGCTGTCGGTTGAGCCTGCAGCGGCTGCCGGGGGCCTGTCGCAGCCCCTCCCGGGTGCATCGCCGCGCGTGCTGCTGTTACAAAGCGCTCTCGAAGTGGTCGGGCCGGACAACCCGCAATACCTCGCTTACGCGTATGCCCCGGTGATGTTCGGCAGGTCGACCTCCGCGCTCCACGATGTGCCCTTGTTGACGTACGCAACGTCCTCCCCGGCCGCAAACGGCGCGACGGCGTTGTCGTACGTCGTCGTCTGGAGCCACGAGGACGCGGGGACCGGCTTCTCGCCGTTCCTCGAGTGGGGGACGTGGGGCAGGATGACCGACATCGAAGACGTGCTCTCCTTTACCGTCGCTGCCAATGGCACAGTGTCGGGCGCCAAGTACCTCTGGGGTGGCGAACCGGCGAAGGGTTTTCCCGACAGCCAGTCGGCGCTGAAGGAAAAGGACGAGCCTTTTACCGGCCAGTGGTGGGGGCACCACCCGGTCGTGCGCGATGCCACAGGTAACAACGATCTCTCCGAGTACGGCGTGACGAAGTTCAGGTTCCAATTGGCACCGGTTGCGGCGCCGCCGCCGCGCCAGGCCCGCGACGACGTAATGGACATGAACCCGTTTACTTACACCGTCATGGGAGACGAGGTTGCGCGCTGGTACCGCGACATCTCCACCAACCCGGCCTCACCTCAACCGGGAGAGGCCCAGCAGTACGCCATCGTCGACATCAGCACCACCGGGGAGCATGTGTCGTCCATTTCAGTGGACCTCAAGCTCTCCGGGTACCCAGGATGGTACCGGAGCGACCTCGGTTGGGGGTACCCGCTTGTGAGCACGGGGCATGTCCGCACAGTTGTCAAACTGCCGCCCAGATGGGCCTCGGCCCGTATCTCGGGTATACAGGTGGCCGTCGAGCCCGGCTCGGCTGCCAAGATGGTAAAGGTAAATTCGCTCCGGGTCGAGGCCTTCAACGGCTCATCCGTCCGTAGCGTGCCTACCCCATTGGCGACGGTGGTCGCAGAGGTGCTGGACGTCTCGCCTTCCCAATAACCGCTTGAGTAACGGGCCTACCTGCCCCCGGTTTCCAGCGCGCAGCCTCTGCGTGCACCCGTCTGCGTGGCAGTGCCTGCGTCCAGCGGCGCATGCGGCGAGCGGCGTGGCATGCGGCGAGCGGCGTGCGGCCGTTGCTGCCCTGGCACCCAAATTTGCGCCCGAAACCTGCGTTTCTTATACAGTTCGTGATCTTTGGTCGCGGTTGAGCGCCGCCGGCGCGATCGGAGTCGAAAAACCATCACGAACCGCAACCAGAATGCGCGAGCGCGACCAGAGTGCGCGACTAGCGAGAGCGCAGAGCGCAGAGCAGAGCGCAGAGCGCCCATGCCAAGCGAGATCGGGACGCCCCGAACACGGCCAAAGCCCGAGCCCCCGACGAGGCGACTAGCGCCGCGGCCGAGCCTTATCGTCCCCGCTGGCGCGGTACGGCCCCGGGAGCGGTCACGCGGAAGGTCAGGTTCAGCCTCGGGCCGACGGGCCGTGCCACCTTGGGGAGGGCGTGCTGCCAACACCTCTGGCAGGCACCCGCCATGACGAGGAGGCTCCCGTGCGTGAGGTCGACGGAGACTTTGTGGCCCGACGCCCGGTGCCGCAGGACAAAGCGCCTCGTCGCACCCAAGCTGACAGACCAGATCGTCGGCTCGTACCCGAGCGAGGGCTCGTCATCGCTGTGCCAGCCCATGCTGTCGGTACCGTCCCGGTAATAGTTCACGAGCACAGAGTTGGGACGTTGTGGCCCGATGCCGGTACCCGAGCCGGGGGCCGCCAGCCCGCCGAGACTGTCCCGCAACCTGGCCAACGGGGCGGGCCAAGGGCTGGGCGGGTGGTAGACGCCCGAGTACGCGTAGCCGACGTCGCCGTACCAAGCAGTTAGGCGCGGCAAGGCAATTACCTTGGCGCCAAACCGCGCATGCTCCTGTGCCCAATCGAGGTGGCTCACGAGGTCGTCCATTAGGGCCTGCGCATCCTCCGGGGGCAACCAGGGCTCCTGCAGTACCGCCTCCCCGTCGAAGGGGAGGAGGTTCTCCCCACCGGGGCGGTCGCAAGGGTTCACCAGGGTTGCCAGCCTTTTTCGTCGACGCCGCCCGGGATATCGGCCCGGGGGTCGTAAGGGGCCCTGGTGAAAACGAAGGACGCAATGTCGAGGTGCGATACCGTCCCGTCTGCCGCTCGCCGCACCGCGAGGGTTTCACCGTCGAAGTAGCCGGATTCTCCACGGAAGGTCCCGTCGCCGTTGGCGTGAAAAGTGCAGTCGCGTCCGGGATGGGCGCCTCGCAGTTCCAACCGGCCATCGCGGCGCGACGCGACGGCATACTGGACCGGGCCCCAGTACCAGGTACCGAGCAGATCTGCCGGTGCGTCACGGGGTTCGGTGCCGACCGGGTGGCCGCTCGCACCCTGGCGCGGTTGCTCCGACGAAAAGAGCGACAGCAGGTCGTCGAAAAACGCCGGCCGGAGGCCCTGGTAGGTCGAGTTGGCGAACGCCACGACCGCGTCCTTGGTGACATCGTCGATGAGCAGGACCGCCCAGTGCCCCGGCATCCCGCCCGTGTGCCCGTAGCGGCGGCGGCCGGCCTGGTTGGTAATGAAAAGCCCGAGGCCGTACGCGGAAACCCATGGCTGGCCGGGGGCGTCGACCACGGCGATCGGCTCCCTCATCTCGCCGAGCGCCTCCTCGCTCAAGATGTCCGGCCGCTCACCTGCGAGAACCCCCGACCAGATGGCGAGATCCTCGATCGTCGACCACAGCTGCCCGGCAGGCGCCATGGCAACAGCGTCGTGCTCGGGCTCTTCTAACAGCAGGTCGGCGTGGGGGTGTACCGCGAAGCCACGCGCGAACGGCGCCACCGGACGGGCCGTCGTGCGCCCCATCGCCAGAGGGCCGAGCAGTTCGTTTTGGACGACGTCGCTGAACGGTGCCGAACGTTTGCGCGAGACGAGCTCGCCGAGCACCGCGAAACCGACATTGGAGTAATGGAACTTCCGGCCGGGGCGCCACAGCAGGTCGCTGCGGCGGAGCGAGGTCGCGATGAGCCGGTCAAACGAGATGCCGTGGGCCCGTTCCCACCACGGGGCCGGTGTCTCGGCCGGGAGGCCGGAGGTATGCGATAGGAGTTGACCGATGCTGACCGGCAAATCGGCGAGCTCGGGGATGTGGGCACCGATCGGGCTCTCGAGGTCAACGGCCCCCTCCTCCCGCAGCCGCATCACCAAAACGGCCACAAAAGTCTTGGTAATCGAGCCCATGCGGTATTGAGCTGCCGCCGTCGCCGCGTCCTCGCCGACAATGCCCGCCGAACCCCGGGCCCCCCACCAGACCAGGTGACCGCCTCTTGCCAACCCGACCGCGATCGTCGGCAACCGGCTGGCAGACTGCTCTTCGGTCAGGCTCTGCTCAAGCTTGCGGACCAGGTCCTCCCTCAACGGTGCAGGGACCGTCACTTCGTCGGCTTGCGACGTTCCTCCTTCAGTCGGCATGTCTCCTCCGAACCAATCAAGGGCCCAGCACTGCAGCGCACCGGTCGGCCCTGCAAGGCGCCGGCGCACCGGCGCCCCGGCGCACCGGCGGCACGGCGGGTGCAGGACCGGCGGCACCGGCGGCACAGCGGCGTGCAGGACGGCGGCACCTGCGGCACCATCGGGCACCCCTTGCGCCCAACTTGGCCCTCAGGGATCTAAGCACAGCCGGGAAGAAGTGCCGGCACCGGCCCTGCTAGCTCCGGCACCGGGCTCGAGGCACCCCGGGGTTGCGGCAGGACGGAACGCAACAGCTTGAGCCAAAATGGCGCCCATGCCTCCGCCCATCCTCCTGACCGTGGACGACGACCCCGATGTGTCCCGGTCGGTCGCCCGGGACCTGCGCCAACGCTATGGCGAGGATTACCGCATAAGGCGTGCCGAATCGGGCACCGGCGCGCTCGAAATGCTCAAAGAACTCACGCTGCGCGGCGACAAGGTCGCCTTGCTACTGGCAGACCACCGGATGCCCGAGGTAACGGGAGTGGATTTCCTCCAGCAGGCACGCCAGTTTTACCCCAAGGCTCGCCGGGTGCTGCTTACCGCCTACGCAGATACCGACGCTGCCATCGCCGCCATCAACCAGGCCGACGTCCACTATTACCTGCTCAAACCATGGGACCCGCCGCAGGAGAAGCTTTACCCGGTGCTCGACGACCTGCTCGAGGACTGGAGGGCCCAGGACCGCCTGAGGACCGACGACCATGTCCGCGTCGTCGGCCATCGCTGGTCGGCGCCGTCCCACAAGGTCAAGGATTTCCTGGCCCGCAACCAGGTGCCTTATAGGTGGCTCGAGCTGGACCGGGACCCCGAAGCCTCCGCTCTGCTGGCGGCGAACGGCGGCGACTCCGAGCACCTCCCGCTCGTCGTCACCGGCTCGGGCCAGAGCCTCCAGGGCCCAACGCCTGGGGAAGTCGCCGGGCTGCTCGGGCTCACGTCGACGCCGTCGCTCCCCTTCTACGACCTGATCGTCGTCGGTGCCGGGCCAGCCGGGCTCGGCGCCGCCGTCTACGGGGCTTCGGAGGGATTGAAGACGGTGCTGGTCGAACGCGATGCCATCGGCGGCCAGGCAGGCCAGAGCTCGCGAATCGAAAACTACCTGGGATTCCCATCCGGCATCGAGGGCGGCGACCTGGCGAGGCGAGCGAGCTCGCAGGCTCGCCGGTTCGGAACCGAAATGCTCCTGACCTCGGAGGTGCTCGGCCTCCAGGTATGTGGTTCGGCACGGGTTGTCAGGCTGGGCGGCGGCATCGAGCTCTCCGCCCACTCGGTCCTGCTCACGACCGGGGTCGCGTACCGCCGCCTGCCGGTGCCCGGGGCGGAGGCTTTTACCGGCAGCGGTATCTACTACGGGGCGGCCGCCACCGAGGCCCAGTCCTGCGAAGGCGAGGACGTGTACATAGTCGGTGGGGCCAATTCGGCCGGCCAGGCGGCCGTTTTCTTCGCCCGGACAGCGCGCAGCGTCACGCTCCTCGTACGTGGCGCCGACATCGGGCGCACGATGTCGCACTACCTCATCCAGCAGATCGCCGAGCTTCCCAACGTGCGCACGCGGACCGGGTGCGAGGTGATCGGGGTCGGCGGGAGCGACCACCTGGAGCGGATCAGGGTCGCCGACCGTGCCGCCGGGACCGAGCAGCAACTGGAGACCTCGGCGCTATTCGTTTTCATCGGCGCCGCCCCGTGCACCGATTGGCTCGGCAAGGAGGTCGTGCGCGACGACAACGGCTTCTTGCTGACAGGCCCGGACCTGCTCGTCGATGGGAACCCGCCCCCTGACTGGCCCCTCGAGAGGGCGCCGTACTTCCTCGAGACGAGCGTGCCCGGCGTTTTCGCCGCCGGCGACGTGCGGGGGCAATCGGTGAAGAGGGTGGCGTCGGCAGTAGGAGAGGGTGCCATGGCCGTTACCCTCATCCACCGCTACCTGGAGCTCCTGTGAGCGGGACAGGCAACGAGCCGGCAGGCGAGGCAGTTCGCGAGGTGGCGCGGGAGGAGGTGAAAGGACAGCTCCGGGCCTGTTTCCTCTTCGAGGCCCTGACCGACGAGCAGCTCGACTGGCTCGCCAGGCACGGCATTGTCGAAGTCCACGACGCCGGCACCAATATCTACCACCAGGGCGCTCCGGCCGATTTCTTCTACGTGCTCCTCGACGGCGAGATCCAGCTCGTCAAGCACGTCGACGGCACCGACGTGGTCCTTACCACGGCTAGCCAGCCCGGGGCCTATGCGGGTGCGACACGGGCATTTATCAGTGCGGCCGGGGAGCAGTCGTACGTGTCGACCTTGCGGGCGGTCTCGCGCTCGCGGCTGTTCCGCTTGCGCTCGGAGGACTATGCGTACCTCTTGAAAACCTGGTTCCCAATGGCCGTACACCTGCTCGACGGGCTGTTCCTAGGGATGACCAACGCCGAGGCGCTCGTCGGCCAACGTGAAAAACTCGTTGCACTGGGGTCGCTTTCGGCCGGCCTGGCGCACGAGCTCAACAATCCTGCCGCCGCCGAGGTACGGGCGGCCGACACGCTCATCGAGCGTCTCGCCGAGGGCCGCCAGCTCCTGGTCAACCTTGCCCCGAGGCTCGGCGAAACCGCCCTGTCCGCGATGCTCGACCGGCTGGGCGAGGCGGTCGAGCGGTCCGGCACCGCTCCCAGGCTGTCGCCGTTGGAGGCCGGTGACCTGGAGGACCGGCTCGGGGACCGGCTCGAGGCGGCCAGTGTCGGCAACCCCTGGGATGTCGCCGCCGCCTTGGTGGGGGCCGGGGTGGACGAGGATTGGCTCGAGCGCGTTGTGGCACAGTCGGGGGAGGCCGCTCCCGACACAGTGCGATGGCTTTCGATCGCTCTCGACATCGAGAGCCTCGTGCGGGAAATACGCAGTTCTGCCGGGCGAATTTCGGAGCTTGTTGCGGCGATGAAAGGCTACAGCCACCTGGACAAGGCAACCTTCGGCGAGGTCGATGTGCACGAGGGGCTCGAGAGCACCGTCGTGATCCTTGGTCACAAGCTGAAGAAAGGCGTCAAGGTCGTGCGCGAGTACGACCGCTCGCTGCCCAAGATCTGGGCGCAGGAGGGCGAGCTCAACCAGGTCTGGACCAATCTCATCGACAACGCGGTCGACGCCATGGACGGCTCGGGCACACTGACCATCCGTACCCGCGGTGAGCGCGAATGCCTGGCCGTAGAAATCGCCGACACCGGGCCGGGGATCCCCCAAGACGTGCGCCGGAGGATTTTCGAGCCATTTTTCACAACAAAAGACGTCGGCCAGGGGACGGGCCTCGGCCTCGACATCAGCTACAGGATCGTCGTCCGCCGCCACCATGGCGACATCCGCCTCCAGTCCGAGCCAGGCGACACGCGCTTTACCGTGCTGCTCCCAATGGGAGAGGGGGCGGCCCCAAGGCCGGGCCCGACCAGTTAGATGCCGTACTTTTCCGTTGGTAGCCGTAACTTTTTGGTGCCGCTCACTTTCTCATTGACTTCACCATGAGGACCGACTCGAGCAGCTCCTCGGGAGGAGGCGGGGTCACCGGGCCGCTGACGAACGGCCAAACCCGACCGGCGAGCTCCATGGCGAGCCGCAAACGAGCCTCAGGCGTGTACCCCTGCCGATTGGCTACGAAGCGGCCGACGAGCACGAGCTCCTGCTCGGGGACCGCGCTCACGTCCCAGTTGGCCAGCTGCCACGGCAAGCTCGCCGAGCCCCACCCGGGGGCCCAGCCGGGTGCGGCCGCCCCTGCCGGGAGCGCCCACTGCCCGGGGTCATCAAACGTGCTCCCCCTTTGGAGAGCAAAGGCAGCCTGGCGCTCACGTATGACCAAGGTGCCGCCGAGAAGGTCCCCCAGGCGTTGGTTCCTGGGCGTGACAAGGACGAGCACGCTGCCAACCAGGTACACAACCCCGGGCATCATGTCGACGAGCCTGGTCAGGTTGCGCAGCAGGCTCGACCAAAACCCGATCGGCAGGCCGTCGGTGCGGACAACCCTCAAGCCCGCAGCCCGCTTGCCTACCGAACGGCCTGACCACAGCATCTCGCACAGCACGAAGTAGCCGATGAAGTCGACCAGGGCGGTAGCCGAAATCACACCGGCGGCCACCAGGTCGCCGGTCTGGCCGCCGCCGGCCACTGAGCCGACCGCTGCGAAGACGATGATGAAGAGGGCGACCTGGATGAGAGCGTCGAGGAGGAAAGCAGCTATCCGGGAACCGAGGCCTGCGAGCACGAGGTCGAGGGTGACCCCCTCCGGCGTGGGGATGACGCACCGGTCCTCCAGGCTCACACCATGAACCTAGAACGGTTCCTCGCCGAGCGATCTCCCCAGTGGTCCGAGCTCGAGACGTTGTTGGCCCGGGCAGGCCCTGCCGGGACGGCCCTCACGCCCAACGATCTGCAAAGGTTTGGTGAGCTCTATCGCGCGGCCGCCGCAGATCTTGCAGTCGCCCGGCGATCGTTCCCCCAAAGCCAGGGGGCCCTGCGCCTGCAGGCGCTGGTGGCGTCCGCCCATGGCGTTGTCTATGGGCGGAGCGGACGCCGGGAGACGCCGCGAGAGTTCCTGTCGCGAGGCTTGTGGCAGCGCATATACCAGAGCCGGGGCTTGGTGGGCTGGGCCGCCGGCATCATGGCGCTGGCTGTCGTGCTCGGGGCGATCTGGGCGCTCAACGAGCCGGCTGCCGCCTCGGGGCTGCTCCCCGGAGGGGCCCACCCGACGGGTGGTTCGTTCCATGGCGCCTTCTACGGCATCTCCATCACCGCACGCGGGGGGCTGGCTGTGGCCATCTTCGTCAACAACATCGAAGTGGCGATGCTGGCGGTGGCGGGAGGGTTCACCTTCGGCATCCTCACCGCATACTCCCTGGCTTACAACGGCGCTTTGCTCGGGGTGCTGGGCGCCCTCGAGTGGCGAGCAGGAGGGTTCGGCCCTTTCGTCCGTCTCGTCGTGCCCCATGGGCTGCTCGAGCTCTCCTGTATCTCCCTTTCGGGTGCCGCCGGGCTGAGCATTGCCCGCGCTCTCATCGACCCCGGTCGTGACACCCGGGCCCGGGCCCTCGCCAACATGGTCCCGATGCTCGGCACGTTGGTCCTAGGGACCATGGCGTTCCTGGTAGTGGCGGGGATGGTCGAGGGTTTCATCACGCCCTGGGAGCTCCCGACGGCGGCAGCTCTCGCCCTCGGGGTGACGCTGGCGGGCGGGTTCTGGGGGATGGTCGCTTTTCGAGGCAAGACGGGCTCCTCGCCGCGTCCCATGCCGGCTAGAGACGGGCCTGCCATTTCAAGCGGAGGTACGCCCGGGCACAGGCCGCCCCCAGCTGCGGCGCCGGCGCGCTGACAACCTGCACCGACATGGACCGCAGGCGGGCGACAACCTGGGCGTGAGCACGCAGCAGCTCAGTCGCCACGGCCGCTCGTACGACGTCGGTTACACCATGCGGCTCGTCGCGTACCGCTGCTGTGAGATCAGGGTCGCGGCAGCTGGCTACCAGCACCGCATGGCGGCGGGTCAACATCGGGCAGGCGTCGAGCAGCGAGCGCGAGGCAGCCGCGTCGACCAGGTCGGTGAACAGCACCACCAGGGCGCGCCGGTGGCGGCCGACAGCAACGAACGCTCGCTCGTAGTCGCTTTCGACCTCTTTCGGCTCGAGGTCGAAAAAGGCGCGTACCAGGGGGTCGGCACCCCGCCGGCGGGGAGCGAGCTGGCGGGAGACATGGCTGTCGAAGGCGATGCCCCCCACCCGGTCGCCGCCGTCTTCAGCGGCGACCGCCAGAACGGCGACGGCATCGAGGGCGACGTCGAGCCGGGTGAGGCTGCCAACCGGAGAAGCCATCAGCCGCCCGGTGTCGACTACGCAGAGGACCTCCCGGTTCTCGTCGACACGGAACTGGTTCGACATGACCCGGCCTGTACGGGAGCTGGCCACCCAGTTGACGTGGCGGATGTCGTCGTCGGGTGTGTAGTCGCGGACCGACTCGAACTCCGTCCCGAGCCCGAGGCGAGCCCGGGCCCTGCCCTCCTCGCTCGAACGGCCCCGCCGGCGCGCCTCGGCCATGCGCCTGGCCTTGGGCAGGTCGGGCATCACGGTCACCGGTTGGCTACCGGCCACCTCGTGGTCGCAGGACGCCAGGCCGAGCGGACCGGCGACACGCACCACAGCGGGCGGCAGCCGGTGCTTGCCGCGGTGCCGCCCCGTTAGAGAGCCGCGCAACTCCGCTGTGGCGACCTCGTCCGGGTCGACGCCGAGCTCGGGAGGGACGGGTTGGCGGAGCCGCGCCAGGTGGCCGGCGTTGCTCTCGGCTTCGAGAGCGTAAGGGACAGCGACCCGCAAAGCGAGGGTGGGGACGGCGGAGCGCTCGGCTCGTGGCCCAACCCTGGCCGCCACGACAAAGTCGACGAAAATGCAGCCGGCGAGCCCGCAGGCGATGAGCACGGCGGCTACCCCACCGATCGGCAATGCGATCGTGAGCGCGGCCAAGAGGGCAAACAGGAGCGCGCTCCTGCGGGTGGGACGAGCGCCGGCCCAACGGCGGGACCTTGATCGCCCCTCCTGGATGACCGGCGCGGCGGGTGCACCGCTCAACGGGGGACGGGCAGGGCTCAACGGGGGACCGGCACAGAGGCGAGTACGGCGGCCACCGCTTGTTCGGGCGTGTAGCGGTCGAGCTCGGCCTCGGGCGAGAGCACGAGGCGGTGGCAGAGCACGGGGCCGGCGAGGGCAGCGATGTCGTCTGGCAGCACGTAATCGCGCCCGGCCAGGCAGGCCCATGCCTTGGCCGCCGCCAGCAGGTGAACTCCGGCGCGAGGGCTCGCCCCGAGCGTCACCGACGGCAGCTCGCGGGTGCGGCGTACCACTCTCGTTACGTAGGCGAAAGCAGCGTCGCTTACGGCCACCGCGTCGACCTCCCGCCGGGCCGCTGCCAGTTGGGCGGGGCCACCTACCGGCACCACATCCGCCAGCGTGCGCGGCATAACTCCCCGGTGGGGCAGGCGTAACAGCGCCTCTTCCTGGTCGGCCGACGGGTACCCGATGGACAAGCGCATGAGGAACCTGTCGAGCTGGGCTTCGGGTAGCGGGTAGGTGCCTTCGTACTCGATCGGGTTGAGGGTGGCAAGGACGGTGAAAGGGTCAGGCAGGTGGTGCGCTACACCGTCCACCGTCACCTGGCGCTCTTGCATGGCCTCGAGCAGGGCAGCCTGAGTCTTGGGCGGCGTCCGGTTTACCTCGTCGGCCAGCAGGATGTTGGTGAAGACCGGGCCGGGCCGAAAGGCTAGCTCCGCGCCTCGCAGCATAAGCGTGCCCGTCAGGTCCGAAGGAAGCATGTCGGGCGTGAACTGGGCCCGCCGAGACTCGAGCCCGGCAGCTTTGGCCAATGCCGAAGCGAGCAACGTTTTGGCCACGCCGGGCGGTCCCTGGAGCAGGAGATGCCCACCTACCGCCATGGCCGCCAACGTGGCGTCCACGAACGGTTCTTGTCCCACGACGACCTTGGCGACCTCGGTCCTGACGGCGGCACGGAGCTGGGCGAAGCTCGCGAAGGCCACGGCCTCGGGGGGCGCAGGTTGCTGGGCCGCGGCGGGCAGGTCAGTCACCGGTCGCTCCCTACAGCCTCTCGTTCGAACCTGGCCAGCGCTCGGCCGAGGGCGACGATGCCGTCCGGGGTAGAGGGCCGGGCGGACGCCGCACGGGCGAGCCTGCTGGCGGCGTCACCAACCAACGGGTCGTGCGCCAGGATCTCGACGGCGTCGTCGAGGCGCGACCCAGGAGCGAGGCCGGCGCGAGCGACGAGCAGCCGTTGCGCGTGTTCGACGAGGGGCGAAACTGCCTCGGCGAGCTGGGCGGCGGGACGGGCAGACAGCGCGGTAGCCATGGCGTCGACGTACTCCACTCGTGCAGGGATAAAACTGCGCTCTTGGAGGGCGGGAGGCCCGAACCTCCGTGCCGCCGACAATATCGAGATGGCGGCTGAAACGAGCGCCATCCCCAGGCCCCAGCGCCAGCGCGCCGGCAAACCCGCCAGACCGCTGCCCGGGTGCCCGAAGCCGTGGTCGTACTCGTCGAACACGACCGTCCTCCGGCCCGGGCCCGCCAGGTCGAGCCCGAAGGCTGCGTTGTCTGCGTCGGCGATCGTCTGGTCCTGAAGTGGCGAGGACGAGGCGAGCAGCACCAACGGGAACCGTGCCGAAGCCAGGGCGAGGGCGCCTTCCGGCCCGGCGAGCAGCGGCCGGGTACCCGTCCCGCTCCCGGCGCGGTAAGTCCCGCCCCCCGGAGCGAGCACGACAGAGAGCCCGGTGGTTCCCGGGCTGCTGCCGACCGGGGCAACGGCGCCGGCTGCGGCGCTCTGCCACAGGGGAGCTGGCCCCCCTCCGAGGAGCTTGGCCAGCAAGCCCGATTGAGGGGGACGGCCGCCGAGGACGACCTTGTGGCCGAGGTGGAGGGCCTTCATCAGGGCTTGAGTGTCGGAGGACGACCACGAGACCGGGTCGAGCACGAACAGGGTGGCCCCGGGACCGAGCTCCGCGCGGCTAAGTGGCACCGTCTGGCGCACGACATGGTGCCCCCGATCGGCCAGGAGCTGGGCGAAGGCTTCGGTGCCTGTTTGCGAACTGTCGTAGGTGGAGGAAGGCCCCGAGGCACCGGCGCCGCCGCTCGCTAGACCTGATAGGAGCGACGATGCGATCTCGAACAGCACGGCGGCTGCCAGGATGACCCAGACCACCTGGTACCGACGGGGGATGGCGCGCCAGCGGTCGGAGACCGAGACCGGCTTCTCCCAATAGGGCGGGGCCGGCGCGCTCACTGCCCGGAGTTGTTGGCGCGTGCCTCGACCAGGACGCGAGGCCAATCGCGGCGGGCCGCCGCCGAATCCTCGGCCACCGCCGGCTGGCCTCCGTAGACGATGCGCTCATGGCGGCGTGCCAGCTGTTCGAAGATCGCTGAGCCAACGAGTTCGGCGAGCTGGCGGTCCGTGCGGGCAGCGTCGTCGGCGAGGGTGCCTTGACGTGCCAGCTGAAGGAGACCGGCCTGGTAGCGAAGCCGTACCGCCCTCTCGTAGTCACCGGCGCTTTCGGCGGCGGACGCTTCGGCCTCGAGTGCGCCCGGGTCGTCAACGCTGAGCAGGCGTCCCGCCAACATGGCTCGCCGCGGCACCCGTGCCCGGCGCCGTACGAGCGCTACAGCCGACAAGGCCCCGATGAGGACGGCGATAACGGCCGCAACGACCGGCCACCACCCTCCGAAGGCGACAGTGAAGCCGTTGCCCATGTGAACCAGGACGTGATGGTAAAGCCACCTAAAGGGGGGGCCGAACACCGCGTCGAGGGCACGCCCCAGAGCACGGAAGATACCCGCCAGCGGCCGTGGGCCGTTGCCCGAGGTGCTGTACGGCGGTCGTGACAGGATGTGCTCGACCTGGTTGCGCGCCGTTGAGGCGAAACTGCCGTCTGTGCCGCCACTGGTCGGCATGGCTAGCCCGTACCCGGGGAGCTCCCCGTGGCATTGTCGCCGGGAGGCTCCACGGGAGTTGTGCCACCAGCGTGTGGTGGGACGGCTGGGCCGGGGCCCGTGGGTGGTTGGGGGTAAGACGGCACCGGGTAAACGGGCGGGTGAGCTGGCGGCGGCCCGGCGGCGGGGGGAGCCACAGGGGGTTGGGGAGGCGGCCATCCCTGCCCCGACGACGGAGGGGGGTAAGGCATGGTGGGCGGCGGGTAGCCCG
>DATJMJ010000202.1:0-12581 GCA_035508795.1 Acidimicrobiales bacterium
GCTCGAACAGGCAGAGGCGGCACGGTTGCGGGACCGCCTTGCCGAGCTCGGGGAGGCACGGGCGGCAGGGCTTTGAACGGGCCGGACGGGCCGGCCCCGGGCTGGGCGGCCGCGCAACCCACCGCGGTCGTCTGGCACCGCCTCCACCCATTGACGCCGGCGGTGGGAGGCGGTCGCTCCATCATCCTGATGGCCGTCATCACGACCGAGCAGGCAGCGCTCAAGCAACCGTTCTCGGACACGCCGCTGCTCATCGTGCTGGGCGCGCTCGCTCTCACGGCCGTGGTGACCGGGACCGTGAAGTACATGGTCACGAGGTGGGCGCTCGACGGGCCGACGCTACGGATCGAAACAGGTTTGTTGAGGCGCGACGCCCGCAAGCTGCCCCTCGCCCGCATCCAGGCGGTCGACGTCGTGAAACCTTTCCTCGCCAGGACGATGGGCTTGGCCGAGCTGCGTGTCCGCCTCGCCGGCTCGAGCCGGGCAGGGGGGCATCTCGCCTACCTCTCCGAACCGGTCGCGTGGGACCTACGCGCCCGGTTGCTGGCAGGCCACTACGGGCTCGACCAGTCGACGCCCGAACCCGCCGCCAGCCCGATCGCCACCGTCGGCACCGGCAAGCTCGTGGCATCGGCGGTCCTCGCCGCCGCCCCACCTCTGATCGTCAGCTGGCTGGTGCTGGCCGCGCTCCTCGTCCTCACGCCCTCGACCTCCGCAGCGCCGCGGACCATCGGTGCCGGCACTTTCCTGCTCGCGTTGATAGGTTTCGTGCGCCAGACGTGGCGCCGCGTCGGCGCTCAGTACGGCTTCACCGTCAGCCTCGCCCCCGACGGGATCCGGCTCCACCACGGTCTCCTGTCGACCGTTTCCGAGACGGTCCCCCTCGCCCGGGTCCAGGCGGTCCGCCGGGTCGAGCCTTTGATCTGGCGCCTTTTTGGCTGGTGCAGGCTGGAGGTGGACGTGGCCGGCTCGCCTGGGGAGGAGCAGGGGACGCGTTCGGGCAGGGTCACCAAGGCGCTGCTACCGGTCGGCCAGCTCGAAGTTGCCGACCAGCTCTTCTCTTCCCTCCTCGGCCTCCAGCAGTTCCCGCTGCGGCGGCCGCCCACGAGGGCGGCCCTCAAGTCCCCGCTCGGCTACCACTTCCTGGCAGCCGCCTCCAGCGGCACGGTCGTCGCCGCAACGACCGGGCGCCTCCGCAAGGTCACGACCTGGATCCCGCTCCAGAAGGTGCAAAGCGTCCGCTGGGCCCAGGGCCCGCTCCAGCGAGCCCTCCACCTTGCGACGGTCCACGTGGACGCGGCCGGCAGGCGAGCGAGTGCCCAACTGCGCGACCGCGCTGACGACGAAGCCGGCCTGCTATTTCAACAATTGGTGACCGATAGCCGGGCGGCGCGTAAGAAGTTCGGCGGCCAGGCAGCGCCGGCGCCCGGCTTCGCGCCGGCTGTTGGTGCACCCGCCGGCACGCTCGCCCCTCTCGTCACGGGCCAACCCGCCGCCCCGCCCGCTTCGCGGACCGAGCCCGCCGACGCGGGCAAGCTTTAGAGCGCGACGGCGTTCGCCGTCGTGGCCGGGGGCGGGACGCTCGAGTTCGCCCAGAGCAGAGCGGGGAGCCTTTCGGGTGGGACGGCAGGTGAAAACACGTAGCCCTGCCCTAGGCGGCAGCCGAGCCGGCGCAGCTCGGCCAGCTGGTTCTCGGTCTCGATGCCTTCGGCCACCGTGTCGAGGGAGAGGGCGTCGCTCAGCTCGGTGATGCTGCGGATGACTGCCAGCTCCGTGCTCGCGGCGCGCCCGGGTTCGAGGCCGTCCACAAAGGTTTTGTCGATCTTCAGCGTGTGGACCTGGAGCTGCTGGAGGTAGGCGAGCGAAGAGTAGCCGGTGCCGAAGTCGTCGAGGGCGACACGCACGCCGAGCGCCCCGAGCGCCGCCAGCTTCGCCTGCGAGCTCGCGGCGTCGCGCAGCAAGCTCGACTCGGTGATCTCCAAAGTCAGGTTGCCTGCAGGCAAACCCGCTGCCTCGAGCGCGCCCAGCACTTCGTCGACGAGGCCGGGGTCGCGCAGTTGGCGGGCGGAGAGGTTGATACTCATGTTGAGCCCCGACCAGGCGGGGTCGAGGTTGCGGAGCGCTACCAGCTCGGCGCAGGCTTGGCTGAGGACCCAGCGACCGATCTGGACGATCGCCCCTGTTTCCTCGGCCAGGGGTATGAACTCGGCCGGCGCCAGAGGGCCGAGGCGGTGGTGCGACCATCTGAGGAGCGCCTCGAAGCCGGCGATGGCACGCGTCTCGAGCTCGAAGATGGGTTGGTAATGGACGCTCATTTCGCCCGACTCGACCGCCTTCGGTAGCTCGGCGCCGATCGTCATGCGCCGGCGGACCCGGTCCGCCATCCATTGGTCGAACACGACGTACGACCGCATACCCGCCCGTTTTGCTTCGTACATTGCGACGTCGGCGTTGCTCAGGAGGTCGGCGGCGGCACTTTCGAGCTCGTCGTTGCCAAGGGCCCCGGCGCTCTTTACAGCGATACCGATGCTCGCGTCTACGGAAATCGAATTGCCGTCGATGTCCCCGGGCTCGCTCACCACTTGCAGGAGCCGCGTGGCTAGCGAGCCCAGGTCGGCGCGGTCGCATTCGGCGACGAGGACCGCGAATTCGTCACCGGGCATCCTCGCAACCGTGTCGCTGTCGCGTACGCATTCGACGAGCCGCCCCGCGATCAGGCTCAGTACCTGGTCGGCAGCGCCGTGCCCGAGGGTGTCGTTCACGAGCTTGAAGTCGTGCAGGTCGACGAGCAGGAGAGCGACCTCGCGCTTGGGCGCCCCCGGCCCAGTTTGCGAGAGAGCCTCCCGTAGGCGCACGTGGAGCAGGCTGCGGTTGGCAAGCCCTGTCAGGTCGTCGTGGTTGGCCTGGTAGCGGGACCTCGCCTCGCTCTCCGATATTTCCTGGTAACGGCGTGCTCCCTCGAGCGCGCGGCTCGCCACTCCGGCGAGCAACTCGAATGCCTCTACTTCTTCGGGCCCAACGGCACCGGGGCGCTGCCCGGCTGCGACGAGGACCCCGGCCAGCTTCCCGTCCACCCACAGCGGGCTCCCGATCAGCGCGGCCGCCTCCACCGGCGTGTTCAGGACGGGGACGAGGTAGTCCTTCAGGCCTTCCCCGTCCAAGATGATCGTCCCTTTGGCCTCGCGGACCATCCCGACGATCCCTGCGGTCGACGGGGGAGAGGACATCGTGTAAGCCTCGGGGACACCTTTTGAATGGACGAGGCGGTAGGTCCCCGTTGCTTCGTCGAGGAGCGAGACGTGGCTGCGCCCGAAGCCCAACTGCCCGAGCGCCACGGCTACCGACTCAAATACCTTGTCCCCTTCGAGCAGGTTCATGTCGCGGGCAACGCCGGTGACCGCTGTGAGCAGGGAAGCGCGCCGGGCCGATTCCCTGGCGATACGGTCCTTTTCGCGAGCGATCGCGCTCGTCATCACGAACACGAGGGCCATCGTCGACGTCCGCACGAGAAGTGCCGCGCCGGTGATGTCCCAGCCGTCCACCGCAACCGCCGCGGTGTACGCAGCGACGACCGCAGCCCCCAGCAAGCATTGGACCGCTGTCGGGTAGTAGGCCGCCGCGACGATGAGCGTGCCCGCATAGAGGAGGTAGAGGACCGACTTCCCCCCGCCGGTCAGGGCTACTGCTGCCGAGATGAGGGCGACGGTCGCAACGTTCCAGCCGTAGAAAAAGAAGAAGCGGTTGGGGCTCTCGTCGAGGGTCTTGGCGGCCAGGACGAAAGCCAACGCCAGCAGGCAGGCAGGTGTGGCGACCGCGAGGAAAAGGCCCAACCGAAGGTGCTCGGGGCCGGGCAAGGCGACGGCCATGGTAAAAACCACCACGCCGCCTGCGCTTGCCCAGGCTCCCAAGCGGGCCCGCCGCTCGGCCCCGGTCCCATTTCCCATCCAGCTGACCCCGCCCATTTCTTGATTAACGGAAACCCGCGGCCCCACCTTTCGGCCTTTACCTAGATGAGCCGCCGACCCGCTAGGTAGGCGAAGGAGGCGGGTAGGCCACCCTGGGAGCTCCATGGCCCCGAGGTCCCTGCTTAGGATGCAATTTTGCGTTTTCTGCACACTTGCAGACAACGCAACGTTACACTGTGTGCAAGATGACTCTTCACGAGACCGTTCATGAGGGTGGGCCGGAGACCGGGCACGAGGAGCACCCCGACGGCATCCGGGAGCGCAAGAAGCTGGCGACCCGCCGCTCGTTGCGCCGCCACGCGCTCGACCTGTTCGCCAGGAGAGGGTTCGCCAAGGTGACGGTAGAGGACATCGCGGCGGCCGCCGACGTGTCCCCCCGGACCTTTTTCAACTACTTCCCCTCCAAGGAGGCGGCGCTCCTCGATGCCACCCCCGAGAAGCTCGAGTCTGTCCGGCTGGCCATCCTGTCCGCGGCGAGCGGGGCCACCGCGCTGGGCGCAGTGCAAGTGGCCTTGGCCAAGGAGGCGTGCGAGCTGGTCGAGGACGTGGAGGCTCTCGGGCACGAGCCCGGGCAGATCGTCCAGATAATGAAAGCAGCCTCGGCGGACCCCGAGTTCAGGGCGGCCCGCGCCGCCCAGATGGCCAACCTCGAAAGGGCGGTCGCATCGGCGGTCGCCGAGAGGTTCGGGGTCGACGTCGAAAAAGACCCGTACCCGTTGCTCCTGGCCGGCACTGCGGTTGCGGCCATGAGGGTCGCAATATTCGCCTGGGCCAGTCTTGGCGGCAAGGTACCGATCGCCACTCTTACGAACGCCGCCCTCTGCGCACTTGGCGAGGGGTTGGGCGAGGACAACAGTTTCCGCCGGGTCGTCCTGGGGGACCGCAGCGCATCGAAAGGGGCAAAATGAGCTCGACCGATCTTCCTGGGGGTGGGCCGACCACACCGAGCAGCGTGGCTGTGCCCGTGGAGCTGCCCAAGGCGCCCGCCTCTGCAGCCAACCTCGACCACCGGCGGGTCTTGCTGATCATCGGCGCCCTCATGCTCGGCATGCTGCTCGCTGCCCTCGACCAGACCATCGTCTCGACGGCGCTCCCCACCATCGTGGGCGACCTCGGCGGCGGGTCCCACATCGCCTGGGTGGTGACGGCCTACCTGCTGGCCTCGACAGTGTCTACGCCTATTTGGGGCAAGCTGGGGGACCAGTACGGGCGGAAGGTATTTTTTCAGGCGGCCATAGTGATTTTCCTTGTCGGGTCGGCATTTTCCGGCCTTGCTCACTCGATGCTCGAGCTGATCGCCTTCCGGGCGGTCCAGGGCCTCGGGGGCGGTGGGCTCATGGTGGGAGCGCAGGCAATCGTCGGCGACATCGTTTCGCCCCGTGACAGGGGGCGCTACGTCGGCCTGTTCGGAGGGGTGTTCGGAGTCGCCAGCGTCGTCGGCCCTCTGCTCGGGGGCATTTTCGTTGACGACCTGTCCTGGCGCTGGATCTTCTACATCAACATCCCGATAGGGGCCCTGGCACTTGTCGTGGTCGCTGCACAAGTACCTGGCCACCTCGGCCGGGTCCACCATGTCATCGACTACGTGGGCGCAGCGGTGCTCACGATGGCCGCGAGCGCCCTGGTGCTCGTGGCGAGCCTTGGCGGTACCACCTACGCCTGGGGCTCGGCGCCGATAATCGCCCTCGCGGTGGGGGGTGCGGTGCTCGTTGCCGTGTTCCTCCTCTTCGAGCGCCGAGCCGCCGAGCCGGTGCTCCCGCTGCACCTCTTCGGAGAGCGGACGTTCTCGGTGACGAGCCTCGTCGGTTTCATCATCGGGTTCGCCATGTTCGGGGCGCTCACCTACCTACCGGCCTTTTTCCAAGTAGTGCGCGGGATCTCGCCTACCGAGTCCGGGGTGCAGCTGCTGCCGCTCATGGCTGGCCTGCTTGTCACTTCGATATTCTCCGGGCAGGTGATCTCGAAGACCGGCCGGTACCGTGCCTTCCCGATCATTGGTGCAGGGGTGATGGCCATCGGCCTCTACCTCCTTTCACAAATGGGCACGAGTACTTCGGATGCAGTCGATGCCGTCTATATGGCTGTGCTCGGGGCCGGGCTCGGCTTGGTGATGCAGGTGCTCGTGATCATCGTGCAAAATGCGGTGCCTCAAAGCGAGCTCGGGGTGGCGACTTCGGGTGCGACATTTTTCCGTTCGATCGGTGGTTCCTTCGGGACAGCCATTTTCGGTGCTGTATTTTCCAACCTTCTGACGGGCAACCTCCGCTCGCACCTGCACGGGCTTTCCCTGCCACGTACTTTCTCCGTCGCCGACGTCACGCCCGCCGCGCTCGCCCACCTGCCCTCGGCGGTCCTGCACGGCTTCGTGGGCGGGTACGCGGCAACGATCGAGTCGGTGTTCCTCTACGCCGTCCCGCTGGCGGCGCTCGCCTTCATCGCCACGTGGTGGATCCCCAAGGTCGAGCTCAAGCGCTGGGCTACCGGTAAACCTGGGCCCGGCCAGGCGGCTGCGGGCGAAGTTGCCGTCGGCGAGCGCGCCGAAAGCCATGAGCTCATCGGCGCCTAGGGCCTCGGCACCTAGGGCCTCGGCGCCTCTTACTTGGCGGTGAGCGTTACCGAAGTCGGGCCGTAACTCACCGAATAACCGCGCTGTGGCGAAGAGATGTGAGCGAACTTGCCGGTCACGGTGGAACCGGCCACCGAGATGGGCCGGTACGTTGCGCCCGCGGCCGGGTCGCCGACCGTCGTTACTCGCAGCGTGCCCGCCAGGGTTACGTGCGATGCCTCGAGAGCGCTCAGCTCGGAGGTCGCCCCGTGCGGCCCAACCTCGGCTGCAAAAGTCGAGCCGGGGTTTTCGGAAAAATCGACCCCGTTCAGTTGCACATCTGTGCCTCTGCCCAAGATGACGGTCCCGCTGTTCGAAAAGGTATTGCCCACGTCGGCCCCGGTCCCGGAAAAATGGGTTGTGCTGCCTTTGTAATTGGTCACCTGGCTGTTCAAGGTCGCGCCGGTGCCGGCAGCTACCACGTTCAACGTCCCGTGGTTGAGCAACTGCGAGTGCTCCAGGTAATCCGACGATCCGGGAGCCGAGACGTCGAGTGTCACGTCCCCGTTGTTGACGACGCTCGGGGTGCCCAGGCTCGTAGCCGATTCCGAGGCGGCGGTCGACAGGAGCGTAAGCCGCTGGCTGGACGGGATGACGCCTGAGACCGTGTTGTCACCGATGAGGGTGAAGGACCCCGGTGCAGGGCTCGGCCCGTCCACCAAAGTGACGAAGCCTGTGAGCTCGACGGGATGGTGTGCTTCCCGGCCTCCGGCCATAGTGAAGGTGCCGCCGTGCACCTCGAGCGTCCCGAGGTTGTCCAGCGTGCCGCCCGACTGGGTGAAATCCGTCCCCTCGTAGTCCCACGTTGCACCCGGCCCCAGGTCGATCGTCCCCTTGTTTACGACCGTGCAGCAGTTGGTCTGGTTGAGGCGGGCGTCGACCACGATCGTCCCGGCCGGGTTGTTCACGATGTCGGGCCCGATGAAGGCCTCGGCTCCCGCCGTGGAGATCCGGCCGTCGTTGGTCACCGTGGCGCCGTTGCGCGCCGAGAACGTGGACGTGTAACTGTTGGCACTGGGGGCCGAGGTCATCTCTACGACTCCCGTCGGGTTGATCACGCTGTCCTTCCAAGTGCCGAGGTCGCTCTCGACCGTTTTGGTCGACGCAACGACGACCTTCACCGGTGCGCCGCTGCTGCCCCCGACGACGAGGGCGTTGATCTGCACGTCATTGGAAATGGTCACGACGCTGCCGGGTACGGTGATGCACACCACCGGCGTGTTGCCGTCGGGCGTGCCTGCCGACCAGTTGCCCCCCGTCCAGGGCCCCCGACCTCCTCGCCAGCTGTCGGTGCAGGCCGGCGTGGCCGCCTGGGCCCGTGCCAGCTGTGGGTGAGCGGCCGACGCCGCTGCATGCAGGTCAGCGAGGGGGGCTGGTGTGGCGGCATTGGCGAAGCCGGTACCGAGAGCGACCGGCAGGCAGATGGCCGCGGTGGCCGCAATGGCTGCGGGAGACACATGGGGCAAGTGGCGCACACGGCACACATGGCACGCACCGGTTCTGGGCACAGCCTCTGTCCCTTTCGATCGGGCCACCTCACCTCCGGCCGCCTGTCGGTCGACAGGCGCGGGTAGATGGCGAGGGGGGAGAGCGCGCGACGCTACCTAGCAGGACAGGGCATGTCAAAGACCTGGGCCCGCGACCGAAAGAGCCCTCCAGATAGGAGGCTGATCTGCCGAATAGCCCGATATCACCGATTTAGCGGGCCACCCCCGGCATTTCAAGCCCTCTCCGGCACCGTCTGTCGCCGCCCTCGGGCGGCGGCGCGCTGGCGGGGCGGTCGCAGCTGTGGGCACGTCGGCCCTGTTTGCTGCCTGGATCGGGTGGCACCTGGGCGGGAAGGTTGCGACACGCACGTTCGACGACACGGTCACGGCACTGGTGGCCCTGGCTGCCACTCTTGCCTGCTGGCAGGCCGGGCGGGCGCACAGCGGGCGGCTGAGGCAGTTTTGGCAGCTGCTGGCGGTGGCGCTCGCGGCCTGGACCTTTGCCGAAACGGTGTGGGCCATCTACGACCTCGTCCTGAAGGTCCCCGTCCCGGTGCCTTCGTGGGCCGACCTCGGCTACCTCGGCGCGATCCCTTTCGCTGCAGCTGCGCTCCTCTCGCACCCGGCCATGCACCAAAGAAGGCCCCGCAAGGCCCGGGCTGCCCTTGACGGGGTCGTGACGGCCATGGCCTTGCTCTTCGTGAGCTGGACGCTCGTGCTCGGGCCGCTCTGGCGCCAAACAGACTTGAGCACCCTGGGTGGCGTGGTCGCGGTGGCCTACCCCTTCGGTGACATCGTGATGCTTTTCCTCGTCGTCCTTGTGCTCCGGTCCATGCGCAACGGCGACCGCTTCGGGCTGTGGTGCGTGCTGGGAGGGATCGTGGCGATGGCCGTCGCCGACAGCACTTACACCTACCTGAGCGAGGTCGGGAGCTATTCCACGGGGAACATGGTCGACGTGGGGTGGGTCGTCGGCTACCTCTTCTTGGGCCTCGGTGCCTTCGGCGCGAGCCCTCAACCTGTCGAGGAAGTCGCCCCCGAGCGTGCGCCTTCGCTCGTGTCGGTGATCGTCCCGTTCGTCCCGGTGCTGGTTGCCCTCGTAACCCTGGCCGTCGAGATCCGCCTTGGCCACAAGCTCCTCTTCACCGACTGGGTCATGGCCCTGGCGCTCACCTTGTTCGCTATCGGCCGCCAGGCACTTGCCGTTTTTGACGGTTTCGTGCCTGCCGGAGCGGACGGCCCCCTCCCACCGGGTGCTGCTCAGGACCTCGCCGGGGAGCCAGTCGTCCCATGAGCTCGACCAATCCCGGGGTCATGACCACTCGCCCCAGCCAGCTTTCGGGACGGGCGAGCCGCAGGGCGCACCGCGGCAATGAACAACTCATCGGCCTGTTGCTGATGGTGGCGACGAGCGCGATCGCCTTCTGGGACCTCTTCGCCCTGGCGACCAACCTCGCCCACTAGGCCCGCCGGCCGAGGAGCTCCTCTTCTTGGCGGCAGAGCTCTACGTAAGCCCATTCGTCGGCTTGCTCGAGCGGGCCATCCAGCCTGGCGAACACCAGACGGTCCAGCTGGTTACGGACCAGTGTCAAAAAAAGTTCCTGTCGCACCTTATTAGGGTCGCCGGGCACGGGGGGTGCCGCCTAGGGCCAAACGGTCCCGGAGGGGGCTCCGAAGGTCGCTTCTTCGGGGGCTTTTGGAGGCGGCTCATTCGGCCCGCAGCAGTACTCCCGTCGGCGTCCTCGCTGCGACCCGTCCGGGTAGCGCCGCAACGAGGTTGGCCAGCACGGTCCCCCCGAGCCCGATCACGGTCACGAGGAGCGCAGGGACAGACGGGGCGGGTACGGCCTGGATGCCCTCTGCAAACAAGTCCCACAGCTGGCGGCCCACGACGATCCCGAGGGGGACGCCCACCACCGCCCCTATGAGGGCGACCACGGTTGCCTGCCAGGCGACCACGGTGGCCAGTTGGCGCCCCGACAACCCGAGCGTCTTCATGATGGCGAGGTCGCGGCGGCGCCGGCGGACCGAAGCGACGAGAGTGATGCCGAGCGCCACCACGGCGCCGGCAGCCAGTCCCGCCCCAAGGACGGTGGGAACGGTCTCGATGGAGCCCGAGTTGACGATCACCTCTGGCCGCAGGACAGCGGTCGCGCCGCTCGCCGGCTCGTCCGAGTCGGCGCGATTGATATCCCGGGTGACCTCGGCAAGGGACGCCAGGGCGGGAGCCGAGTCGCCACCTCTGGTGCGCACGAAGAAAACCTGTGGCCCCGGGATGGTGTTGCCCTGCGTGTTGCGGATGGACGGGGGGATGAGCAGGTAGTCGATAAGGGCACCGGTCCCCATGCCCGGCCCCATGATCGCCGGCATCGTCGCTTCCCCGACCACCAGGAGGCGTGCAACCCGGCCCCCACCGGTACCCACCTCGACGCTGGCGCCGATGTGGCTGTGCAGTGCGGCCATAGTGCTGGCACCGAGCACGACCTGGCCTGCAGACCGCAGGCCCGTGCCCTTGAGCACCGGCGGCTGCACCGGTGCGCCCGCAGCCATGCCTATCACCGGGAGATCGGGCTGCCCGTTTATGACGGCGTGGGAGAAGTACGCCCCGGAAAACTGGGTCACCCAGGGGTCGCGGGCGAGCAGGTGCGACGTGATGTTGGCCGGGAGGTCCTCGTCGCCCGAAAACCCCGAGAAAAGGGCATAGTTCCAGTTCCACCCGTAGAGAGCGGGGCGGGAGATGAGGGTGCTCAGGCTGGCGCCGAACGTCACCGTCGCAACGATCACCGTGACGGCCAGGGAGGCGCCCAAGATAGCCGAGCGGACGGGCACGGCCTCGCGGGACCTGCCTGGCTCTAGCGCGAACCGCACTCCGGCCATGGCCGGCGCGGGCAACCCGAGCGAGCCGAGCGCGTGCGCCACCACGGATGGCCGTTCGGCCTGCTGGCTCCGCAGGCGCGCCCGCTCGGGCGCCATGTGGAACGCGAGGCCCACCGCCACCGCGGAAAGGACGATCACCAAGCCGGCGAAGCCGAACCCGACCACGGTCCAGTCCCACCCGAAGAAATAGGGGTATACGGGCCGCACCGGGCCGAGGGGGAACAGCGGAGACAAGAAGAACGCGACTACCGACGCGAGCAACGCACCGGCGCAGACGGCGACGACGGTACCGACAGTCGCGTCGGCCACCGTGGTGGCTGGGCGTGCCCCGAGCGCCCGCAATGTCTCGAGCTCGGGCGTCTGGGTGCGCCGCTGGCGTGCGATGACCTGACTGACGATGACGAGGTCGGCCAGCGCGGCGAGGCCACCGAACACGGCCAGCGCGATCGACTCCGGTTCGATCGCCTGCTCTGCCGGAGCGGTCGCCCCCCCGCCGCCGTGGGAGGTGCGGAACCCCACGGCGCTCAGGAGCTTGGCCGGGAGCACCTTCGACAACTCCGACTGGACCGCCTCCACATGGCCCGGTTCGACCCGCAACGCGCTGTACGAGTAGGTCGCGCAGCAGCCGTCGATCCGGCGGGTGAGAGCCGGGGTGACCAGTACCTCGGCGGCCCCTGCGGCGTCGTAGTCGTCGTTGACGACGTCTTGCGGGAAGGCGACAAGGCCCACGATGCGCAGCCGCGCCCTGGCCACCGGCGGAGGGTTGTTGGCCGACGACAAAAGCTCGGAGTCGGAATTGAAGGTGACGGTGAACGTCGACCCGACGTGGATGCCGAGCTCCTTGCCGGCCTGAGAGTTCATCACGGCTTGGCCCGGGTCAGCCAGGTTGGGGAGCCTGCCGGAGACCAAGGTCACCCGGTCCTGAGAGAAGTACTCGGAAGCGACTGACCCCTCGAGAGACGGGGGTTTGGCACCCGGGCCGATGCTTTCGTGGACGCCGAGCACCTGGTCGATGTTTGCGTCGAAGCCGACGACGGCCTGCTCGCTCTGGACGTAGGGCAATGCGGCGATCTGGCGTCCCGTCGAGGACCGGTAGCCGAGTGTCTCCGCTGGCCCGAGGGCCGGGTTCAAGAAGGCGGTGAACACCTGAAGGGTGCTCGGGTTGGTGCTTGCCAGGTAGACCGGGTAGGACGACTGGGTGCGACGTGCCCCCGCGACTGCCGCCATGGCGACCCCGCCTACAAGCCCCAAGAGCAAGACGATTGCGAGGTAGCCGCCGAGCCTCTGGCGGAAGGTGACGCGGAACCTGTACCACGCCGGAGCGAGCACCAGCCTCGCCGTCACCTATCCGGCTCCCGAGAGGTCAACTTGCGGGCCACTTCTCAGCCCCGGGCGCGCGCACGCCTCAGCGTCCCCCAACAGGCGTCCTGCAGCCAAGAGTGTGAGCAGGTCAAGGAGGCCTCGTGGCAGCACCACCCGTCCGGCACGGGGGCCGCCGGACCTCAAAACACAGAAGCCCCAGGCCGCTGACCTGGGGCTTTACGGTCTCTGGGTGGCTCGGGGGGGAGGACTCGAACCCCCACTAACAGGGCCAGAACCTGACGTGCTGCCGATTACACCACCCCCGAACGGGCAGAGGGACATGCT
>DATJMJ010000203.1:0-10334 GCA_035508795.1 Acidimicrobiales bacterium
GCGGCCAATGTCCCGCCATCGTTGAACAATGTGTTCGGGTTGGTAAAGATCTCGAGCAAGGCAGCTACCGTTAAAATGAGCGATATGTACATCGTTATCGATATGTGAGGCGTGAGGTTCTTGTGGTGGGAGCGGGTCAGCTGGGCCGGCAGCACATCGTGGCCTGCCATCCGGTAGATGATCCGTGACCCAGCATTGAGGCACGTGAGGGTGAGCCCAAAAAAGCTCACCATTGCGCCGAGCGAGACGGGCACCCTGAAGGCGCTCACGCCGTAAGCTTTCGCAAGGAAGATCAACGGCGCATCCTGCCAGGCCGACCCGTAGTCATGCGTGCCGGCGACCTCGACGTAGCTCATAAACACAAACCACAACCCGGCGAAGGCGAGGCTCCAGATGACAGCCTTTGGCACATTCCGTAACGGATTTTTTGCCTCGCCCCCCAGTGCCGTCGCGCTCTCGAACCCGACGAGGCTGAAGATGGAGATAACGATACCCAAACTGAGCCCGTGAAAATCGAGGCCTTGCAGCTTCAGCTGGTCGGTGTCAACTGTAAGCCCGTGCTTGAACAATACGATCATGGCAAGCACGAAGATACAGCTGACGGAGATCGCTTCGAGGAACAATGTGAGCGCCGACGAGACGTGGATGTCCCGGTAAGCGACGTACCAACACGCTCCCCCGCTCAACGCATAAAACAAAATTGGGTGGACTTGTGCTCCAACACCTACCGACCCCAGGAACTGCTGGGCAAATATGGCAAAGCCAGTCAGCCCGGCGATGCCAATGAAGAGGTAGCACCAGATGAGCGCCCACCCCGAAAGTGCGCCGGTGACGGGGCCGAGGCCCCGTGCGGTATAGGCGTACATCGAGCCGGCCGAAGCCGACCGCCGAGCGAACTGGTTCAGGTTGAGGACGACAAACATCAGCATTACAGTGCCAAACGCATAAGTGAGCCAGGTACCTTGACCCGCGTACCCAAAGGCGGCAGGTATTATCAGCACTGCCGTCATCGTGGGCGAGATCACTCCTACCGACTCTGCCAATACCGTTGGGAAACCGAGCGTGTTCGCTCTCAGCCGGTGAGCCGTCGGCAGTCCCGCGACTCGAGGTCGGCGCGCCTCAACTAGTGCCATTCGTAATCAGCCTCCTTTAGCAGGGGGCCTCGCGGCTGCCAAGCCGAGGCCCGTTCCGTTTCCTTCTCCCGTGCTTGGCAGCACCGAGATTGGGCGAGGCCGCGACTACCTCAAGAGCTATTTCTGCCCTACCAGCCGTTGTAAATTACAATGTGCTCCTACTCTGGCCCCAGCGTACATTGCGACTTGTGCGATGCCGTTAAAGGGGTGTTACGTGACTGTTAACTCGGGCCGTTGCCGGTCACCACTCCGTTGACTGCTCGGCTTCGGTGCCGTCCCGGCGTGGCGGCGCTACTATCTGCGACGGCTCGGCCAAACCGGTCTGGGGGGCCGGCCCCGCCGACAAAGCCCAGGCGGGAAAGGACTGGTCTTCGAGCAAGAGATCCTCATAGAAAGCCCCAAACTGGCGCTCGGGGTGGACGATGGCTATTTCGAGGACCCACAGGTTCGGGTTTGGCCTGAATGCGATCTCGGCGAGCGGCCCGTCGTAATGAGCGGAGTGAGGGAAGTCCGACAAACGGTGACCGGAGAGGTCCAAGTTGAGCTCCCAGCCACGTTTTGCGGCCTCTTGCTGGGCGAAATCGTACAACTCCTGGCCAGTCGCACCGGTGGAGAACCACCTAGCACGGACGTCTTCCCAAATCGCCCGCACGTCGTGCTTTGCCTTGTGGTGCGCTGGGTCGTCACCGACTACGAACGTTTCTCCGGCGTCGCCTTCGGTGTCGCCGTATATGGGGCCGATGTCTACGAAGAAAATGTCGTTCCGCCCCAGGGTGACACCCTTTTCGGAGAGGGCCATAAAGTCTTTGGTCGTGTTTGCGCCCAGGCGCGTTATGACATGGTGCCAACCACGCCGCATCCCGAGCGAACGGAGCACGTCCCGCGCCATTGCCCTGGCGTCTTCTTCGACCATGCCCGGGCTTATCCCTGCAGCGATCTTGTATATCGCGTGGCGGGTACGGTCCCTGACGTCGAGCAGTTTGGCGACCTCGTAGTTGGTGCCGGTGCCCTCGATCTGAGCTGCCTGTTGCACGGTCGTCGTCATGTCAGCGTCTCCGTTCGGTTATCGGTGTCCTTTGAATACGTGGTCGTTGACTACGTGGTCGTCCCCGGGGACCGCAGGTTCAGCGGTGCCCTGCCCACAGGCCGGCTGAACCACGGGCTGCAACCACCACAACCTCGGCCGTTTTGGTCGTCGAGGAAAGACGGTGCGGCCGGTCGGCGTCGAAATGGGCGCACGTCCCTGCTGGCAGGACGTACTTGGACCCGTCGTAATCCAGCTGGACTGTGCCCGATATGACGTACGCCCATTCCTCTCCACGGTGCCTGGACGGCAGCCCTGGGCCGCGGTCCGCCGAGATGGTCATCCTCAATGCTTCGAGCGCACCCGACCCGGGGTAACCGCTACATGCTGCGACCTGCAACCCGGCAACTTCGCGCTGCATTGCGCCGCGGTGGTACAACGCCAAAGGAACATCGGAACCGCTGACCTCCTCGCCGAGTAGCCGCCCGACAGGGACCTGTAGCGCCGCAGCGATGCCGAGGAGCGCTGCAACAGACGGTTGGCGCTCAGAAGACTCGAGCCTCGACAAGTGCGCCTTTGAAACTCCGGAGATATTGGCAAGGTCGTCGAGAGAGTAGCCGGCTCGTTCTCGCGCCGCCTTCAAGCGCTCGCCTATTGACGAGAGAACTTCTTCTGCGACCGGCGGGCTCATCATCGCCATGCGCGTCACCTTAGGGCCGTGTTGCCTCCGAGACAACGTCATGTTGCCAACGTTAACATGCCGTTAACCGCTCCGAAACACCACCGCCAAATCCCGAAGGTGTGCGGGAGCGAGGCTCACGCAATCGCGGCGAACCGGTCGAGCACCGTCCGCTGGACCGGTCCGAGCCGGTCGAGGCGCTCGCTGCACTGGGCGGCGATCACAGACGGAATGACGCCCACGGCCTCGGCTTCCTCGGCGAACGCACGCACAAAGGTACCCACCGCGAGGGCGTTCACCTCGATGTGGAACTGCAGTCCCCAGGCGGATGCGCCCACCCGGAAGGCCTGGTTGGGGTACATCGGGCTGATGGCCAGGTGGGCCGAATGGGACGGCAGGTCAAAGGTCTCCCCGTGCCAGTGGAGGACGGTCAGCTCTCGCGGGAGGCCCGCAAAGAGGGTGTCGACCGTTGCCTCCGGGGTGAGGCTGACATTCCCCCAGCCGATCTCCGGCCCTGCGGAGCCGGTGTAGACCTTTGCGCCCGCGGCAGCCGCAAGCAATTGTGCGCCGAGGCACACTCCAAGCGTGGGCGTCCCGCTTTCGAGCGCCTTCTCGAGCAGGCTGAGCTCCTGTGACCTGGTAGGGAAACCCTCGTCCGAGGTCGCCGACATTGGGCCGCCCATCACGATTAACGCCCCGTACCCGTCAAGGGTTGTTGGTAAATGGTCGCCGCGAGCAATCAACCGCAGGTCGACCTGCGCCCCGGCGCGGGCCAGGGCATCTGCTATCGCGTATGGCCGCTCGGGCTCGATGTGCTGTACAACGAGGCAGGAAGGCGTCTCATCTTCATAGCCGACAAGACCAGCGCCAGCCAGTCAATCCGAGCCCGGAGGGTACACGGCTCGAGGGCGACCCTCCGGTCGTGATCAGGTGCGGGACAACTGGGCGTCGATCGCCGCCACGAGCGAGGGGTCGTCAGGTGCAACTGCCGGCGCAAAGCGGGCTACCACTTGCCCGTCCCTGGCGATGAGGAACTTCTCGAAGTTCCACAGCACGTCCGGATCCTCGGTCGGTGTGATCCCATGGCTGCGCAGGCTCGCGCGAAAGTCCACCTTTCCCTCGGCCGTCGGGACGAGAGAGGTCAGCTCCTTGTAGAGGGGGTGCTGGTCTTCACCCACGACGCTGATCTTGGACATAACCGGGAACGTCACCGCGTAGGTCTGCGAGCAAAACTCGGCGATCTCATCATCAGTACCGGGCTCTTGGCCACCAAAATTGTTAGCCGGGAAGGCGACCACCGTAAAGCCTCGGTCGCGGTGCTGCTCGTATAGGCGCTCGAGGCCCTCGTACTGGGGGGTCAGGCCGCACTTGGACGCCACGTTGACGACAAGCACGACACTTCCGGCATAATCGCCCATCGTCCCGGTCGTGCCGTCCATCTTTTGAAACCTGGTACTGCGCACTCCATCGATGCTCATAGGGTCTCCTAGGGACTGCTCCGCACCATTACACCGCCGTCCTGTCGGTAACGGGCACTTGGAGGCTGCCGAGCCACCGGGCGCCGAGTTGGGCGCCACGGCGAGCTGCGTCCCAGCCAAAAGGGCTCTTCGGCGCTCACGGCGTGCCTGACCCGGACCACAGCCGTCTGGTTCTATTCGTCCAGTGGGTTCCGTTGTTTTGATTGGTTCACTTGCTTTATTGCCTTAATTGTTTGGTACATTAACTGTTCGGTGGACGAACTCAATTACTCGAGCGCCGGTTGGACAGTCGCCCGCCTGGCACGCCAGGCGGAGTTGTCGCTGGTCACCTTGGACCTCTCGCCGGCCCAGTACCGCATGCTCGTACAGATCGCCCGCGGGACCGACGCCTCCAGTTCTCTCGCACAGAAGCTGGCTGTGTCCGCTCCGAGCGTCACCATGGTCGTTGAAGGCCTCGTCCAGCGGGGCGCCGTGGAGAGGTCTCACTCGGCCGACGACCGCCGCCGGGTCGCTCTCGCCCTGACTGCCACCGGGAGGGACCTCCTCTTGCGGGCCGAGGACGCTCTGCGGGCCAAATTGGAGTCCATCGCCGCCGGGCTGGAAGAGGACGGCCTGGCCGGCGAGGCCTTGGCTGCTCTCACATTGTGGGGCGAGGCCCTCGACCGGGCGCGCGCAAGGCGGCACGCCGAGCGGGAGGGCTCCGGGGGAGCCAAAGCATGAGGGTCGGACGTCTCCTGAGGGGGCCGGACAACCGCGACATCCTGGAGCAGTTGGAGGAGCGGGACGACCCGTTCGTCCCGCTGGCCGAGACGTCGCCTCATGCGCCGCCCCGGGCGAAGATCGACCCCGACACCTCCAAGTCCTGGCTACGGCGAGCGTGGCCGGTCGTGAAGACCCACAAGGGCATCTGGTCGCTGTCGCTGATTTGTTCGTTTGTGGCGCTCCTGGCCCAGGTCCAGATCCCGCGCTTCATCGGCGAAGCAATATCCGATTGCTTGCCAACGGCCGGCCACACGACTGACCTGAAGCCACTTTCGAGCTTCGCCACTTTGATCTTCGTCTCGATCGGCGTGCGGGAGGTGTGCAACTACCTCGGTAGGCGGTGCCTGCTCACAATGGCATACCGGTTCGAGTACGACCTCAGGCACCTCATGTACGACCACTACATGTCGCTGTCGTTCCCCTTCTACGACCGCGTGTCAGTAGGGCAATTGATCTCTCGGGCCAACTCCGATGTCCGGGCCGTCCAGCAGTACCTGGTAATGGCCCCCACCGTCCTGGTCCAGTGCGCCGTAATAATCGTTGCTTTTGCCGAAATGTTCTCCCTCAACGCCCAGCTGACGCTTGTCACGGGGCTTTCTCTCCCGATCACCTTCGCCGTCGGGATAGCCATGCGCAAGAAGATCTACCCGGTCTCCTGGCTCATCCAGGCGAGGTTGGCGGACATCGCAATGCTGGTCGAGGAAAACATCTCTGGAGTACGGGTCGTGAAGTCGTTCGCGGCCGAGCAGAAGGAAGTGACGACGCTTGCCCGGGCCGCCGACAAGCTCCAGTGGAGTTACATAAAGGACGCCAATATCCGGGGCACCTGGGCCCCGACGCTCGAGAACCTACCCCGCGTGGGACTGGCCGTGATCCTGCTCTATGGCGGGTTCCTCGTCCTCCACGACAACCTGGGCGTCGGCACGCTGTTCACTTTCCAGGCTTACATGCTCATTTTTCAGCCTCCCTTCCGTCAATTGGGGATGGTCATCATGAACGGCCAACGGGCTTCGGCGTCGGCCAAGCGCATCTACGAAGTCCTCGACCAGCGCCCCGAAGTTGTCAACCGGCCCGGCGCGGTCAACCTGGTCGACTGCCGGGGAGACGTCCATTTCGACCGCGTGTCGTTCTCGTACGGCGACGGGACACCGGTGCTGCACGATTTCGACCTCCACATTGCCCCGGGGGAGACCGTTGCCCTTGTGGGGCGTACCGGTTCGGGCAAGACCACGGCCGGGCGGTTGCTCAACCGCTCTTACGACGTCTCGGCGGGCCGCCTCCTCGTCGACGGCCACGACGTGCGCGACTACACGCTCGAAAGCCTCCGGGCCAACGTGGGTTTCGTCTTCGACGAACCGTTCCTTTTCTCGATCTCGGTGCGCGACAACATCGCCTACGGCCGGCCAGGCGCCAGTGTGGAGGAGGTCAGAGCCGCCGCCCAGGCGGCCGACGCCGAGGAGTTCATCGTCCGCCTGCCGCAGGGCTACGACACGGTTATCGGCGAGCGGGGGTACACCCTGTCAGGCGGACAGCGCCAGCGCCTGGCAATTGCCCGCACGCTGCTGGTGAACCCACCCATCCTCATCCTCGACGATGCCACCAGCGCTATCGATGCCCAGGTGGAGCAACGTATACATGGCGCCCTGCGCCGGCTCATGGCCAGCCGCACGACCCTTGTGATCGCCCACCGCCTGGCCACCATCGCGCTTGCCGACAGGGTCGCCCTTGTCGAAAACGGCCATGTCATCGCCACTGGGGCCCACGCCCGGCTACTGGAAGATGAGCCACGCTATGCCGAGGTGCTCGCCCGTGTCGCCATCGAGGACGACGGGGACGGCGCCGGCGCCGGAGGCGGAGCCGGGCTGGTAACCATCGAAAAGGCAGAGCGTTGAGCACGTTCGGGGCTGGGCCGATGTGGGGGGTCGGCGGAGGCGGCGCGAGCCGGGGCGGAGGCTTCGGGGGAGGTTGGGGTGGGGCGGCCAACGCCACTCAGGGCGGGGCGCCTTTTGCCGGGATCCCACCCGAGCTGCAACAGGCTGTGACGGACCTGGTGGCGACCGAACCGGACCACGGCCAACCAAAGGCTAAGTTCACGCACCGGGCCGTCGACACGCGGCCCCTGACGCTGCGCAGCATGATCTTCGATCGCTGGCAGATCGCCTTGCTATCGGTGGTCTTCCTTACGATCGAGACCGTCGGTTTCCAGACCGGCCCTTACCTTACCCAGGTCGGGATCGACCACGGGCTCGTAGGGCCTCACCATCACCTGTACGTAGTGGTGATATGCGGGCTCGTCTACCTCGGGTCGGTTATTGCGACCGTATTCGTCGAGCGCGCCCGCATCCGCAACACCGGCAAGCTAGCCGCCCAGGTTATGAACGACCTGCGGATCCGGGTCTTCACCCACATCCAGCGGCTGTCCCTCGACTATTTCACCGAGGAAAAAGCCGGCGTCATCATGACCCGCATGACGAGCGACATCGAGGCGCTCCAACAATTGCTCCAGGACGGCTTGGCCCAGTTCGCCATCCAGGGCCTCACAATGGTCCTCGTCACCGCCGTGCTGTTGTCGTACAACTGGAAATTGGCCCTCGTCACGGTCCTCATCGTCATGCCCGCCCTCGCGGTTGCCTCCCTGTGGTTCCGTTCGGCATCAGAACGGGCGTACCTACGTGTGCGGGACGGCTTGGCCGGTGTCATTTCCGACGTGGCTGAAAACCTATCCGGTGTAAGGGTTGTCACCTCTTACAACCGCCAGCGCAACAATGTCGTCCACCATCGCAACGTCCTAGGCACCTACCGTGAGGCCAACTTCTCCACCGCCAGGGTCACAGCGGCGTATTCGACTGCAAGCGACTTCATCGGGCTCGTGGGCCAGGCATGCCTGCTGCTCATCGGTGGCGCGATGGTCCTCCATTCCTGGCACCATGTCCCCGGCGGTGGCCTCGCCCCCAACGTCCACCCCGAGCTGACAATTGGCGAGTTGACCGCGTTCGTGCTCTACCTTGGCTCCTTCTTCCAGCCCATCCAGCAGCTGGTCCAGTTGTACAGCACCTACCAGCAGGGCCAGGCGGCGGTCAACAAGCTGAGGATGCTGCTCGCGACCCCGCCTTCGGTCCTGGAAATGCCTGAGGCCGCGGACCTGCCCCCCATCGAAGGCGCCATCGACCTCGAGAAGGTAGATTTCGCCTATTCGCCGGGGCAAAACGTCCTCGAAGACGTGAGCATCTCGGTGCGGGCAGGCGAATCCGTGGCCTTCGTCGGCCAGACAGGTGCGGGAAAGTCCACGATCGCCAAGCTCGTGACCCGCTTTTACGACCCTACGGCCGGCCACGTCAGGATAGACGGGCACGACCTGGCCGAAGTCGGCATCACCTCGCTCCGCCGCCAGCTTGGAGTCGTGCCGCAGGAGCCTTTCCTCTTTAGCGGGACGATCCGGGACAACGTCGCTTTTGCCCGCCCCGCTGCGACCGATGAAGAAGTCCGGGACGCAGTCGAGGCCGTCGGCCTCGGGGAGTTGGTGGAAAGGCTCCCGTACGGGCTTGAGACAGAAGTCCACGAGCGGGGCCAATCCCTCTCCTCAGGCGAGCGCCAATTGATCGCGTTGGCTCGGGCCTTCCTCGCCGGGCCACGGGTCCTGGTCCTCGACGAGGCCACGTCCAACCTCGACCTCAAGTCCGAGGTCAAGGTGGAGCGGGCACTCGAGCGCCTCCTGGAAGGGCGGACTGCTATTTTGATCGCCCACCGTCTCACCACGGCGATGCGGGCCGACCGTATCGCCGTCGTCGAGGCCGGCCGCGTGACCGAGGTCGGCAGCCACGACGAGCTCCTCGCTGCCGGCGGCCGCTACGCCGAGATGTTCGGAACCTGGTCTCGCCAGCACGACAGCTACGACGCAGGCGAGCCGGCGCAGCACGCGACGGCTCTCGGGCCCCCGGAGCGGCACCCCGGGGAATGACCGGGTAGTTAGTGGTGCCAATCGCCGCGGAGGGATAGGCCTCGCTTGTACGGGGCGCAGGCGCCATCATCAATGGGTGTGGCAACTGCGGTTGCCGGGTAAAGACACCGAGGAAAGCGCCAGAGAGGGAGGTCTCGGGTGAGCGCGGTTCTGGAGCAGGTGGCGACAACGGCCGACGAGTTGGCCGGCGAACAGCGCCAGGTTGCTCGCGAGGCTCGTGCCATGCAACGCCTTCGCAGGCGGGGTTGGTCATGGGCTCGCCTGTTGGACCACGAGAGGGCGCCGGGCTTGGTCGCCATGCTCCGGGCGAGCGCCCGTAAATCCACACGTCTCGTCACCCTCTTCACCCGGGGCCTGGCGCTGGGCTTGAGCGAAGAGGGTTTCTCGAGGCGCCAAATCGCCGGACGGCTCGGAGTCACCCACCAACGGGTATCGGCTCTCTTGCGGCGCCCCGACAGAGCGCGCGAGCGGTCCTAGGCGGAGCGGCCGCGCGCCTTGCGCATAGAAGTTGCGTTCCACCTACCCCGAGAGGCGCGGACTGTCGCCCTTGTCCGAGCGGTGGTCACCAACGCTCTGGTCTTGTCCGGCGTTAAAGCTGAGTGTGTAGAGGACATCCGCCTGGCGGTGAGCGAAGCATGCACCAACGTCGTCAGGCACGCCCGGGACGGAGACGAGTACGAGATCTGGGTAAGGGTCTACGAGGACCGCTGCGAGATCGGCATAAAAGACGTCGGGGTGGGCTTCGACGTTGACGCAGTGGTCCATGCGAGGCCCGCTCCCGGCTCCGCCGGAGGCCGTGGGGTGGCCATCATGCAAGCCGTTATGGACTCGGTCCAGTTCGAGTCCGAGCCGGCCGAGGGCACGATCGTCCATCTTGTCAAGGCTCTTAGCATGGACGACCACGGCACAGTCCTGTCGTCTTCGACCGAACATCGAGCGTGAGGCTTTTACCGAGCGACCGTTGGCTCAACGCCGAAGCGCGCCGGTTGGTGCGTGACCGCGGTGTGGACGGCTTGAGGCAACTCCTCGACCCGTTACGGACGGCTCTACTCGAGGACCCGATCGCAGCGCAGAACGATTGGCCATGACACTGCACATTTGACAGCCCCTTGCAGCCGGGCGCGCACCAACGCTGCGATTACCCGCGACACCGCCATCAGACGCAGATCCTCAGGATGCAAATGGTCGTGGTGGTCCGCTTCGGCTGAGTAGTAGTTGTGCCTGGCGGCTCAGTCGTCGAGGTCGCGCTCGTGGTAGCCGTCGTGGTCGTAGCACCCGTCGTGGTGGTAGCACCCGTCGT
>DATJMJ010000204.1:0-3703 GCA_035508795.1 Acidimicrobiales bacterium
TGCGAGGAGGTTTACGGGCCGGCCAGGGACATCGAGTGGGCCTTCGCCGCCGGGCGCCTTTACCTCCTCCAGTGCAGGGCGATCACCCGCGCAGGCCCGGCCGGGACGGCGACGGCTGCCAGCGCCCCGATCGAGGCACTCCGAAGTGCACGGCTCTTCAACGGTTTGAGCGCAACCGACGTAGGCAAGGTCGCAGCGCTTTTCAAGGAGCGGCGCTTCTCGCCCGGTGAGGTGGTGATCAAAGAGGGCTCGGGCGGCGCCACTTTTTATGTGATCGTGTCCGGGACCGCCACGGTGTCCATCGCAGGACAGGAGCGCGCGGTCCTCCACGCCGGTGACTACTTCGGCGAGATCGCTCTCATCGACGAAGGCGCTCGCATCGCGACGATAACCGCGGCCGGCGAACTGGTCTGCCAGGGGTTGACACTTTGGGAGTTCCGCCCGCTCGTCGAGAGCAACGGTGTGATCGGCTGGGCCCTGTTACAGAACCTTGCCAGGGAGCTGAGAGCGGCCGAAACAGCGCTCGCCGCGCTGCACACCGAACCCCCGTCCTAAAGGGAGCGAACTCCTTGTAGAGTGCAGAGAGCTTCTTGGAAGGGCTCGGGACGTTGTCAGAGGAGGTAAGCCGTGAGTGACCGGACCGACAAAGCCGTGCTCGCCGGCGGGTGCTTTTGGGGCATGCAGGGCCTCATCCGCAAGCGGCCGGGGGTCATATCTACGCGAGTGGGCTACACGGGAGGCGACGTGGCGCACGCCACCTACCGCAACCACGGCACGCACGCCGAGGCGATCGAGATCGTGTTCGACCCCGAGCGGACCTCCTACCGCGAGATCCTCGAGTTTTTCTTCCAGATCCACGACCCGACCACGCGCAACCGCCAGGGCAACGACATCGGTACGAGTTACCGCTCGGCCATTTTTTACCTTGACGACGAGCAGCGCCGTATCGCCGAGGACACTATCGCAGATGTAGAGTCATCGGGCCTCTGGCCGGGCAAGGTCGTCACTGAGGTAGTGCCTGCGGGGCCGTTCTGGGAGGCCGAGCCCGAGCACCAGGACTACCTCGAGCGCTACCCAAGCGGCTACACCTGCCACTTCCCCCGACCCGGTTGGGTCCTCCCCCACAGGGACACCGCCGTAGCCTGATCCCTCGGCGCCTGCCGGCACGGGCCGAGGCGCCCGTCCAGGAGCGCCCCGCGCCAACCCATGCAGTAGCGGCGTGTTCATAGCTGCTTGCCTGCGGCCGCAGTCCCAAGTCGTGGTGGTCCTCGTCGCCGCAGGCGCGCTGCCGTCATCCGGAAGGGCCGACGTCTCCGAATAGACGATTGTGTCGTGGCGGGCCGGTCGAGCGGTTAGAGGAGTGGCCGCGGGCGTGGTCGCCTTGCTGGCCTTCCTGGGCGTGGCAGAACTGGTGGCGGCCGCGGTAGGCCCCGGGTCGGCCCCTGCCATCGCCATCGGCGAAAACGCCATCGCGCATACTCCGCAGGACCTGAAGGAGTTTGCCATCAGCCACTTCGGCGAAAATGACAAAAACGTCCTGCTCGCCGGGATTTACGCCACCTTGGCCCTCATGGCAGCCGTCGTGGGCTTGCTCGCCTCGCTCACCCGCCGGGCGGTCGCCGTGGTCTCTATCTGCGCGCTCGGGGCCGTCGCAGCCATTTCGGCCGTTACGCAGGCTACCGCTTCGCTCGCAGACGGCCTTCCTTCATTGGCTGGCGCTCTGGCTGCCGTTTGCGCAGTCGCTTTGCTTTTGAAAGCGCGTCCCGACGCACCAGCCAGAGCCGACGTCGGTTCAAAGGTGCTGGAAGCGAACACCCTTACCCGCCGCCGTTTCATCGTCGCCGGTGCATCGGTAGCAGGTGCCGGTGCGGCACTTTATGCCGTCGGTTCAAAAGCGCTCAACAACATCTATAACGCCACCCGCTCCAGGGCGGCGGTGAGGCTGCCAAAAGCGTCCAATTCCACGCCGGTGGTCGGTGGGACGGGGCTCGACGTCGCGGGCTTGAGCCCCTATATAACTCCCAACGAGGACTTCTACCGGGTGGACACGGCTCTTGTCGTCCCGCAGCTTTCGACGCAAAGCTACGGCCTCAACGTTCACGGGATGGTGGACGAAGCCGCGATCTACTCCTTCGACGACCTCGTCGGGATGGAGCTCGTCGAGCGTACGATCACGATGGTTTGCGTCAGCAACCCGGTCGGCGGCCCGTACCTTGGCAATGCCCGCTGGACTGGTGTCCTCCTCGCTGACCTGCTCCGCAAAGCTCGCCCGCACCCCGGCGCAAACCAGTTGCTGATGACTTCTTCGGACGGCATGACCATTGGTGCCGACCTCGCAACGGTACTGGACGGACGCCCGGCATTGCTGGCCCTAGGCATGAACGGCGAACCGTTGCCCTTCGAGCACGGCTTCCCAGTCAGGGCGGTAATACCGGGGGTTTATGGCTACGCATCGGCTTGCAAGTGGCTCGTCGACCTCGAGGTCACGACCTTTGCAGCCAAAAAGGCCTACTGGGTACAACGCGGGTACGCCGAACGGGCCCCCGTCAAGCTCGAATCAAAGATCGACACACCCGCGTCGTTCGCCCAACTGAAGGCCGGACCTGTCGTCGTCGCCGGCGCAGCATGGAACCCAACCGTCGGGGTCAAGGCGGTGCAGGTCCAAGTGGACGAGGGCCCCTGGCACGAAGCAGCCCTAGCAGCTGTGGAATCGGTGGACACCTGGCGGCTCTGGCGCTGGGACTGGGATGCCACGCCCGGCTCCCACAGCCTCACGGTGCGAGCCGTCGGAGCGAACGGCGAAACCCAGACCGCATCACAGGCACCGGTGGTGCCCAATGGCACGAGCGGCCACGAATCGGTGGTGGTCACCGTGAGCTGAAACCCTCCGCCCCGACAGGACAACCTCCGGTGCCACACGGCACCATCGAACGAAAGGAACCCACCCAAAGTGAAACTCAACAAGTACATAGGCATCTCCTTTATCGGACTTGCCGCATTGGCCGCAAGCAGCGCCCCGCTCGCTGCGGCATCTGCGTCCGCCCTCGGCACTCGGTCACCAGCCGCCATGAGCAGCCCATCGTCGATGACCGATTTCGGCGCCGCCTGCGCGGCTGTGCCGAAGAGCGGCGCCGGCAGCTTCAGCGGCATGACGAGCGCGCCGGTCGCAACCGCGGCAAGCAATAACCCCGTCCTGTCCACGCTCGTGACAGCGGTAAAGAAAGCAGGGCTCGTCGATACCCTCAACAATGCCAAGGGGCTCACCGTGTTTGCGCCCGACAACACGGCGTTCGCCAAGATCCCCTCGAGCGCTCTCGACGGCATCCTTGCGAACAAAATGGAGCTCACCAAGCTGCTCGAGTACCACGTCGTTGCAGGGCGCTTGACCCCGGCGCAGTTGCCCGGCCTGCACAAGACGATCGAAGGTGGCTCGCTGTCGGTAGCCGGCAACGGTACAACTTTCAACGTTGACGGCACTTCCCAGGTTGTGTGCGGCAACGTCCAGACAGCCAACGCCACCGTCTACATCATCGGCACGGTACTCTCGCTGCCATCGATGATGACCCCGATGACCGATTTCGGCGCCGCCTGCGCGGCTGTGCCGAAGAGCGGCGCCGGCAGCTTCAGCGGCATGACGAGCGCGCCGGTCGCAACCGCGGCAAGCAATAACCCCGTCCTGTCCACGCTCGTGACAGCGGTAAAG
>DATJMJ010000205.1:0-17309 GCA_035508795.1 Acidimicrobiales bacterium
GGGACCGCGTCGACAGGTATCAACGAAGTTACGGACCCAGCTGGCATCGCCTTCGATGCAAACGGCGACTTGTTCGTGAGCAGTATTGGAGAAAGTGACGTCGTTGAGTTTGCCTATAGCTCCTCGACGGGGACGTACTCCGCGACGGGGACGGTGGTCGCCGGGACGGGCACATCGGGCTCTGCCTTGGACCAACTAAGCGTCCCCGAAGGTATAGCCCTTGATCCCCAGGGAGACCTGTTCGTCGCAGACTCTGCCAACGAACGAGTTGAGGAGTTCACATATAGCAGTTCAACCGGAACGTACTCTTCGAACGCCATCGATGTGGCGGGCACAGGAGTGGCAGGGACCGGCGCCGGCCAGCTAGTAAACCCGCAAGATGTGATCCTCAATGGCTCCGGGGACCTCTTCGTAGCCGACACCGGGAACGACCGCGTTATGGAGTACGCGTACAACTCTTCGGCGGGTTCGTACTCGTCAAGCGGCACACAAATAATCGGATCGCTCCCGACCGACTTCAACTGGATCACCTTCGACTCGAGCGGCGACCTCTTCGTGTCTTACCCGTACAGTGCCCCAACCGTAAATACCCCGAGCGGCGAGGGGGGCGTAATCTTCACGGCGAGCTCAGAGATCACGCCCGGAGGCGTGCAAGAGTTTGCGTATGACTCCACAACCGGTGCCTACGCAAGCTCGGGGAGCCTGATCAGCAGCGCTGCCGACTTGGTCAACCCCGGCGGGTTGGCCTTCAACCCGAGCGGCGACCTGTTGGTTGCGGAAACGACCAACGCGACCACCGCTGCCGAAAGCTCCTGGGACGTCGTCCTCGAGTTCACGTACAACTCGTCGACTGGCACCTTCTCCCCGCAAGGGACAATACTCGCGCAAAACGAGGCCTCCGATACGGGCATAAGTGCAGTTGCCATCGACAGCAAGGGCGACCTTTTCGTGAGTGATACGCTCTCAGAGGCCGGCGCCAGCACTGGTATCTTCGAGTTCGCGAACGACGAGCTCGACAAGGCCTACCCCACCACGGGTTCACAGATAAGCGCTACGGGCGGGGTGGCCCTGGCATTTGACAGCAACAACGACCTCTTCGTGGCCAGCACGACCGGCGTAGTCGAGTTTCCCTGGAACTCAACGACCGGCGGCTATCCGGCAACCAGCGTTGCCGTCCCGGGCGCGACGCAACTTTCAAATTTATCAGTAACGGCAATGGCTTTTGACAGCAAAGGAGACCTGCTAGTTGCTAGCGGCAACAACGTCCTCGAGTTCGCTTATAGCGCGAGCAGCGGGACCTGGGCTGCGTCAGGAACTGTTCTGGTCACGATTACTCCCGGGACGTTGCCAACCGGGTATACCAGTTACATCGGTGGCATCTCTGGCATCGCTCTCGACTCGAGCGGCGACCTGTTCGTCTCGAACCCTACGGCCTCTGAGGTCCTGAAGTTCACCTACGGCAACACCGGCACGTACTCAACGACAGGGATCATCGCGGCGGGACAGGGTGGCACGGGAGATGGGCTTTCCCAGGTTTACGAACCAACCCAGCTTGCAGTCGACAGTACCGGGGACGTCTACGTGGTCGACGCAGGCAACGACAGGGTCATGGAGTACACGCCCGTCCCCGGCGCCAGCAGCTACTTCGACAACGGCACAGAGATCTTTGCCGGCCTGGCGGTCACCGACCCGGATAACGCGGGGATCGCCCTGGACGCAGAAGGGGACGTGTTTTTCGGTAACGACTCCAGTAGCGGGGTCGTTTATGAGGCGGCAGCAACCTCTAGCACTTCACCGACAACAACCGGGAGCACATCGCCGACTTCGACATCCTCCAGCACGTCAACCTCCACCACGACGTCGAGCACGACCACCACCACGACACCGCCCGGCACCTTCCCGGGCTGGACGGCAATCACACCGCCCGCCACGCTGGAACTCGGGTCTCCCTCGGGCTCACCGGTGTCGTGCGCCCCGGGGACGACATACTGCGTTGCCGTGATCGACTCGAGCGCCGTAGTGAACAGCGTTGGTGCGACGGGGCAGGGTGTGGCAATCACCTCTAACCTGACTTCCTGGTCCGAGTACAACTCGCTGCCATCGCAATTTGCAATCGTCACATCGATCTCGTGCCCAACATCAACACAATGTGTCGCCGTCGGATCAGGGGTAGGCTCCGCCCCTGTCATCGCGGTTTCGACAAATGGAGGCGTCAGCTGGACGGACGCCAATATGTCGGCGTTTGCGAACGCTCCCGCCGGGGGCTGGGCCTGGTCCGTCTCCTGCCCGTCAGCTCTCGTCTGCTACACCGTCGGGGGCTCAGCGGGACCGCCGGCCGCTATGGCCGCCGTCTCGACCGACGGCGGCATGGAATGGACGTTGTTGGACAACCACCTGCCAACACCGCAAAGCTATTACCTGGAAGGCATCTCATGCTCCTCGACGTCGAGCTGCGTCGCAGTCGGCGCGCTCTCGGACACGGGCCCAGCCATTACGATGTCTACGACCTCCTCTGGTACGACCTGGTCTCAATCAACGTCGTCAACCCTGAGCGAATTCATTTCGCTTACATCAGCGTCATGCCCGACCGGGACGACTGTCTGTTTTGCAAGTGGCTATCCCGAGAACACCATTGTGTCTGGTGTTCTGACTAGCACGAACTCTGGCGCTACGTGGACTACCCTGCCGACAGGCGATTACTATTTCGCCTCGATCAGTTGCGCCAATACCTTGACTTGTTGGGCGGCTACTGGCGCTGCGTCATATTGGTCGACCTTGGCGGGGACCAATAACGGGGGTTTGACGTGGCAGATCGATAGCGCGCTGCCTGGGTCGGGGAACGAAGTCGCCTGCGCGTCGACCGAGGCATGCATTTCCACTGTAGATAACCAGTTGCTGGTCACGGACGATAATGGCAACATCACACCGGGTGTCCCGGCGACGAGCACGACCACCTCGTCAACCACTACCTCATCGACTACGACGACGTCGACCAGCACGACTACGTTGCCGACCACAACGACGACCAAGGCGACGACGACCACAACGACAAAGCCAACGACCACGACGACCAAGGCGACGACGACCACAACGACAAAGCCGACGACGACTACGTCATCGACAACGACAACGTCGACAACAACCACCACCGTGGCCCCGACCACCACAACGACGACTGGCACTGGCGCGCCCAACCTCATCCCGGACCCGGGCTTCGAGACCTCTGCCGTCCCCGCCGACTATTGGGGCAGCACTCTGGCCCTAACGACCTCCGTCGTCCACTCGGGGGCCCAGGCCCTCGCGCAGACCTTGACGTCGACGAGCGGCGGCTGGGATCTGGACGACAACTCGAGCTGGTACGCGCCGGTCAGTTCCTCGAGCACTTATAGCGCCTCTGTCTGGGTGCGGGCGACCGCAGCGGTCAAGGTCGACATAGGAGTGGACCTGCTCGAATCGAACGGGACCTATGTCAAGACCGATAACAGCGCATCGGTCACGCTTGCCGCCAACACCTGGACACAGCTGACGCTGACCGGGATCAAGCCCACTTCCAGCGAGGTCTATGCCGGTATGGAGCCGGACTTCTCCAAGGGGACCAAAGGTACGGTCATCTACTGGGACGACATGTACCTTGCTGCTTGAGAATTGATCGCCCGGTGCCAGCGCGCACTGCCCGTCGTGGCCCCGGCTTCGGCCGGGGATCTGCCGTCTAATTCCCGGCGGCGCGGGCCCCCTCCGACAACTCGCCACGGCCGTCCACCGGGACGAGCGCACCCAGTTGGTCGGGAAGGCGCATTTCCGCCCACCGGACCCGGCCTGCTTGGACAGCACCCCGGACGAGACGCTCTCTCGTGCTGAGCTGGCTCCGGCCGGTCTTCACTTCCACGAAGACGATCTCACACTCCCCGCTGTCCAAGCCGTGGAACACGACGTAGTCGACGGGTGTCCCGATAAAACGGGCTTCCCGGGGGTCGAACTCGGCTAGGAACTGGGGAAAAAGAGGAGCAAGGTGCTCCTGGACCTTGCCTGAAACGACAGCACGACTTTGCAACACCGCCTCTTGGCGCGCCGCTCGTATATGGTCGTCCGTCCAACGGTATGTCTGATAGTGAAGATCGCGCTCGTAACGGGCATCGCGCACCTTCACGACTGCCCACATGACCACGATGACCGCCACCACGGTGGCGAAGACTCCGGCCACCACGAAGCTCATGGCTCTCCCCCACCTGTCGTTGCATGTCTCGGCACGTCGACCAGCTAATCAGGGGGGTGTGACAAGAACCGCCTAGTCCCCACCTCGCCACCTCGGCGGAAGGTGCTCGCGAGACCCCAAGCGCTCCAGCTGGTCACCAGCGAAGGGAGCCGGTCAGCACTCACCGACTTCTGCGCTGTTGTACTCGTCGAGAGAGCTATAAGGGCTGGGAAGAGCGCCGTTGGTCGCGTAATAGCCGAAGAGGTTGTCCGCCACCGTCCATAGGCCGTCAATCCTCGAGCACACGGTAGTCAGCGCCGCGCTCGGCGTCGCGTAGACGAGGGCGGCAACGCTGTCGCTGTACGGGGCGCCCTCCTGCCCGTTGACCCATGACCCCTGTTCCCATGACGCCGGCGCCCACCGCTTGAAACTCTGCTCATTTCCCTCGAAGGCGACGACATAATTGGGCCAGGTTGTCGAAAAGCTCTGCCCGGCCTCAAAAGGCCAGGAAGTCGTCCCGGAATCGGTGCCCCAGTTCCAAACGATTTCGTCCCATCCGTGCTGGCGTGCAGTGGAGGTTATCGACGAGTAATAGCTCTCGTCGGATGACGAGGCAGCATCGTTGGTCTCGTCGAAGAAAAAGCCCGAAATCGTCGGGTCGAACGCCGCCCACTGCTGCATCTCCTCGTCAACTGTGCTGACAGAGACACTCTCATAACCCGTGTTGATATAGCCGAGGGCCATTCCCTTTGCCGTACCGCCGGGTGTGCAGGCTTCCATGGCAGGAAGGAGGTCGTCTTCCTCCAAAGCCCAGTCGGAGTCGCTGCTCGTCGGCGGCCCGCTGTTCGCCCCGGTCCCGATTACCAGGGCGTCATTGGCGCAGGCGGCTGCCCAGTCACCGGCCAACGTTGAGCTGCCTGCGTACTCGTAGAGCGGCACGATCTCAACCTGCGGGGCGGCTGGCCCCCCGGGCAGGGTCGTCGCCGTCGTCGTGGTCGTAGCCCGGGTGGTTGTCGTAGCCCGGGTGGTTGTCGTCGACACGGTCGTGGTCGTCGACACGGTCGTAGTCGTGAAAGCGGTCGTCGTGCTACCCGGCCGGTGCCGGCTCGAGGGGTTGGAGACCTGACCGACTAAGTGGGAGGCGTCCCCTGAACCCTCGGCGCTTGCCGCGTTGGCACCCGTGGCGGTCGCAGTCGCAGCTCCCAGCGTCGCGAGGGCGCCCAAAGCGCACACGACCCCCGCCCCGCTCCTCCGGCGGCGGCCGGCTGTCGGTCGATTCAGCACACCGATCTAGGGAGAAACTCGGTTCACGCGAGCACCTTCCTTGCTGCCGCCCAAGTTGTACTTGGTTCCCTGGGTGGCCTCCACTCACCCCTGCCACCCGTTCCCGCTGACGCTAGGCCGACCCAACGGCCGCCGCCAGTCCCAGAGCCAGCCCGACGGCGGCGGCATCGGCCCCGAGAGCGGCGCAAACCCGCGACCGCCACGGGCCGGCATGAGCAAGCACGGCAACCCGTGAGGTGCTCTGGGGCTCGGGAGCGGTGAGCAAGATCCTCATCGAGCGCGTGGAAGGCACCCAGCCGCGATACTCGTCGTGTGATAAGAGCCGTGGTTTTCGACCTCGACGGTGTCCTGCTCGGCTCCGAGCCGCTGTGGGACCAGGCCAGACGCGAGGTGGTAGCAGACAGCAAGGGCCACTGGCACGACGACGCCACCGCGATCATGCAGGGGATGAGCTCTCTGGAGTGGTCGAGGTACATCGCGGAAGAGCTCGGGGTCGACCTCAGCCCACCCGAGATCGTCGACGTCGTCGTTTCAAAGCTCCTGGCGAGCTACGACAAGGGGCTACCGCTGCTGCCGGGAGCGGACGACGCCGTCCGCCGGGTGGCAGCCAGATGGCCGCTCGCCCTGGCGTCCTCCTCCAACCGCGTCGTCATCGACCGAGTGCTCTCGATCACGGGTTGGGGCCGGTACTTCCAGGCGACCGTGTCCTCCGAAGAGGTCCCAAAGGGCAAGCCCTCGCCTGACGTCTACCTCGAGGCCGCGCGTCGCCTCGAGGAACCGCCCGAATTATGCGCGGCTGTCGAAGACTCAGCCAATGGCATCCGTTCGGCCGTAGCCGCGGGACTGCAGGTGGTCGCGGTCCCAAACGAGGCCTACACACCTCCCGAGGGGGTGCTCATGAGAGCCGAGGCGGTCATCTGGGATCTGTCGCAGCTGACCGCCCAACTGCTCGACAGCCTCGGCGGCGGGGAGATGATCTCCGAAGACCTGCTCGACCAAGACCACCCGTTCGACGAGGAAGGCGACGAGGAGGGCGAGGACGGCGAAGAGGGTGACGAGGGCGAGGAGCAGCTCGACGAGGAAGAGGACGAGTCCTTCCCGGCTTCTGACCCACACTCCGAATGGGCTGGGCCCGAACAAACCCTCACGTGAGAGGCGGAAGTCGCTGCCCCGCTCCGAGCACAGGCGAAAACAAGTCGCCCAGCTTCTCAATTCGCCCGAGGACAGTGCGGACCGTGAAACCGTCGGGCCGGAGGCCCGGGTCGTCCAGCTCGTCCCACCCGATGGGTGCCGAAACAGGCGCACCAGGCGACGGGCGAGGGCTGTAGGGAGCAACGAGCGTTTTATTGACGGCGTTTTGGGTGTAGTCGAGGCGTGCGAGCCCACTCCTATCGGTCACCTGCCACTTCCAGCTGACAAGGTCGGGCACCACCGCTCCGATCGCCTTGGAAAGCTTCTCCGTCCACTGACGTGTCTCGGTGAAGCTCGGCCCTGGGCTGACGGGGATCCAGATCTGTAAGCCCCGCTGGCCCGTGACCTTCGGTTGGGCCCGGACGCCCAAATGCTCGAGCGCCGTCCGATGGAGGCGGGCCAGCACCAGCAGGTCGTCCCATGTGGTCTGCTCACCGGGATCCAGGTCGATGAGGGCGTAGGTGGGCATCCGGGGCGCGTCGGTGCGCGACGTCCAGGCGTGCCACTCGAGGGCACCGAAATTGGCCGCCCACACCAGGGCTGCCGGCTCGTCGACAACGAGGTAGGTCCGGCTCTCGCCAGGATCTGCCTCTGGGTTGTCCCAGCGAGGGAGCCAGCCAGGCGCGTGGGCCGGCAACTCCTTATGCCAAAAACCCTTTGACTGGGCGCCATTCGGGAAGCGGTGCATGTTCAAGGCGCGATGCTGGAGGTAAGGCAGCGCTGTAGGGGCGATTTGCGCCGCATACCTGATTAGTTCTCTCTTGCTCACCGGCTCCTCACCGGGACGGCCGGGGAAGAGGATCTTGTCCAGGTTGGTGACATGCAGTTCGCGGCCAAAGACATGCCAATCGCCCTCGGCACCCATACCGTCCAATTGGGCGAGCTCGTCGTCTGTCGGGCCAGGAGGGACGGGCGGCACCGTCGGCACGGTGACCGACGCCTCGCTCGCCGGCCGGTCGGAGTGCCAGATCCTCTCCGGCTCCGCCTTCACCTCGTCGTTGGTCCTGCCGGAGAGCACAGAACGTGGGTGGTCCTCGGGGTCCCACCCCTCGACTGCGAACTCGTCGCGCTTGTGCAGCAGGAGCCACTGCTCCTTGCCGGGCTCGCCACGGCGCGTCCTCACGAGGATGAAACGTCCCTTCAGCTTCTCGCCATGCAGGTCGAGGTGAAGCTCACCGTCCCTTAGCGCCTTGCCCGGATCGGGCGGGTCACCAGCCTCGTCGATATCCCACGTGCCTGCGTCCCAGACGATGACGTCGCCGGCCCCATAGCCTCCCGACGGGATAACGCCTTCGAAGTCGAAGTACTCCAAAGGGTGGTCCTCGACATGGAACGCCGCCCTTCGCACGGCTGGGTCGAGCGTCAGGCCCTTCGGCACCGCCCAGCTCACCAGAACACCATCGATCTCCAAGCGGAAGTCGTAATGGAGGCGGCGGGCGCGGTGGCGTTGCACGACAAAGCGGCGGGGGCCGCTCTCAGCAGCGGGAGGCTGCCCGCCAGCGGGTTCGCTGGTCTTCGTGAAGTCCCGCTTCTGCCGATAGCTCGCCAAGGGGCCGCCCTCGGCCGGAGGAGCGCTCGAGCGAGCGCCTGAGCGAACCACCGCGCCACGCTAGCGGTGCTGCTGGACAAAATTGGCTCTCCCAACGTCCGACCGAACATACGTTCGATAGATTGAGGCCCGTGGCTCTCACCGGAGGGGCCAGCGTGCTCCATGCCGACCTCGACGCCTTCTACGCGTCGGTAGAGCAATTGCTCGACCCCTCGCTGAAGGGCCGGCCGACCGCAGTCGGGACGGGGGTCGTATTAGCTGCCTCTTACGAGGCGAGGTCCTTCGGCGTGTCAGCCGGCATGCCGGCATGGAGGGCACGACAGCTCTGCGGCCATCTCAGGTTCGTGCCCGGTCATTTCCGGGAGTACCAGAGGCTGGGCGACCAGGTAGTGGACCTGTTCTCCGATTACACGCCCCTGGTCGAGCGCATCTCGATCGACGAAGCGTTCTTGGACGTGGCGGGGGCCGGGCGTCTCTTCGGCTCCCCGACCGAGATCGCCGCCGCCCTGCGCCGTCGCGTGCGTGAAGAGGTCGGCTTGCCTTTGTCAGTCGGAGTGGCGCGGACTAAACACCTTGCAAAAGTGGCCTCCCAGGTGGCCAAGCCCGACGGGCTTGTCGTTGTGCCGCCTGAGAGCGAGCGGGAGTTCCTCCAGGGGCTGCCAGTGTCGCTCGTATGGGGCATCGGGCCAAAATCGCAGGCCAACCTCGCCCGTGTCGGCATCAAGACCGTCGGGGAGCTCGCGGAAGCACCAGGCAACGTCCTCGAGCGGCTTTTCGGCCGGGCTATCGGGGAAAAAATGGCCTCCTTGGCGACCAATATCGACCCCCGCCAGGTAGGGCACCAGCGGGCAGCCTCTTCCATAGGCGCCCAGGCGGCTCTCGGCCGTCAACGGCCCACTGGGGACCTCCTCAGGTCCACTCTCGGCTACCTGGCGGACCGCGTCGCCAGCCGCTTGCGTGCCGCCGAGCGGGCGGCGCGCACTGTGACGGTACGGGTCAGGTTCCCGGGGATGCGCGCTGTCACGAGATCCACGACCCTCGCTGTCCCAGTAGACACGACGTTGACGCTGACCGAGATCGCAACCGAGCTTGCCTGTACCGCCCTCGCTCAAAATCGGTCGGAAAAGGAGGTCACGCTCCTGGCTGTCTCCGCCTCCCGTCTCGTCGCGCCATCGCTTCAGCTCGCGCTCGGGCTCTGTCGCCCGAGCGCCCCTGCCGGCCTGGACGCGTCAGCGGGGACGGTCCTCGCTGCGAGGTGGGCTTTGGACCATTCGGTTGACGCCGTCCGGGCGAAGTTCGGCCGGGGTGCAGTTGGTTACGCCGCACCCACACTGTCGAGCGCGGCGCGGGTACCGGAAGCCTTCAGGGAGCTGGCCGAGCACTAGCGCTGAAGGCGAGGAGTGGCCACTGTCGATCGGGTGGGTGCGGCCCTAGCGACCAGACCCGCCCTTCAGCCATGAAGGTCGAGGGCTAGTAAGTCGCTCGCCCGCCGCTGATGTCGTAGACAGCGCCCGTCGAAAAGGACACGGCGTCCGAGGCCAGCCACGAGATGAGCTCGGCAACCTCCTCCGGCTGGCCGACCCGCTTCATCGGGATCAGGCTTGTGATGTGCGCGAGTACTCCGGGCTCGGTGCTCTTGTTCATCGGCGTGGCTATGACGGCCGGCGCGATCGCGTTGACCAGCACACCACTGGTCGCCAGCTCTTTACCGGCAGATTTAGTGAGGGCGATCACGGCAGCCTTCGATGCCGAATAGGCGGACAGGTTGGGGTTGCCGTCCTTGCCGGCCATGGAGGCGACGTTTACCACGCGTCCCCAGCCACGCTCGACCATCCCCGGTACAAAGGCCCGCATCATGTTGGCAATCCCGACGACGTTTACCTCCAGGACCCGACGCCAGCTCTCGGCGTCGGTAGCGAGCAGGGGTACGTTCGGGCCCACGATCCCGGCCGAGTTGACGAGGACGTCTACTGGACCGAGCGACCGCGCGGAGGCGCTAACCCCGTCGACATCGGTGACGTCGAGCCTTATGTCTGCCCCGTCGGCAACGTCTGCCGTTACGACGTCGAGCCCTTGACCCCGGAGTTTCGCGGCCGTTGCAGCGCCGATGCCGCTCGCCCCGCCCGTCACAATCGCCCTTCTCATCTCGCAGCCGACCTCCGATGCGACCAGACGGGCGTCCTGCTTATCAGAACTTCACGTGGAACTTCGGCCCCTCGCCGGCACCGGGGGGGCGCTCACCGGCAAGCACGCCTGCGAGCCCCTCTGGGCTCAGCGTCGACGCTATGAGCGGACGAGGGTCAACCAAGCCCGAAGCGTACGCTGCGACGGCCTCCCTCAAGCCTGCCGACGCACCGAGGATCCCGACAGCAGTGACGTCCTTGAGAGCCAGCACGCGGCTGTCGAGCAAGCTCGGTTCGGAGGCGATCCCGACGAAAACGACCCGCTTGCCCGGCTCGACCAGCTCGAGCGCCTTTGCGGGCAACCCAACGGCGTCAGTTGCGTCAATGATGGCGTCCCAGGGCTCGTCCGGGAGCTCTTCCTCCGGCCACACATCGGCGAACCCGATCGAGCGCGCGAATTCACGCGACCGGGCGGATCTTTCGAGCAAATGGGGCTCTGCGCCAACAGCGCGGGCAAACATGGCTGTCAACAAGCCGATCGTGCCGGCTCCCGCCACGAGCACCCGGTCGCCGGCTCGGAGGGCCGCCGAGCTGACGGCGCGCCAGGCGCTCCCCGCCGGTTCGACCATTGCGCCCATGGAGTCGTCCACCTCGTCCGGGAGCGGGCATAGCGAGCGCGCCGGGACGCTCACCCGCTCGGCCATGGCCCCGGGCCTGCCCCCTCTGATGCCGAGCTCGGTCCGGTACTGGCAGACGTGGTGAAAACCCGAAAGGCAGCGACGGCAGTTGCCACAGCCGAGCATCGTGTCCCCAGTGACGCGGCGCCCCAGCCATGAGCGGTCGGCCCCCTCGCCAACCGCGCTGACGACGCCGGCCCACTCGTGGCCGATCCGGACCGGGTAGCTGGCCCTGCCCTCGGCCAGATAAACCATCGTGCCCTTGTAGAACTCCATATCAGTCCCGCAAAAGCCGGCGCAGCTCACTTCGACGGTCACCTCTCCGGGGGCCGTCATAGGCTCCGGAACCTCCGCGACCCCCGCCTCTCCCGGCCCCCAGATGACGAACGCCCTCACGACGCTGCCAGGAGTTGCCTCCGAGGCCGCGACCTCACGGCGAGCCGGCGACCAGAGATTGCACGGTCTCGCGGAGCTGCGAACCGGAGAACGGCCGGGCAATGAAGGACGCGACCCCACTGTCGATGGCTTCGCGGCGCCGGCTGTCGTGGGCCGTAAAGGCCACTACGGGCACGTCCCGCAACCCAGGCTCACGCCGGAGATCGGGCAGGATGTCAAGCCCATCTTCGTCCCCAAGGTCAAAATCGAGCAGGACGAGACCGATCTCGTCGGCTCGAGCGCGTTGCAAGGCGGTGTCGCGCCCGCTCGCCTGGATCACTTCGAGCCCGAGTGAGTCAAGGCACCACGATACCAGCTGGGCAATACCCGGCTCGTCGTCGATAACAAGGACCTTCTTCACAGCACCGCCCCCAACACGTCCTCGACCTTACGCGTAAGAGCCAACGGAGAGAATGGTTTGGTGAAATAGCCGTTAGCGCCCGCCTCCTCGGCATCGCCCACATCGCTCGACTGCGCCCGGGCCGTGAGCATGATCACGGTTGTCGAGCCAAGCTCGGGCTGGCTCTTCAGCTGGCGGCATACCTCGAGACCCGACATGTCTGGCAGCATTACGTCCAATAAGACGAGGTCTGGACGGTGCTCTCGCGCCAGCTCCAAGGCCCGGCGCCCGTCCGCCGCCTCGATTATTTCGTAGCGAGCGCTGTCAAGGGTCATGCGCACGAGCGTCCTGACACCATCTTCGTCATCTACTATCAGCAAAGTCCTCACTCTTGCTCCTTCATACCTTGTACAGCGAGTTGTGCGTCGCCGGCACGTGGCGCGACCCGAGGCAATGCAAAGGTAAACGTCGTCCCTTTGCCTAACGCACTTTCGACCCAGATCTGACCGTGTTGCATCTCGACCAAGCTCTTCGTTATGTACAAGCCCAACCCGGTCCCAGCTACTTGCCGGACGTCGGGCCGGTCTGCCCGGCTAAATTTCTCGAACACCAATGAGCGCTCTTCCTCGCTCATCCCGATACCCTGATCAGCCACAGAGATCTCGAGGTATTCTTTGCACTCCCGTGCCGTAACGCGTACTTGAGAGAGCGGGCTCGAGTACTTGAGGGCGTTGGACAGCAAATTGACGAGGACCTGCACCAGTTTGTCCCGGTCGGCCATCACCGGTGGAGCGTTCGGGGGCAGGTCGACGACCAACCGCCAGGGCACCTCCGCCGGTAGTCCTCGGCCGTTTACAGGCTGCGAAGCCGCCACCCGGGTGGCCTCGACAACGGCATCGTCGAGGGATACCGCGCCCAGGTCGACATGAAGCTTGCCCGAGTCGATTCGCGACACCGACAACAAATCGTCTATCAGCCTTCCTAGACGCTGTGCGGAGCTGAGTATCTGCCCGAGCGCCTCGCGGGACCGCTCAGCCCCGAGGTCGTCTCGTGACAACAGCAGTTCGGCAAAACCCTGCACCATGGTGAGCGGGGTGCGCAGCTCGTGCGAGACGGTTGACACCAGCGAAGATTTGAGCTGGTCGACTTCGCGCTCGTTGGAGACGTCACGCAGGACAACGACCGAGCCGACGACTTGTTCACCCAAGCGGAGCGGAGCCGCTGTCATGGACACCGGGACCCTTTGGCCGTCCGAGCGCGACACGAAGAGGCTGTACCCGGTGGTGCTGACGACCTTGCTTTCTGCGGCTGCTTTGTAGGCAAGCGAACCTTCCCAGGGCACAGGGCCGCCGCGCGGGTCGTACAAACTCAGCGTTTGGTGCCATTTGCTGCCGACGAGGTCGGCCCGAGGGCACCCGGTCAGTTCCTCGAGGGCCGGGTTGACGTCCTGCACCGTCCCGTCGTAACCGAGCGTCGCCACACCCTCGCCCACACTCGTCATCAAGGCCTGAGCACGCTGGCGCTCGCGCCCGAGCCGCCCAAAGAGCGATACGACGAGCAGCCCGGTACCGAGGGCTGCCAGCACCACCATTAAGCCGATGGCCCCCAGGCGCTCCGTGAGGCCCATCACCTGTTGGTCGAGCACGGAGTACGGCTGCTCGACGAGCACCACCCAGCCCAGGGCGGGCACCGGGGCGTAACCTACGAGCCGGCTGCCGCGGTAGCCGGGCACGGTGCTCGACGCCCCGCCCATGCGGCCGCCGAGCGCGCCCGCCACGACCGGGATCGATTTGAAACTGTGCGCCGTGCCGGCCGCCGGCCCGAAGAGGACATCGCCGGATTGGTCGAGCACCACCAATGAGGCGCTTTCTTCGAGCGCGCCAGCACCGATGAGAGGCCCGAGAGACGCCCCCGGGACCGAGGCCGCTATGAAGCCCGCTATCGCGCCCGACTTTTGGCGCACAGGCGCGAAGAGCATGACCGACAGCCCCGCCCCAGAGCTCAGCCGAACTGCCCCCGACACGTAGGGCCGGCCGCTGCGGGCGGCCGCCCAGAACTTATCGCCGGAAAGGTTTTCAGGTGGGCCTGTGACGGCCGCCGGCCAACTCGCCTTTACCAGGCCCGCTGGGTCAACGATTTCAAAGCTCGAAAAGCCGGGGTATAGCTCGTGCAAAGCCAAAGTAACCCTATCGAGCTGGGCGGGACCTTCCTTGCTGAAAATCGCGGCCACTCCGGGCTGGCCCGCCAAGTTGCTGAGCAATTGCAGGCGGCTCTCGAGCGCGCTCGCGAGCGCACTGCTCGCCAGGTGAGCTGCGTTGACGTCCGCACGCTCCAGTTCTGTCTGCTGGGAATGGCGCGCTGTGACGACTTGCCAGCTACCCAGCACAGCGACTGCGGCTACGAGAAGGCTGAGCGCCAATGCGGCAACTCGCGCCTCCGTCGAGCGGTGGCGGCTCATGGCTAGCGCTCTTTCGATTGGAAGGCGATCGCTTCGAGCTCGTGAGCCGGGATGGTCATGAACGCGCTGACCGCTTCGGCCCAGAACTGCGTGCCCGACCCGTCCCGGATGCGGGCGAGAGCCTCCCCAAAGGACATTGCAGGGCGGTACGGCCTGTCGCTCGTCATCGCGTCGAAAGCGTCGCAGAGCGGGAAAAGGCGAGCACCGAGGGGTATCTCCATCTCGCGCAAACCTCTCGGGTAACCGTTCCCGTCCCAGCGTTCGTGATGGCAGTAGACGATCTCTCGCGCAACGTCCAGGAACGGAACACCTTCCAGGATCGAGCACCCCTTGGTGGGATGGGCGCGCATCACATCCCATTCGGCATCGCTGAGCGCGCCCGCTTTGTTGAGGACCGCATCGGGGACCATGAGCTTTCCGATGTCGTGCAGCAAAAAACCGTACTCGAACTGATGGTCGTCAGCGTGGTCGGGAGCCACGAGCGACGTGAGCAACATGCCGTAACGGGTCACGCGATAAAGGTGGCCGCCTGTGCGCTCGTCCTTGGCTTCGACGGCCATCGCAAGGGCACCAACAGTTGCCCTGTAGGTGCGGCCGAGCTCGGCCAGGGTGTCGGCGAGCTGCTGCGAGCGCTCCCGTTCCGCCTCGTAGGTCGAGCGGAAGTCGAGGGCGAAAGCGTCCAATTGACGGCTCAAGGAACTTACCTCTTGGCCGCGCTCCTCGAGGGCCAGAACTAGGCGCAAGCGGTCCAGGCTGAGGGCCAGCACCTCAGGAAGCTGGCCCAGGCTTGCGAGGTGGCCATCAAGCGGAGCCGGCCCGAGAGGCAGTCCGGAAACAAGTAATACCCCGACTGCGTCACCGGCAACTTCAAGGGGGATGGCGACACAACCCTCGGTGGAGCCGGAAAGCCGCCCGTCATAGTGATGTTGTACTTCGGCGGTCACCGGCCGGCGGGCTCGCAGAGCCGTTTGTGCCAATTGGCGGTTGCCGGGGGCGAGCCAGGTCACCGCATCCATCAGCGGAGCGACGAGCTGGACGTTGTCCCCCGAGGCCCCGTACACCGCCCCAGCGTCGCCGCCAGCCCGGCGGGCTGCTTCGGTAAGTAGCTGATGGACCCGCGCCCGAGCGGCGGCGGTAACCGAGAGGTCGGGTGGAGTACCGCTCAGTGCGCCGTCCCCCTCGACCGGACGCAGTGGTGGTGGCGCGCCACCCCGTTGCGCGAGGGGCGCCTGCCCGCCGGCCGTCGGGTTTGGCGGTGCCACTAAAGGGCCCTCGTTACAGACACCTCGGAGGTATGCGGGTTGAAGAGGGCGCTATAGACACGCGCCATGACGGGGGCGCTTTCGTCATCTTCGCCACGTTGGTCTTTGAGCGCACAAAAAGCACCCACCACGAGCGGGTCGAAGTGGCGCCCTGCCTGGCGTCGGACCTCCTCCTCGGCCTCATTGGGGCTGAAACGCCCGAACCGGTAGGTGCACGGGTGAGTCATGGCGTCAAAGGCATCGGCAACAGCGACGATCCGGCCCCCGATCGGGATGTCGTGGCCACCGAGCTGGTCGGGGTACCCGGTGCCGTCCCAGCGTTCGTGGTGGGCACGAATGGCTTCTGCGACAGGGACCAGGTCAGCCGAGACAGCTAGGACCAGTTCGGAGCCGACGCTCGGGTGGCCGTATATGTCAGCCCATTCGTCGTCGTTCAAGGGCCCGGCCTTTTGGAGCACCTCAGGTTCGATGCCGAGCTTGCCCAGGTCGTGGAGCATCCCCGCATAGGACACGACCTCGACCTCGTCGCCGGGCAGGCCCAGTTCTTGAGCGATCACGCCAGCCAAGTGGCTGACGCGCGCCGAGTGCTGGGCAGTCGCACGGTCGTAGATCGCGAGCGCCCCTTCCAAAGCCGGTAGCAGCCGCGCCAAACCGGTAGTCATCCGCCCCTCCCCTACTTTTGTACTTCTAGCACCACTGTGAGTCACATTTCAACATCCGTCAAGTAGATCATGGGACAAGGTGAAAAGAATACTTGTACATTGTGTAGAGGTCCTGTACGGTGACGCCTGTGGGGATGCGGATCGGCGAGGTTGCCCGCCGCACAGGCATCGGGACAAGCACCCTGCGAGCTTGGGAGCGCCGTTACAAGTTCCTGCAACCCGAGCGATCGGCCGCCGGGCACCGCAACTACACCGACGCCGACGTTGAGAGGGTGGAGGCGGTCGTACGCTTTGTGGCAGAGGGCCGCACTGTCGCCGCCGCAATTGAACGAGCGTCGTCGAGCACAGTGGCACGTGACCGAGCAGCAGACGAAGTCGGCGCCTCCCTCTTCAGCCAGATCCTCGATATCGCCGGTCAGGGAGTTTGGATTTCGAAGGAGGGGCGTACCAGGTACGTCAACCGCCGGATGGCAGAGATTATGGGCTGTTCCATCGACGAGCTGATGGCGACCCCGCCTTCGAAGTTCCTCGGGCCCGGAGGCGAACTGCTGGTCAAGGAAGTCGGCGCCAAGGTCCGCTCCGGCACGCGTGCCAGTTTTAAACAGCGATTACGGCGCCCGGACGGCACGAACTTGCTGGCACAAGTCGATGCGGCCCCACTTTTTGGCCAGGACGGCACCTACGAAGGTGGCGTCGCCCTGGTGGACGATATAACCGCGCAGGCCAAAGCCGACAGGGAAACAAGGTTCAAGTTGATCCTCTTGGACTCGATCGGCGAAGCAGTGGCGGCGGCAGACTCCGAAGGCAAGATGGTTTACGCCAACGCCGCAGCCGAGCGCCTTTTCGGCTGGCGGCTACCGGACGTCGCTGGTTTGGACGGCCGGATACTGATGCCGGCACAGGGCGCCGCAGAAGACGCCACGCGGGTGCACCAAGACCTGGTTGCAGGCAGGCCCTTTTCCGGAGAGTTGCGGCTGGCCCGCCTCGACAGGAGCGAGTTCGTGGCCCACCTGACCTCGGCTCCTGTATTCGAGGACGATGGCGTCCGTGTCGGGCAGGTAGCGGTGATAACGGACCAAACCGAACGCCAACAGCTCGACCGTGAACTCCGCCTACTCGAGGTGCAGGCCGAGACG
>DATJMJ010000206.1:0-36953 GCA_035508795.1 Acidimicrobiales bacterium
AGCTGGCCCTGAGATCCTTGCACTTTCGAGCGTCTCACCACCACCGAGGGCCACCACCTGGGCCCTGGTGTCGACCTCGATCCGCGGGTGCGTCTCCAACCGGTCGACGAGATAGCGGGACATACTGGCGCTCAGGTCCGGGCCCCTGACCACGACGGTCACAGAGCTTCCGCAATCTGCAAGGTAGACGGCTGCCTGCCCGGCGGAATTGCCGCCGCCGACAACGATGACCGGCCCACCGGCGCACTGGCGCGCCTCGAGGTCGGTAGCCGCGTAGTAGACGCCCCGGTTCTCGAACTCGCTCAGCCGGTCGACGTCCAGCCTGCGGTAACGAGCACCGCTGGCGGCGATCACCGCGCGCCCGGCCACCACTGTCCCGTCCGAGAGCCCGACCACGAGGTGCCCGGCCTCCTCGTCGAGCTTCTCCGCAACGCATGGCGCGCTGAGCACGGCTCCGAACTTCTCCGCCTGGACCACGCCCCGCTGGGTCAGGTCCCCACCGGAAATACCCGTTGGGAAACCGAAATAATTTTCGATCCTCGAACTGGTGCCCGCCTGCCCACCGGGCGCTACCATCTCGACCCCGAGCGTCCTGAGGCCCTCGGACGCACCGTACACGGCCGCCGCCAGGCCCGCCGGTCCCCCGCCGACGATCACCAGGTCGAAACACCGGTCGGGAAGCCGTTCCAGCGTCAGCCCGAGGTAGTCGGCGACAACACCCGGGCTCGGGCGCCGCAGCACCGACCCCGACGAGATCACCACCGGGAGCTCCCCAGGCTCGACGTCGAACTCGTGAAGGATGCGCTCGACTTCGGGGTCGGAGTCGGGGTCGAGCCACTCGTAGGGCACCCTCGTACGGGCGAGGAACTCCCGTAGTTGTAAGGCTTCAGCCGAAAAACGCGAGCCGATGACCCGCGTCGCCGTCGCCGCTCCTGTCAGCAGGTTGGCCCGGCGGGCCATGAACGTGGCGAGGATCTTGTCGCTCAGGGCCGGCTGGGTAGCGATGATGCGGCGCAAGCCCTCCACCGGGACGGCGATGGCCTCGCCGGGTTCGATCACACGCGATGTGACAAAAACACGAAGTCCCGTAAGGAGGTTGAGCTCCCCGAGGAAGGCCCCGGCACCGTGCATCCGGAGGATGAACCGCTCGTCGTCGGTGCCTGCGCCGACCACGATGTCCACTGTCCCCGACAGCAGGATATGGAAATCGTAAGTGGTGTCGCCCTCCCGGTAGAGGTACTCCCCCGCCTCGATCCGCCGGCGCCGGCCAAGGGGCTCGAAAATTGCGATCTCCGCAGGGTCGAAGGTCGGCGTGGTGCCGGGACCGAGGTTGTTGGAAGGCCTAGCCACGGCGGCTATTCTCGCGCCTGTTCGGGGCTTACGGCTCGGGTGGCGTGGGGAACCGGTCCACCCGCCGGAGCGGGGCGAACAGCACCCCCCAGGCCAGGGCGACGGCAAGTGTGCCGATCCCTCCGATGACGATTGAGCCGGTCGTGCCGACCAACTGCCCGAGCGCCCCGGACTCGAAGCCCCCGAGCTGGTTCGAGGCACCGATGAAGACGTTTTCGACGGCCAGGACGCGGCCGCGCATCTCGGGGGGCGTCGCCAAAGGGACGAGGGTCGACCGGATGAACACGCTCACGGCGTCCGCCGCCGAAAGGCCGAACATCGCAATGAAAGCCAGGGCGTAGGAGTGGGTGAAGCCGAGGACGATCGTCCAGATCCCAAAGACCGCCACAACGCCGAGCAGGACCCGCCCGACGCGGCGCTGGACCGGCCGGAACGAGATAACGAGCGTCATCGCTCCTGCTCCCAGGCCGCCGGCAGCACGGAGCCAGCCCAGGCCGACCGCGCCTACTCCCAGTCGCACCGCGATCGCCGGTAGCAGTGTTACCGCGCCGCCGAAAAGCACTGCGAAGAGATCCAGGGAGATCGCCCCGAGGAGGACCGATTGCGCCCGGACGAAGCGGAGGCCCTCCAGGGCTTCGTGCAACCCGCCCCTGGTCGCCGGTATCCCGTCTTCGGGGACGTGGTCGACCTGTTCGTCGCGGCCGACATTGCCCAAACTGCCCACGCCCGTCTCCGTCGCGGGGCGCGCCCGCGCCTCGCCGGGGAGCTTGATCGTCAAAACCCCGCCCGCTGCCACGACCGACAGGGCGGCGACCGCGACGAGCGGCACCCAGACCCCGGCCCCGTAAAGGAAGCCCCCGAAAACGGGGCCGACGATCATGCCGATCTCGGAAGCGATGGAACGGCGAGCCACGAGCCACGGGACGATGTCGTTGGGGACCATCGAGGACGGTATGGAGCGCTGTGCAGGGGACAGAAAGGCTTGGCCGGCGCCAAAGGCGAGCACCAAGAGGAAGATGGGGGTAACCGAGATGTGCTCGGGACGGCGGACGTACCAGGCAAGGGCGAAAGCGACGACGGCATTTGCAGCCGACCCTGCGGCCGCCACACGGCGCCGGTCGAAGCGGTCAACCACCGCACCTGCCAGCACGACGAGGACTGCGGCCGGGGCGAACTCCGCAAGGCCGAGGAACCCGAGGTCCAGCTCGCTCCCGGTCAGGCGGTACACCAGCAGGCCGAGCACGGTGGTCTGTGCGAGGTTTGAGACCGTCGTCGCCATCGTCACGCCGAGCAGGGCGATGATTTGTGAACTAGGCGGCTTCGTCGAGGGTGGCTTGGCCGGGCCCTGTCCCACCCTCACTCGGTGGCTCTGGCCAATTCGAACAGGTGGGTGAGCGCCCGGATAGACGAGGGTGTCACTTGGGGCCATGCCCCTGTCAAACCCGCCCCGTCAGATCGGCCCGTCGCAACGGAGCCGCAACGGAGCGGTAAGCGGGCGTTGTCTGCCAAGGTGACTGGGTGGACCGTCTTAGGCGGCTCGGCCGCAGCGTGCAGGAGCGGTGGCGCACGGAGGCAGGTTCGCTCCGTTCCACGCTCGTGGTCCGCTGGCGCGTCGCACGTTTGACGTGGGAAGCGAGCCATCTGCTTTCCTGCGCCGTTGTCGGCTTCGTGGTCCTCGAAGGTGCCTTGCCGCCACTGGCCCTCATCGCTATCGGCGCTGCCACCGGCCACATCCCGGCCGCCGTACGCTTCGGCCTCGGCTCGCCGCAGGGGCACGCACTCCTGTGGTCCCTGCTGGTCGGGGCCGGGGCGTACGCCTTTTCGCTCATGCGCGGGCCGCTCGAGGACCTGATCGGCTCCTACGCCTCGGTGCGGCTGTCCGCCGACCTCCAGTACCGCCTCGCCCGTGCGGTGTCGGAGCCGGTCGGCATCGAGCACCTCGAGCGCCCCGAGGTGCTCGACCGGCTCTCTGCTGCGACCGGCGAGCTGTCGACCAGCCGCCCGTCCGACGCTCCGATGACCCTTGCGGGAGCGCTCGGGGACCGCCTTCAGGGCCTCCTGGCGTGCATCGTCATCGGGAACTTCAGGTGGTGGCTCGGGCTCATGTTCCTGGTGGGCTGGGTCGCGATGCGGCCGCCGCTGCGGCGGCGCCTCGCCAACCGTGCGCTCCTGGCACGCCGGGCGACACCGGTCCTCCGCCATGCCTGGTACTACCTCGGCCTGACCTGGCGGCCCGAGTTCGCCAAGGAAGTGCGCCTCTTTGGGGCTGCTCCCTGGGCGCTCGGGCGGCACGAGGACGCTTGGAAGGAGGGGATGGCCCCGTCCATAACCGAGGCACGCCAGTTTGAACGGGTGACAGCGGTTTTCGCCGTCGGGGTCGGCGCGATGTACGCGCTCGGCGCCGGCGTGCTCGGGCACGCCGCCTACTCGGGCACGGCGTCGCTGCGCACCGTCGCCACCGTGTTGCCCATGTTCATGATGGCCATGCAGGTGGGGGGCGTCAACACCGACGACGTGACGCTCGAACAGATGCTGGCAGCGGTCCCCGACGTGGACCTCCTCATCGACGAACTGTCGGCTCGGCGCGAGCCGCGCGGCACCGCTCCCGTCGGCGACCGGCCCCGGCAACTGGTCCGCTTCGAGGACGTGTCCTACACGTACCCCGGAGCCGCTACCCCGGCGGTCGAACACCTCGACCTCGAGCTGGCGGCCGGCCACTCCTTGGCGATAGTCGGGGTCAACGGGGCGGGAAAGAGCACGCTCGTCACGTTGCTCGCCCGCCTCCGGGACCCGACGGCAGGGCGCGTAACTGTCGACGGCACCGACCTGAGGGCTCTCGACCCCGAGTCCTGGCAACGCAGCGTGGCCGTCGTTTACCAGGACTTCACCAGGTACCCCCTGAGCGCCCGGGAAAATGTCGGCCTCTTCGACCTCGGCCGGGGCATCGACGAAGAAGTGCTGCTGGACGCGGCCAGGCGCGCCGGAGCTGCCTCGTTCCTCGAGGTCCTGCCGGACGGTTACTCGACCGTGCTCGCCCCCGGTTACCGCCGCGGGACCGACCTCTCGGGCGGACAGTGGCAGCGTGTCGCACTCGCGCGGGCGCTCTACGCAGTGGCCCGCGGGGCCAGGGTCCTCGTCCTCGACGAACCGACCGCGCAGCTCGACATCCGCTCCGAGGCGGCCTTCTACGACCGCTTCCTGGAGCTGACCGCCGGGGTGACCGCGATCGTCATCTCGCACCGCTTCTCGACCGTTCGCAGGGCTGAGCGGATCGCGGTGCTCGACGGTGGGAAGGTCCGTGAACTCGGCTCGCACGACGAGCTCCTCGCTCGAGGGGGCGTTTACGCCGAGATGTTCAAGGCCCAGGCGGCGGGGTTCGCGCCCGCCGGTGGCACCGAGGCGTCGCGCGATGGCTGAGCGAGACCTCGGCCGCCTTTGGCGGCGCGGGCAGGTGCTCTTCGGCGTTGCCTACCGGGCGGCACCAGGGCTTGCCATCTGGACCACGTTCCTTTCGGTCGTGGCGGGGCTGCTCGGTGTCGCCTACCCGATCGGCTTCCGGATCCTCGTGGACGGGGCGGCGGCCCACAACGGCGACCGTGTGGTCGCAGGGGTAGCGGTGATAGGTGTCACGCTCGCAGCCGCCTGGGGTGCCCGGGTAGCCGGGGCGATGGCGGGCAGCCGCCTGACAGATGCGGCAAACCTCTCCCTGGCTTTGCGCATCGGCGAGCTCGTCAATGCGGCGCCCTACCTCGAGCACTTCGAGCGCCCTGAATACCTGGCGGAGATCGACAACCTTCGCGCCCAGCGTCGCACGCTGGCGGGCGGTCCCCGCCAGCTGCTCAGCCTCCTCCAAACCGCGGTCCAGGTCGTCGCGGTGATCGTCCTCCTCGGCCTCGTCTACCCTCCTGTCCTGCTGGTCCCGGTGCTCGCGATCGCACCCGGCCTCGCCGACAGGCGCGCCTCCAAGATCCAAAAACGCTCGGCCGACGACCTCGCCGACGGCAACCGCCTGATCGGCGAACTGTTCGGCCTGGCATCGACGGCTGCGCCGGCGCGCGAGCTGCGGACCTTCGGCGTCACAGGCGCCCTCCTCGACCGCCACGCAAAGGTGAGCGCCGAGGTCAACCGGCGCACGCTCGACGCCGCACGCCGCTCAGCGGTGTGGGAGGCGGCAGGCTGGGCGGTGTACGCGGTTGGTTTTGCAGCGGGGATCATCGTGCTTGTGCTCCGGGCCGCCCACGGCCACGCCTCACCCGGTACGGTCGTCGAAGCCGTCAGCCTGATCCGGCGCTCCCAGCGCCAGCTGGGCAGCGCCACGGACACCGCAGGCAGCTTCATGACGGCCAATACGACGGCCGGGCGCATGCTCTGGCTCGAGGACTATGTCGTATCCACGAAGGGCAACGCCGAGGCGTCGCTCCCGGGCCGCATCCGTGACGGCGTCGATCTGAGCAACGTCGGCTTCACCTACCCCGGCCGGGCCGAGCCAACCCTCCACGGCATCGACCTGCACCTCCCGGCCGGGTCGACAGTGGCGATCGTGGGCGAGAACGGGGCAGGAAAGTCGACGCTCGTCAAACTGCTCCTCGGGATGTACCGCCCGACCACGGGGAGGATCGCCCTCGACGGCCTCGACCTCGCCACCGTCGAGCCGTCGGAGTGGCGCGGCGAAGCGACGGGCGCCTTCCAGGATTTCGTGCGCTTCAACACGACCCTTTCCGACGCGGTCGGGCTCGGCGACCTGCCGCGAATAGACGAGCGAGGGGAAGTCCAAAGAGCGCTCGAGCACGCCGGCGCGAGCGACCTCGCGGAACGCCTCCCCGACGGGCTCGACACCCTCCTCGGTGCCTACGTCGGCGGTCGTTCCCTCTCGGGTGGGGAGTGGCAACGCGTCGCACTGGCACGGGGGTTCATGCGCGACCGCCCGCTGTTCGTCGTCCTGGACGAGCCGACCGCGAGCCTCGACGCCCCGACCGAGGCCGCTCTGTTTGCCCGCTACCACGAGGCGGCACGACGTCTTGGCGCGCTCAACGGCGCCATCACGCTCCTCGTGTCGCACCGCTTTTCGACCGTGCACACGGCCGACCTGATCGTGGTTGTCGAGGGCGGCACTGTGGCAGAGCGAGGCACTCACGCGGAGCTGATGGCCCTGGGCGGCACGTACGCCGAGCTCTACGAGCTCCAGGCCCGCGGCTACCGGCCGTCCGCAGCCAATTGACCCCGCAGTTTTGACCTGCACCGACAACGGGAAAGTGGGGCACAATGCCTTCGATGGCCTTGATCGAACCGGCCGGGCGGCTCTGCCCACCATGGACCGCGTGACCCGCCGGCTCAGCCTCCCCAAGATCCTGCTGACGTCGGCTATGGCCGCGGCACTGACCGCTGCCGTTTGCGGACCGTCGCCGGCCTCCGGGAGCGCGGCGACCATCGCACGCCCGACGGTCGTGTCCCTCAGCACTGCGCCTGCGGACCTGGCCTCCTCCGGCGGCACGGTTGAGGTGACGAGCCGGGTGGCGGGTGCGCAAAGTTGCCGGCTCGAACTGCTCTCCAGCCAATCGTTCCCGGTGGTTTATTCGCACAACCCGACCGCTGCCTGCCGGCGGGGCAGCTACGCCGCTCACCTCGTGATCGGACCAAACCCAACTCCCGTAACCAGGACCGTCGCGTTCGCCTTGCTCGTGAGCAAGGGCGCATCGTCGGCCGAGCGGCGGTTTTCCGTGACTTTGGGCGCATTTTTGCCTCCCCAGGTGGTCTCGTTGCGCACTTCGCCCAGCCAGGTGCCCCCCGCCGGGGGCAAGGTGACGCTGACAGCGTCGCTCACCCACGCGAGCGTATGCCGGCTCGTCCTTTTGTCGAGGCAATCGTTCCCCGTCGTTTACGCCAGCAATTCGAGAGCTTGCGGGCCGGTCCTTTCAGCCCACATAACCCTCGGCGCCAACCCCACGCCGCTCGAACGCACGGTGGCTTTCGAATTGTTGGTGCAAAACGGGGCTAATCGCTCGTCGGCGCGCTTTTACCTCGCCCTGTCTGCCCGCAGCCAGGCCACGACGACGCCCGGCCCCGTGCCGACGACGCCGCCACCTGCACCGGCGACGACCACTACGGTGCCGGCCAAGACCACTACCACGACCGCCCCAACGACCACGACGACATCACCCGGGCCTGCCGCGCAGCAAGTCATAAGCGAAAACTGGTCGGGCTACGCCGTGACGGGTGGGCCGTTTGCTTCAGTGAGCGGTACTTTTACCGTCCCGTACGTCGCCACCTCCGCCGGCTGCGACGCTCGGGTGGCCGAATGGGTGGGGGTCGACGGGTTCGACCCGACGCCGCAGCAGTCGAGCGGCAACCTCATCCAGGCCGGGATCGACGAGGGGGAGACCGACCCGACGACGGGGCAGTGCACCCCGGGGCAGTTCCACCTTTGGCCGTGGTGGGAAGTCCTCCCGGCGCCCGAACAAGTCCCGAGCAATTGGAACGGGCCGGCGGTAAGTGCCGGCGACACCGTCACAGTTACCGTCCAACAAGTAACCGGCGCTACGTGGGAAATTTCCCTCAACGACCTCACGAGCGGCGGGAGCTTCACACAAGAGACTTCCTACAGCGGGCCGGGTTCGACCGCCGAGTGGGTCGTCGAAGCTCCGGCAAACGAACAGTTGTGCTCGCAGGGCCAGGCGGGCGGCGACACCTGCCCGCTGGCACCCTACACGGACGCCTCCGGAGGCCAGCCGGGAGTGACGTTCAGCTCTACGGCCGAGACCGGCTCCGTAGGGACCTGGTACGAACTGACCATGGAACAAGGGGGCCAGGTTGTCTCTGCACCGTCGCCCCTGTCTACAGCGGCGGGCGGCAACCCGACGGGTTTTTCAGTGTCGTACGCCGGCACCGCAGGCTCGGGTGCCCAGACCGGCGATGCGATGGCACCGGGGGACCAGGCGAAGGGACGGACCGGCGCATTGAAATGGCCCGATTATTCGGCCGGCGGCGGCTAGGCCGGGACCGAAGGCCTTACCAAGCCCGGGCACGTCTCGGATCGGCCGCGAACGGCGCACCCGCCCGCAGCCCGCGCAGGTAGATGACAGCTCCTTGTACCGCGAGGCTGACCCCGAACGAAAGAGCCAGAGCGCTGCTGGCCACCGGCTTGGCCCCGTTGTCGGACGCGAGTACCCCGATCGCCCCGCGGGCCGCAAAAGACAGTACCCATCCCACAAGGGTGACCCAGGTGCCTCTCCGCCAAAGGACGCCGCCCTGGGGGTAGAGGCGCACCGAGGCCCCGCGGATGACGCCGAAGACGACGGTGACGGCCAGGTCCACCGCCAGCCAGGTGGCATCGCGGCTCGTCAAATGGCCGCCGTTCTTGGAAATTGCACTGTCGAGGCTCCCCACACCCACGACCACGAGGATGACCGGGAGCACGAACAACTTGCGCGCAACGACCGGCCGGGCCTGCAGCTGGCGAGTCAGCACCCAAGCGACGAGCGCCGCGATGACAAGGTAGTTGAAGGCGTTGGTCGTGCTCAGGCTCATGGCGTGCGTCCTCCATCCCCGCGCCGGCGGTCCTTAGGGGTACTCGTCGACCCTACAAACTCCGCCCCCTGCGGCAACCGTTAGATTGCCACTTGCCGCCTCGGTAGGCCGCCCCAGGAGGAGGAGCTCAACTCAGACATGAAGCGAAGCACTAGAGCCGTCGTCGCAAGCTACCTGACCGCCGGCGCCCTGCTACCAGCGACGATCGCCACCACCGCCGCCTCGGCCGCTACGCGTCCAGCGGCCGTGACCGCCAAAACTCTCGTCATCGGCTCCCAGCAGGCTCCCCCTACGCTGGACCCAACGGCCAACGCTGCCCAGGCCATCGACGAGGTGGTCGACTACAACGTGCTCCAACACCTCGTGCAGTTGGCCCCCGACGGCCGGGTCGTACCGGTGTTGGCCACGGGTTACACCGTCTCGAGCAACCGCAAGGTGTACACCTTTACCATCCGCCGGGGGGTCAAGTTCTCCAACGGTGACCCGCTCACCCCCGCTGACGTCGTGTACTCAATCGACCGCGTGACCGCCAAGAAGTACCCCTACGCAGCCATCTTCGACGTGGCCTCCGCCACCACGGCCGGCACGGACCAGGTGGTTGTGACGCTGCAGAGCCCGAGCTGGTCGTTCCTCTTCGACCTTGCCTCCTACTCCAACGGCGTCGTCGTCGACCCCAAAACGGTCGGCAGCCTCGGCACCGACCCCGTCGGCACCGGCCCCTACGAAGTTTCCGGACAGGTGGCCAACTACAGCGTGTCGCTCAAGGCCAACCCGGGCTATTGGGGGCCGGCTCCCGGGTTCGCCACCGTCGAGTTCCGTTACTTCTCCGACGCCAACGCCGAGGACGCCGCCCTGGAGGACGGCCAGATCCAGGTCATCGACAACCTCGCCTCGCCGGAGGAGGCGAGCACCTTTACCTCCGACCCGGCCAAATACGAGGTGATCGGGGGCCTGACCAACGGCAAGGTCCAGCTGACGATCAACAACACGGCCGGGCCCTTCGCAAACAAGCTGGTGCGCCAGGCCGTCGACTACGCGATCGACAAGCAGGCGGTCATCCAGGTGGCGTCGGCGGGCAAGGGTGTTGCGATCGGCAGCGATACGGTCCCGGCCGACCCCTACTACCTCGATCTTGCCAACCTCTACCCGTACAGCCCCGCCAAGGCCAAGCAGCTGTTGGCGCAGGCAGGGTACCCCCATGGCTTCTCGACCACCCTTACCCTGCCGCCCTACTACTACGCCCAGCTGGCCGGCCCCGTCGTGCAAAGCGAGCTCGGCGCTGTCGGGATAAACGTCACCATCCAGGACATCGCCTTCCCGCTGTGGCTCAGCCGCGTCTTCGAAGCCGGTAACTTCGACCTGACGATCATCGACCATGCCGAAGCCCGCGACGTCGGCAACTACGCCACCCCCGGGTACTACTGGCACTTTGCCGGGACCGCTCGAGTTGCCAGGCAGCTCGCAGCGGCCAACGCCTCCCCCACCGAGCAGGGCTGGGTGGCGGGCACGCAGGCCGTGCTGCGCGAGATCGCGGCCGACGCGGTAAACGATTGGCTCTACGTCCTGCCGGTCCTCGAGGTCCACACCAAAGGCGTCATCGGGCTACCGACAGGCGGCTACACGGAGTCGTTCGACCTCCAGTACGTGCGCTTCGGGGGAGCCTTGCCGGCCAAAGCGCTGGCCCTCGGGTACAGCGCTTCTTAGGCCAGTCGGAGGGCGATGGCCAATCGGCACACAAGGCGCCCGGACCGGTTGGCCACGCCGGATGACGAGCCCACGGCTGCAGGCGCCGGGGGAAGCACCTTTGCACGGTTCCTCTTACGCCGGTTCACCATCCTCCTCGTTACCCTTTTCGTTGCGTCCGTGGCGGTTTTCGCCGTCCTCGCCGTCCTGCCGGGCAAACCCGCCCAGGTGGTACTCGGGACGGCGGCCACACCGGCATCGGTGAAGGCCGAGACCGCCAAGCTCGGTCTCGACGAACCCCTCTGGCGCCAGTACGCGCACTGGGCCGGCGGGTTGCTGTCCGGCCGGCTCGGGCGGTCTTACATCTCCCAGGGCCCGATAGCGCCCGAGATCGGCCAAGCCCTCACGGTGACAGGCCCGCTGGTCGGACTCAGCATGGCCGTCGGGCTGGTGGTGGGCACGGGGCTCGGCATCGCTTCCGCCGTGCGCCACCGCAAACCAAGCGGTGCGGTCCTGTCCACCATCAGCCAGCTCGGCATCGCCGTGCCCAACTTTGTCGGCGGGATCCTCCTCCTCTTCATCGTCTCGGTAAAGCTCCACCTGCTGACGGGGGCGGTCTTCAACGGTTGGTCGAAAGGGCCCGGCCAGGCGCTCGAGGCGCTGGTGCTGCCTTCCATCGCCCTCGGGCTCGCCGAAGGGGCCATCTTGAGCAGGTACGTCCGGTCATCGGTGCTCGAGGTGCTCCGGTCGGACTACCTCCGCACAGCGCGGGCAAAAGGGTTGCGGCCTTACCAGGCCCTCGTGCGCCACGGCTTGCGCAACGCCGCCGTGCCCGTGGTCACAGTGCTAGGCCTCGAACTGGCTGCGCTCCTGGTCGGCGCTGTCGTCGTCGAAAACGTCTTCACCCTGCCCGGCCTCGGCACGATGCTCGTCCAGGCGGTCAACAACCGTGACCTCCTCGTCGTGCAGGACATCGTGTTCCTCATCGCCGGTTCCGTCCTCGTCGTCAACCTGCTGGTGGACATTTCCTACCGGCTGCTCGACCCTCGCATCGGCCTCGGGTCGTGAGCGCGGCGCTCGCCAGCCCGCTGGCCCAACCCGTGGCCCCGTCCGCCCGGCCCGGAGCCATCTCGCCCGAGCGGGCAACGGTGCTCGCCCGAGCGGCTCGCAACCCGAGCGCCCTCATCGGTGCGCTCGTGGTGGGCACAGTGGTGGCAGCCGCCCTGGTATCGCTCGTATGGACCCCGTACGGACCGGTCACCCTTTCCAGCCACGTCCTGGCGGGCCCGAGCCTGGCACACCCCCTCGGCACCGACGAGTACGGCAGGGACGTGCTCTCGCGGCTCATGGCCGGGGCCCGGGTGACGCTCTACTCGGGCGTCTTCGCCGTGGTTGTCGCTTCCTTGGTAGGTGTCCCCGCCGGGCTGGCCGCGGCCGAGCTGTCGGGGCTGGCGGGAGAAGGCATCATGCGGGCCGCCGACTTGCTCTTCGCCTTCCCCGCCCTGCTGGCTGCCATCACCCTCGCGGCCGCTCTCGGCTCGTCGACCACGACGGCGATGCTTGCCATCGGCATCGCCTCGGTGCCTTACTTCGCCCGGGTCACCCGGAGCGGCGCCCTCGGTGTCCTCAGCAGCGAGTACGTGCTGGCTGCCCGGGCCTACGGCCGGAGCCGGACGGCCATCGTCCGCAGGCACGTCCTGCCCAATATCGCCCCCCTCCTGCTCGTGCAGACGTCGTTGCTCTTCTCGGTGGCGATCCTCGCCGGAGCGGCGCTGTCCTACCTCGGGCTCGGCACCCCGCCCCCGTCCTCGGCCTGGGGCCTCATGCTGGAGGACGCCCAGCACAACTTCTTGGCCACCGACCCGCTCTTGTCGCTCTGGCCGACCCTTGCCATCGCCATCACGATCCTTGGCTTCAACCTCCTCGGCGACGGGATGCGAGACGTGCTCGACCCCAAGTTGCGGGCTCGCTCGTGAGCACGGGTACGGCGCTGCTCGAAGTGAGCGGGCTGTGCGTCGACCTCGGCCGCATACCCGTCGTCAGCGATGTGTCGTTCACGGTGACCGCCGGCGAGCGTGTCGGCCTGATAGGCGAGTCCGGGTCGGGTAAATCAGTAACTGCCCTGGCAGTTATCGGCCTCCTCCCCGAAGGCATGTCGGCCCGTGGACAGGTCCGCTTGGAAGGTGAACCCCTGTTCGGGGCGCCCGAGCGCCGCATGTCAGAGCTGCGCGGCAACCGGGTCACAATGGTCTTCCAGGAACCGATGTCGGCCCTCAACCCGCTCATGCGGGTCGGCAGGCAAGTGGCTGAAGTCCTGCGCGTCCACCGGGGCATGGCGCGCCGCGCAGCCCGGGCCCGGGTGGTGGAGCTTTTCGCCCGTGTCGGCCTCGAGGAGCCGGAACAGCAGTTGCGGGCCTTCCCTCACCAACTTTCGGGCGGCCAGCGCCAGCGCGTGATGCTCGCCATGGCGATCGCCTGCGGCCCCGCCATCGTGCTGGCCGACGAGCCCACGACTGCCCTCGACGTCACAGTGCAGGCCCAGGTGCTGCGTGAACTGCGTCAGCTCGTCGACGAGGAAGGCTCGTCGCTCCTTCTCATCAGCCACGACCTCGCCGTGGTCGCCTCGCTCTGCGAGCGCCTGCTCGTCATGTACGGCGGGCGTGTCGTGGAGAGCGGCGCCACAAGCGAGCTGCTGTCCCGGCCGCGCCATCCCTACACCGCAGGCCTCGTCGCCACGTCGGCTGCTGTTTCTCCCGACCACGACCGCGCCGCCGGCCCGCTCCCCGTTATTGCGGGCACGGTCCCCGAGCTCGGTTCGTTCCCGAGCGGGTGCGTCTTCCGGGGCCGCTGCGACCGGGCGAGCGAGGTCTGCCAACGGCTCCCCGACTTGGCCGGCGACGACCATCAGGTGGCGTGCTGGCACCCGGTCAACCCGGCCCCGGCGACACCCCCGCGGGCGGCAGTGCAGGCCGGCGGCCCGGCGTCGATCGGCGCAGGGAGCGCCTCATGAGCCAGGCCGGAGGGGTACCGCTCCTGGAGGCGGTCGACGTCGGGAAGATCTACCGGTCGCGCCATCTATTGGGCAGGCCGGTCGAAGCCCGGGCCCTCGAGGGCGTGAGCATCGCCGTGCGGCCCGGAGACCGCTTGGCGATCGTAGGTGAGTCGGGTTCGGGCAAGTCCACCCTCGCCCGGCTGTTCGTCGCCCTGGAGCAACCGACGAGCGGCCAGGTCCGCTTCGAGGGCGTACCCGTCAACGCCCGTGACCGCCGCGGCCTGGTTGACCTCCGCCGCGCCGTCCAGATCGTCTTCCAGGACCCGGCAGGCTCGCTCGACCCTCGAATGCGCACCGGCGAGTCGATCGCCGAACCCCTCCGGGCCTTGAGAGTGACAGGCGACCATGGCGCCCGAGTCAACGAGCTGCTCGCCGCCGTCGGCCTCCCGGCTTCGACCGCCAAGCGTTACCCCCACGAGCTCTCCGGCGGCCAGCGCCAGCGCGTTGCCATAGCGCGGGCGCTCGCTCCCCACCCGCGTCTGCTCGTCGCCGACGAGGCGGTGAGCGCTTTGGACGTGTCTGTTCGCGCCCAGGTCCTCAACGTCATCGACGACCTTGTCGAGCGCTACGGGCTGACGCTCGTTTTCATCTCGCACGACCTGGCGGTGGTACGCCATGTTTGCACCCGGGTAGCCGTGCTCTACCGCGGCCGGCTGGTGGAAGACGCCCCGGCACAACAGCTCTACGAGTCGCCATCGCACCCCTACACGCGGGCCCTGCTCCAGGCGGTCCCCAGGCTCGGCCGCCCGTTTGCCTACCAACCAGCCGCTACCGCCGGGCAAAAAGCATGGTGAACCAGCCATTTTCAACGGAGGGCCAAGAAGGGCTGACCGCAGGGGACGAGTTCTCGGCCCTGAAGGCCGAGGCCGACGAGTTCGGGATCACCTGGGACGGCAGCCCGGCCGTGGCTCGCGGCCAGGTTGCAACAACGGACGGCGAGGTCAGCTTCATACGTTGGGGGACCGCTCAGCCCGACATCGTCCTCCTTCACGGCTTGGCCCTCAACGCCCACACCTGGGACGCTTTCGCCCTGGCAGCGAAACGTCCTCTCCTTGCCCTCGACCTCCCCGGCCACGGCAGCTCGGCTTGGCGGGCCGACGGCGACTATTCGGCTACGGCGGTCGCACCTGCGGTCGCCGAGGTCGTCGACCAGGTCACACAAGGCCCGGTGACGCTCGTGGGACAGTCTCTCGGTGGGTTGACCTCGCTAGCGGTCGGCGCGCTCCGCCCGGACAGGGTGGCGCGCCTCGTCCTGGTCGACGTCTCTCCCGGCATGAGCGGCGGCAACCAGGTGCGCTCGTTCCTCGCCGGGCCCGAGGTGTTTTCCTCCCGGGACGAGATCGTCCAGCGTGCACGGTCGTTCGGCTTCGGCCACAGCCGTGAGAGCGTCGCCCGGGGCGTCTGGCACAACACCGTCGTGCGCGAGGACGGTTCGGTCGTCTGGAAGCACCATGTCGGCAATTCCGGCGGGCTCCGCCTCGGCGGAGACTTCTCGGCTCTGTGGGCCCCGCTCGAGAACTTCCCCGGGCCGGTGCTCCTCGTACGGGGCGAGCGAGGCTTCCTTTCGCCCGAAAATGTCTCCGAACTGCGCCGGCGCGTGCCCTCCGCCCAGGTCGTAGAAGTGCCTAGCGGTCACAACGTGCAAGAAGACTCCCCGGTCCCGCTGGCCGAAGTCGTGAACCGGTTCGTTAGTACCACGCCCTGAGCCCGCGCCGGCACGCCAGCCTCCGCGCGGGCGTCTACGCCCGCCTCGGCCCGGACCTCCAGCCGGGCCGGTCCCCCGCAGCCGGGAGCTAGTTTTTTGGGACTACCCCACGAGGAAGCCATGCCCCACAGCAACGCAAACGCCCTCGACCACGTCGTCGTGGTCCTGTTCGAAAACCGCTCGTTCGACAACCTGCTCGGCCGCCTCTACGAGCCGGGCGAAGTCCCGTCTTTCGAAGGGGTAACAGACAGGCGCCTCACCAACCCGGTCCCTTCATGGGCCGAGCACACCAGCGAGGACGGCGCCGTCGCCTACCACGTCGCAGCGGGGATGGATTCCCCCGACCCCGACCCGGGCGAGGAGTACCAGCACACCAACACCCAGTTGTTCGGCGTCCTCGACGAGGCAAACCGCTTCAAGGACGCCACAGAAATGGTCCCGCCGTACAACGCGCCCGCACCGGGCCAGCAACCGACGATGGACGGTTTTGTCACCGACTACATCAGTTTTTTCACCCGTGAAGTTGGCCGCCAGCCGACGTACCAGGAATACAGCCAGATAATGACGGGCTACACCCCTCAACAGGTCCCCGTGCTGAGCTCGCTCGCACGGGGCTTCTGCGTGTTCGACCACTGGTTCAGCGAAGTCCCGTCCCAGACGCTCGCCAACCGTTCTTTTTGGACCGCCGCGACATCGTCGGGCTTCGTAGTCAACCGGCCGATGCTCCACTTCACCCGGCACAACAACGCTGAGACCATCTTCGACCGCCTCGAACGCTTCGGCATGACGTGGAAGGTGTACGTCCTCGAGCCCGACCCGGTCTCGTTCACGGGCTTGATCCACATGCCTCGCCTGGAAAAGTACTTCCGCACCAATTTCGTGCCGTTCGCGCAGTTCGAGAGGGACGCCGCGAACGGCACCCTCCCCAATTTTTCCTTGATCGAGCCCAATCTGTTGTCCGGGCATGGGGATTACCACCCGGCGTTCGGGCGGGCCCTGTTGCCGGGCACGGACGTCCCGCTCGACCCACCCTCGTCCGTGCTCGCCGGAGAGGGGTTCCTCGCCCGGCTGTACAACGCCTGCCGGTCGGCCCGTTCGTCCAGCGGGTCCAACGTCTTCAATACCGCACTTCTCATCGGTTTCGACGAACCTGGCGGCACTTACGACCATGTGGCCCCCGGGCCCGTGCCTCCGCCCGACCCTCCATCGTCTGTCGGGCAGCTCGGCTTCAAGTTCGACCGCTCGGGCTACCGGACCCCGGCCGTGCTCGTCTCCCCCTGGGTACCAAACCTCGTAGCCACCGAGGAGTACCGGCACACCTCGCTCCTTGCGACGCTGCGGGAGGCCTGGGGCCTCGGGGCACCCTTCAGTGAACGAGACGCAGCCGCGAGGACGTTCCGTCACCTGCTTGCCCTCGAGGAGCCTCGCGACCCGGCCACGTGGCCCGATGTGTCGCCTCAGGCGGTGCCACGGTTCCAGCTGGAGCGGGTGGGCGCGGGCGAAGCGATCGGTACCCTGGGAAAGCACGTCGCCGAGGGCATGCTCGAGCGGGCGCCGCTCCACCGCTTGTTGCGCCGCTTGGCACCGGCGGACGACAACGGCAAGATTTCGCCCCGTTTTGCGCTCGCCGTCGTCCACCTCGTTGCAAAGCACTATTTCCCCCGGCTCTCGCAACCGAAGTGTTCACGAGCACGTGCACTGCGCACAATTGCTCAGGAATTGCTGAGGAATGCCCGCAGGGCCTCGGCCCGCCGCCGACTGTCGCCCACGCCGCGGCCAAACGAGCCGGCTGACCAAGGGCCCTTAACCGGGCTTCCCGGCGAGGTCAGCTCGTCAGGTCGAGGGCCATGAAGAGCGCGTGCTCGCCGACCCCGTGGCGGGCGGCCTCCCCGCGGTAGGCGGGCCGGTCGGCGAAACCAAGCGAGCGGTAGAGATTATGCGCCTCGGTCATAAAGTCCATGGTGTCGAGCTGGACTGAGCGGTACCCGAGGGACCGGGCGTCGCCGACCAACAATTCGACCATCCGGCGGCCGATCCCGAAACCCCGGAACGCCGGCCGTACGTACATCCGCTTCAATTCAGACTCGGGCCCGGAGAGCGGCTTGAGCGCCCCCACCCCGGCGGGGGCCCCGTCTACCGTGGCGAGCACCATCCGGCCCCGGTCCCCTAGCAGTTTGGGGTAGTCGGCGCGAAACTCCGCGTGTACAACGGCTTGCTGCGCCTCTGGGATAACCAAGCCGTGGACTGCCCTCAGGCGCTCGAAGATCCACGCCACATATTCAGCAAAAAGCTGCTCGCAAACCGCGGCGCCCGCGTCGTCGGTGACTCGGTGCAGTGCGACATCGGCCATCGGCTGGAGGCTAGCTGGCTCGTGCCTTGGTTGGCCGTCGACCAAAAGGCGCTACCAGGCCTCGGGGTCATGGAGCGGGCGTAGCGGCGCCTCCCGCTTCAGCCATCCCCGCCCGTGACTGGTAGGCATGAGCAGAGGCGTGGACGTACTCGAGCACCTCCGGCTCGATACGGTGCAGGCCACGGCTGTCGTACCACTGGGTCACCGCCACCCCGACGGCGAGCCAGAACACGAGCCCGATCCCCGTGAGGACCAGGCCCCGGTCGAGCCCCGCCCCACCCATGCCGCCGAAATAAAGGACCGCCCGCACCGCCCCGACGATCTGGCGGAGCGGCTCGAAACTGGCGACGAAGCGGTAAAAGCCGGCGAGAGCCTGGAGAGGTATGGTGCCGCCCGACGAGGCGAGGGCGAGGTAGACGAACACGAGGAGGGCGATCAGCTGTCCGGGGGCACCGAGGACGGCGAAAAGGGCGAGGGTGCCGATGGCGACCACCGCTGCCGCGAACCATCCGTAGAGCCACAACTCGAACCAATGTGGGGCGTCCATGCGCAGGATCCCCGCCGACACCGCCATCATCAGCCCGGTCAGGAGGAGGGTGCCCGGGACGGCAACGGCCCACTTGGCGAGCAGGGTCTGCAGCCGGGAAATCCGCCTGGGGAGGCGCTGGCTCCAACGTGGCCCGACCTCGCTCGTGGCGTAGCCGAGGGTGGTGTCTACAGCAGTGTTGATGATGGTGCCACCGAGGAAGCCGCACATCATTATGAGCAGGGCCACGTAAAAAGCGCTCAGGCCAACGCCGGCATGGGCAGGGAGCGGGCGGTACTGCACCACCGAGGTTGTCACCGGGTCGGAGGCCAGCGCGCTCGCCAGCGAGCCGGGTGCGGCCTCGGGAGCCAGCCGCTTGCCGATCGCGCGGGAGGACGCCGACAGCGCCGGCTCGAGCACCCCCTCCCCGAGGCTTACCCCGAGCGTGCCCGCCCGGCTGTTGGCCAGCAGTTCGATCGTCGGAGGCTCTGAGACGCCCGACGCGATAGTCCCGCGCGCCAGCGACAGCACCGATGCCGTGAAATCGGACGGTATGACGACAGCGAGATAAATCGCGCCGCTGTTCATCTTTGCTTCGGCGGTGGAAAGGGTGACCACGGAGATGGCCAGCCGTTCGGTGACCTCACGGGTGCCGGTGAGGGCCCGGGCCACCTGGTCGCCCATGTCCACCCGGCCCGACGCGGTCGCGGCACCGGCGTCCTCGTCCACGACCGCGACCGGGAGGCCGTGGAGATGTTCGGTCGGGTCGACGATCGACCCGAAGTAAAGCAACGTCATCAGCATCACGAGCACCGACCCAACGGCGAGGGGGAAAACCCACACTCCTTTCGCCTTGAGCAATTGGGTAGCCCGGGTCTCGTTTACGTTCATCTCCTGCTCAGCGTCAACCATTTCCCGGTCGCCTCCGATCTCGGGCCTAAGTGGCTTTTTGTGGTCAAGGTGCAGCGGTGGTGTCGCCCAACGCCTCGCTCAGGGGGCTGCGGTCCCGCAATGGCAGCCGTGCTGCCAACGGCCCCACCCTGGCGTCCAGACGCGACCTGGAGACCTTGATGCGGGCCAGGGACACGTCGTCACCATCGCGGCGGGATGGGGCGAGCGAGGCCGGGGCTAGGGCGGCGGCGCCGTACAGCAGAGCAGCAAGGCGCTGCACTTCCTCGAGGAAAAGGCGAGCCTCGCGGTCGTCGAAGAGCGACGGCGACGCAATGAGGATCATGTTGGCCAAGTTGCGGACCCCGTCCCTGGCTTCGGCGAGGTAAGCCTCACCACCATTGCTCCCATCCAGCCCCGCGACGACGAGCTCGCATGCATGGGCCGCCTGGCTGTACACGATCAACCCTTGGACGGCAACCGAAACTGCCCGGTCCTTGCGCTGGCGATGGGCGACCACCTCGTCGATTATCAGGACCGTAACAGCAAGCACGAGGAGGCTGGAGACCACGTCTGTGGTGAACGAGCGGCGGTCCCACCACGACCGGGCAGCGGGCACCCAGACGTCGGTTGCAACCAGGACCACAAGCGCCCCGCCGGTAGTGGTCGCAGCCAAACGGCGCACGAGAGATATCCCCGGCATGCGCCTGGCCGCAGGAGAAGGGCTGGCCGGGTCAACCGGTGCAGCTTCGCTTGCTTGCCCGGCGCCCACAGCGGCTTCGCTCGCTTGCCCGGCGCCCCCAGCCACGCCGAAGATCATCTCACGTGTTCGGGCAACCTGACTTCACCCGCGGAACCTCAGCGTTGGCAGCCGCCCTCTCGCTCGGGCCGCAGGTAGCTGCGATGGTGGTCTTCGAGCCCCTTGTAGGCGTAGGGGTCGTGACCTGCAACCATCACTATGTCCCTGTCGTCGACCATCGCGACGTGTTCTCCCTCGCCTGGCGGCCTCCACGGCAGCAAGGACTGAGCGCTCATGTAGTGGTTGACAAGGGCGCGCCTCAGCCCCCGCCGCGAAGAGTTGGGCAGGCTGCGGTGCAGGAGGTACCCGTTGAAGATCACGGCGGCGCCGGCCGGGACTTCGACCGGGACGGCGTCTTGGTCCGAGAAGGGGAAATGGTACGCCTCAGTCGTGCAGTCGAAGCGGCTGTCGTCGATCTCGCGCTCGGGGTAGATGACCCCGTCGCGGTGGGACCCAGGGAGCACCCAGAGGCAGCCATTGCTCGTGGTCGAGTCGTCGAGGGCGATCCAGATCGCTGTAAGGGAGCGGTCCCGGGTGGGGATGAAATACTCGTCCTGGTGCCAGGCCTGGCCCGGTTTGCCCTCGGCCTTGATGAACAGCATCGATTGCATGGCTTTGACGTCGGGGCCTATGACACTCGTGAGCGCCCTGGTCGCCGCCTCGTTGCGCAAAACTTGTAAGGCCGGGCCGGACATTTTGTGAGGGAAATGAACGCAAAGGAACTGGCGGAGGACTTCTTCGTCGCTGAGGAGCGGTTGAGCGGTGGAGAACGTGCGGCAGATCCTGAGGGTCTCGTCCCTGAGCAGCCTTAGCTCTTGCTCGCTCAGGAACGGGTCGAGGACCGCGAACCCGTCCTGGTGGTACGTCCTCACGTCCAGGCTGCCTGCCCCAGCACCTCCACCCTGATCGGCGAGCTGACGCAACCTTCCCCCTTCCTCCAGGCGCTCCGGTTACACCATACGGCGGGCGGGCCCGCCGCCGAGCGGGCACCGGGCCTCGGCCGAGCGCGTACTTGACACAGTCCAAAATTAGAGTAATAGTGTAATTCATAGTCAGCGGCGAACCCGACTCCGACCCGGCGGACCTGCTCCGCCGCCATGGGCTCCAAGTGACAGCCCAGCGTCTCGCGGTGCTGCGCGCCGTCACAACCAGGCCTCACGCCACCGCCGACGAGATCGAGGGCGACGTCCGAGCCGGCATCGGGGCCGTCTCCCGGCAGGCCATCTACGACGCGCTGGGCACGCTGACCGACAAGGGCCTCATCCGGCGGATCCAGCCGGCCCGTGCCCCGGCTCGCTACGAGGACCGGGTCGCAGACAACCACCACCACCTCGTCTGCCGGGCCTGCGGCCTCATGGTCGACGTCGACTGCGCCGTCGGGACCAAGCCGTGCCTCGAGGCCTCCGACGACCACGGGTTCGTCATCGACGAGGCGGAGGTCATCTACTGGGGCCACTGCCCGGCCTGCCTGGGGGCCGGACCGGCCCCGGTCCCCGCCGGCATCGCCACAGCTCAAACCAACACAGGTGAAAGCAACACAGGTCAGAGCAATACCGGCCAAACCCATACAGGAGGAACAAGATGAGCAACGAAGGAACCGGCCCCACTTCCACCCTTTCGCCCGACGCCGCACCGGCAGCCAGGTGCCCGGTGCTGAACGACCCTCACACGGCGAGCGGCTCGATGGCGAACCAGCACTGGTGGCCGAACATGTTAAACCTGAGGCCCCTCGGCAAGAACTCCCCGTTGATAGACCCGATGGGTGAAAAGTTCGACTACGCGGCCGAGTTCAAGAGCCTCGACCTCGCTGCCGTGAAAGCGGACATCGTCGAGGTGATGACCACGTCGCAGGACTGGTGGCCTGCCGATTTCGGCCATTACGGCCCACTTTTCATCCGGATGGCGTGGCACAGCGCGGGCACTTACAGGATCCACGACGGCCGGGGCGGCGCCGGGTCGGGCACGCAACGGTTCGCTCCGCTCAACAGCTGGCCGGACAATGCCAACCTGGACAAGGCACGCCGGCTGCTTTGGCCCGTCAAGGCGAAGTACGGCCGCAAGATCTCCTGGGCCGACCTGATGATCCTTGCAGGCAACTGCGCGCTCGAATCGATGGGTTTCAAGACGTTCGGCTTCGGCGGGGGCCGTGAAGACGTGTGGGAACCGGAGGAGGACATCTATTGGGGCCCCGAGGACACATGGCTCGGCGACGAGCGCTACAGCGGCAACCGTCAACTCGCTCAACCCCTCGGAGCAGTGCAGATGGGCCTGATCTACGTCAACCCCGAGGGGCCCAACGGCAACCCTGACCCAGTCGCCGCCGGTCGGGACATCCGGGAAACCTTCTCCCGGATGGCGATGAACGACGAGGAAACCGTGGCCCTCATCGCCGGGGGCCACACCTTCGGCAAGACTCATGGGGCTGCCGACGCTACCGAGTACGTGGGCCGCGAGCCAGAGGCCGCCCCGATCGAGCAGCAAGGGCTCGGCTGGAAGAACACCTTCGGCACCGGCAAGGGCGACGACGCCATTACCAGCGGCCTCGAGGTCATCTGGACGAGCAACCCGACCAAATGGGACAACGGCTTTTTCGAGAACCTCTTCGGTTACGAATGGGAACTGACAAAAAGCCCGGCCGGCGCCCACCAGTGGCGGCCGACGGACCGGGCGGCGGACGGCACGGTACCCGATGCCCACGACCCTTCGAAACGGCATGCCCCCACGATGCTGACGACGGACCTCGCGCTGCGGTTCGACCCGGTCTACGAACCGATCTCCCGCCGCTTCTACGAGCACCCCGACCAGTTCGCCGACGCATTCGCTCGAGCATGGTTCAAGCTCACGCACCGCGACATGGGGCCCATCGCCCGCTACCTCGGCCCCGAGGTGCCCACCGAGCAGTTGATCTGGCAGGACCCGGTCCCGCCCGTCGACCACCCGCTGGTGGACGAAAACGACGTCGGCTCCCTCAAGAGCGAGATCCTCGCATCAGGGCTCTCGGTCGCCCAGCTGGTATCGACTGCATGGGCGTCGGCGTCGACCTTCCGGGACAGCGACAAGCGTGGCGGCGCCAATGGTGCCCGCCTCCGCCTCGCCCCGCAGAGGGACTGGGAGGTGAACAACCCGCGCGAGCTTGCTCATGTCCTGAGCGTGCTCGAGGGTATCCAGGAGCGCTTCAACGGCGCGCAGGCTGGCGGGAAGAAGGTGTCCCTCGCCGACCTCATCGTGCTCGGTGGCGCCGCCGCGGTCGAAAAAGCCGCCAAGGATGCGGGTTACGACATCCGTACACAGTTTTCACCCGGCCGCACCGATGCCTCGCAGGACCAGACGGACTCTGCTGCCTTCGGAGTGCTCGAGCCCACGGCGGACGGGTTCCGCAACTACTTCCGTCCCGGGGACAAGCGGCGTCCCGAGGAACTGCTGGTCGACCGGGCAAGCTTGCTCGCCTTGACGGCCCCCGAAATGACCGTGCTGATCGGCGGGTTGCGGGTGCTCGGCGCGAACTTCGGCCAAAGCCCCTATGGCGTGTTCACGCACCGTCCAGGGGTGCTCACCAACGATTTCTTCACCAACCTGCTCGACATGGGCACCGAATGGCGGGTATCGGCGATCGAGAACGTCTACGAAGGCCGCGACTCGAAGACCGGTGACGTCAAGTGGACCGCTACCGCGGTCGACCTCGCCTTCGGGGCCAATTCCCAACTGAGAGCACTCGCCGAGGTCTATGGCAGCGACGACGCGAAGCACAAGTTCGTGCAGGATTTCGTTGCCGCCTGGGACAAAGTGATGGACCTCGACCGTTACGACCTCGTCTAGCCCCGCGGCGCGCTGTCCGCGCACTGTGGCACCAACCGTTATCCTCGACATCACGGACGCCCGGGCCGGCCCGGGCGTCCTGGCGTTAGGCCCTACGCCATCGCATTGATCAGCGGGAGGATCGCGTGACGACCGACGAGGAGATGATCAAGACCTTCGGGCTGACCAAGATCTACCCGGGCACTGACTTCAAAGCGGTGGACGCCCTCGACCTCGTGGTCGGCACGGGCGAGATTTTTGGGTTGCTCGGCCCGAACGGCGCAGGAAAGACAACCACGGCCGGCATGCTCACCACCCGGGTGGTGCCCACATCGGGCTCCGCCTTCGTCGGGGGAGTGGACGTCGTCGCTCACCCGACCAAGGCCAAACAGCTCATCGGAGTCGTATCGCAGCAAAACACGCTCGACCGCCAACTGACGGTTTGGGAAAATCTCTATTTCCACGGCCGGCTTTTCGGCATGCCCGCCCCCGCCAGCAGGGCTGAGGCAGACCGGCTGCTCGAGCAGTTCCACCTGGCAAAGTGGGCCAAGGCCTCGGTGTACGCTTTGTCGGGTGGCATGGCCCAGCGGCTCATGGTCGCCAGGTCGATGGTCCACCACCCCGCCGTCCTCTTCATGGACGAGCCGACAGCGGGGCTCGACCCTCAAAGCCGCCTGGCCCTCTGGGGAATCCTCAGGGAACTCAACGACGAGGGGCAGACCATCCTCCTCACCACCCACTACATGGAAGAAGCAGACCAGCTTTGTGACCGCGTGGCCATCATGGACCACGGGAGGATCCTGGCGCTCGACACCCCGGCGGCGCTCAAGTCGACCGTCGGTGCCGACACGATCGTCCACGTGCGAGCCCGCGCTGCGCCCGAGGCGCTCACCTCGGCATTCGACGGGCTTGACGGTGTCACGCGCTCACGTTTGACCGATGGTGGCATCGAGCTGCACGTGAAGGGTACGACGGGCCTCCTCCCCCGGGTCGTGGCCGCCGCCGACCGTGGCGGGGTGGACGTGGCGGACATCTCGGTGGCAGAGCCGACGCTCGAGACCGTCTTCATCAACCTGACCGGGAAGGATCTGCGCGACTGATGCCCGTGCTCCGTTCAGAAGCAGCTTCGAGCCGCGCTGCCCTTGCCGGCCTGGTCCTAAGAGATCTCGCCGTGATGCGCAAGCACCTCGGGGAGTTTGTGCTACGCACGATAATCCAGCCGTTCCTGCTCGTTTTCGTCTTCCTGTTCGTGTTCCCCAAGATCGGCCAATCTGTCGGGGGCGGCACAGGGGGCTCGGCGGCCTTCGCGACCGTGCTGGTCCCCGGCGTCGTAGGTATCTCCGTCATGTTCCAGGGGGTCCAGTCCGTAGCCCTTACGCTTGCTCAGGAGTTCGGGTTCACCCGCGAGATCGAGGACCGGGTGCAAGCTCCCTGCCCGGTCTGGCTGGTGGCCGTGAGCAAGGTCCTGTTCGGTGTCGTGCAGGGGATCCTCGCCGCAGCCATAGTCTTCCCGATAGCGGCCGTCGTCCACGCCACCCATGTCCACCCCGTTTTCAACATCAAATGGGCGGTGGTCGTGACGCTCCTCCCCATCAGCTGCCTGGCGTTCAGCTCTCTTGGCCTGCTGATGGGTTGCCTGTTCGAGCCGCGCAACATCGGCCTCATGTTCGGTTTCATCGTCCTGCCGATCACCTTTCTCGGAGGCACGTACTACCAATGGACCCGGCTCCGCCCGGTGGAAATCGGCGGCTTTCACTGGCTCCAGACGCTCGTCCTGCTCAACCCGCTGGTCTACGTAAATGAAGGCATGCGGGCAGCCTTTACGGACATCTCTCACATGCACCTGTACGTGATCTACCCGGTGCTGTTGGCTTTCTGCGCTCTGTTCCTACTGCTCGGCATCCGGGCGTTCCGCGGCCGCGTCCTGTCCTGAGCGCAAGTAGGCGCGGGTTTGCCCCCCTAATGCCTCAGGACGAGCACCGGGCAATGAGCGTGGGTGACGCAGTACTCGCTCACCGAGCCGAGCAGCATGCCGGCGAGCTCGCCGAAACCGCGGTTGCCGACTACCAGGAGCTCGGCACCCTTTGAGGCGTCGACCAGCACCTGCGCTGGGCCGCCCTGCGCCACGTGCACCCGTACCTCGATCGCCGGGTGCGCCGGCCGCACCTTGGCGATGGCGGCTACGACCGTCTTGGTGGCTTCGGCCTCGGGGTTGTAGTCGGGGATGAGCGGCAACGGGCCGCCGAAACTGCTCGGCCAGCGCCACGCGGTCACGGCCTCGACACCGCTGCCGGTTAGCTCGGCCTGGCGCATCGCCCAGTCCAACGCAGCCAGCGACGCCTCGGACCCGTCCACCCCGACGACGACCTTCTTCGGGTGGTTGCTCGCGTCGCTCATATAGCTGTCTCCCTCTCTTGGCTCTCGCTCGAAGCTGCAGTCGCTGCCTCGTTTGACTGCATGCCGACCGTGTACGCAGTCATAGAGACCGAGCCAAAAGAATAACCCTCCACGAGGACCTCAACCGGTTCTTCAGCTTCGGCAGCAAGCCCTGCGAAGTGGAGCAAGGGGATGAAATGGTCCGGTGTCGGCGCTGCCGAGCGAAAATCGCTGTGGCCGCCGAGGCGCGGAACAGACGAGGGGTCGGAAAGCAGCTGTGCCTTGGCGTCGTCGTCGAAGCGCCGTGCCCAATCATAAGCCTCGTCCTCCAAGCGGAAGTCGACCGCTCGCAAGTTGTGCACGACATTGCCGCTCCCGACGACGAGGACTCCTCTGGCTCGCAACGGTGCGAGCCGCCTCCCGAGCTCGAAGTGGTAGTCGAGATCTTTGCCCGCGTCAATGGACAACTGGACCACCGGGACCGAGGCGTCGGGGAAAACATGGCGCAGGACGCTCCAAGTCCCGTGGTCGAGCCCCCAGCTGTCGAAGTCCTCGCCTACCCACACCGGCTTTACGAGGTCGCTCACCTCCTCCGCCAGCTCAGGCAGGCCGGGCGCCGGGTACTCGACCGAAAAGAGCTCAGGAGGGAACCCGTAAAAATCGTGGACCGTCCGCGGTTCCGCCATCGCCGTGACTGCGGTCGCATTGATGTACCAGTGGGCCGAGATGCAAAGCACCGCCCGGGGATGAGGAAGTGACCGGCCGAAAGCCCGCCAGGCCGCTGTGTAGCCGTTTGTTTCGATGGCGTTGAGCGGGCTCCCGTGCCCGACGAACGCGGCGGGCATCAGCTCCGTGCCAGTCATCTCAGTCAAGATCGCCGCCCAACCCGAGCGCGGCGTGGGCGGGCACTGCGATAGTGCTGGCATGCTCGTAGATGTCGATGATCTCGTCGTTTGAGGTGACTCGTTTGCCCATATTCTCCCAGCTCAATTCGGCTAAGCGTTGAACTGCAGGCTACAGCCCCGCGGGACCAACCCGATGAGCTGCCCCCTCACACCAGGCCAGCGGCGATCGTAAGACCGGTCGCGGCTCGCCAGGCGCTGCTGGCGAGGGGCTACTGGCGACGCGCTACTGGCGATGGGCTACTGTCGACGCGCTGCCCGCGGCGTCGACTATACCCGGGGGCAGTGAGAGCTCTCCTCCCCAACCCCTCGGACGAGGTCGACCTCGCCCGCGTGTACGCCATCCCGCCCGACGCCGGGGTCGAAGGGCCGTTCGTCCGCTGCAACATGATCTCTTCAGTCGACGGGGCCATCACCGTGAAGGGCCGCTCAGGCGTGCTCGGCGGGCCGGGCGACCGAAGGGTATTCGATGTCCTGCGCTCGCTGACCGACGTGGTCCTCGTAGGCGCCGGGACCGTCCGGGCCGAGAACTACGGGCCCGTGCGGCTCGACGAAGCCTCGAGGCGCCAGCGAGTGGAGCGCGGCCAACCAGCTGTCCCGCCGGTCGCCGTCGTCACCGGCTCGGGCGACCTCGACTGGTCCTCACGGTTTTTCCGAACGGCTGAGCAGCGCCCGATCATCTTCACGACTGGCAAGCTCGAGGCGGGAACGCGGCGCCAGGCCGAGGAAGTCGCCCAGGTGGTGGTGGCCGGCGAGAGCACTGTTGAAGTCGGCACAGTGACCGAGGGGCTCCATCAGATGGGCTACCGCAGCGTGCTCCTCGAAGGCGGCCCGGCTCTCAACGCCCAATTCGTAAAGGCCGGCCTCATGGACGAGCTCTGCCTGACCATCGCGCCGTGGCTCGTCGGCGGCGACGGCCCCCGCCTGCTCGCCGGAGCCGAGCTCGACGTGCCCCTGGACCTGAGCACCTTGCACGTGCTGGAGGAGGACGGCTACCTGTTCTATCGCTTGGCCGTGGGCAAGGGACAGCAACGGTGAGGCACCAGGAGCCCCTCTAGGCCACGGGACTTATTGCACGCGCCGATCACCCGCCGGGGCCCGCCAGGCGTGCCAGCTCCTCACCGCTCAAGCGGTACGTCGTCCACTCGTCTTGCGCACGCGCACCGAGGGACTCGTAAAAGCCGATCGCAGGCTCGTTCCAGTCGAGCACCGACCACTCGAGCCGGCCGTAGCCCCGGCACACGCACTCGCGTGCCAGCTCGGCTAGCAGCGACCGCCCGAGGCCCGTGCCCCGATGGCGCGGCTGCACGTAAAGATCTTCGACGTAGATCCCGTGCGCTCCCTGCCAGGTGGAAAAGTTGAGGAACCACAGGGCACAGCCGACGACGTCGCCGTCCACCACGGCGACATGGCCGAAGAGCGCCGGGCGAGGGCCGAACATGGCTTCGCGCAGCTGCTGATCGGTCAGCAGGCAAAGCTCGGCTGCGCGCTCGTAACTCGCCAACTCGTGCACCAGCCCCACCATGGCAGGGACGTCGGCAGCCTGGGCGCGGCGGGTGCTCGGGGCAGGTAAGTCCATGCTCGATTGTGGCCCAACAACGAACGCCTGGCGCGCGAAGCGCTTACGCTGCAGCCTGTGCCCTCCAACAGCCGACCCACCCGGCCAGCTCCTCGTCCATGAACGGCGAGCCTCTCACCCCTGTCGAGCTGCGGTGCGCGCAGAAGGTGGCCCCTCTCGCAGTCGAGCCTGAGCGGCTGCGCTTCTCCTGGGCGCTCGACGGCACAGGCAGCGCCAGGCACCAAAGGGCGTACCAATTGGTAGTCGTCGACCGCGAGCGCTCCTCCTCGCCCCACGAAGACGTTGTCTGGGACAGTGGCCGGGAAGCCTCGGCCGCTTCGGCGGACATCGCCTACGGAGGGCCGCCGCTCAGGCGCTCTCACCGCTATGGGTGGAAAGTCCGCGTTTGGGACGAGCAAGACGAGGCAGGTCCCTGGAGCCACGAGGCGTCGTTCGTGACGGCGCCCGATGGTGGTCTTTCCTGGGGCGCGTCCTGGGTGGGCCTCGGTGACGGAGCCGGCAGGCCTGTCAGTCTCTTTGCCGGCAGGACGGGCGACCCGGTCCGCTCGGCGATGAACCCCCCCGCCTACCTCCGGACGTCGGTCATGGTTGCCGAAAAACCCGTGCGGGCGCTGGCCTACGCGACGGCACTCGGCGTTTACCAATTGACCGTGAACGGCCGGCGCGTCTCGCAGGACGTGCTGACCCCGGGCTGGACCGATTACAACCGGCGGTTGCTCTACCAGGCGTACGACATAACGGGCTTGCTCCTGGCAGGGGAAAATGTCCTTGCAGCGATCGTGGCGGACGGTTGGGCGTGCGGCTACTTCGGGTTCGACGTAGAGCACGCGCGTGCCCACTACGCAACGGTGCCGCAGCTACTTGCACAATTTCTCTTGCGTTTCGAGGACGGGACCGAGCAACGCATCGTCACCGACGAGACCTGGACGGGTGCCACGGGTGCTATCGCCTACGCCGACCTCTTGATGGGAGAGGCGCGCGACCCGTCGAGGGAACCGGTCGGCTGGGACCGGCCGGGTTACGCCGCCGGGTCATGGCACCCCGTTTCTTCGCGGCCGTTCACCGGCCCGGGGCTCAGCGCGGACCCAGGGCCGGCGGTCCAGAAAATCGAAGAGTTACCGGCCAAAAGCGTGAAACCGAGCGCCGTCGGAGGGGTCATCGCCGACTTCGGCCAGAACCTCACCGGGTGGCTCCGGGTTACTGCGCAGGGGGCGCCCGGTACGGCGGTCGAAATAAAGCACGCCGAAATGGTCGGCCCGGGCGGGGAGCTCTACATGGACAACCTCCGCAGGGCCCGCCAGACGGACCGCTACCTCCTGAGCGGCACGCCCGAGGTCCTCGAACCTGCTTTCACGCTGCACGGGTTTCGCTACGCCGAAGTCACGGGCCTGGGGACAGCGCCTCGGCTCGGGGACTTCAACGCGAGCGTCGTCCATTCCGATATACCGCGAACAGGTTTTTTCGCGTGCTCCGCTCCCCTGGTCAACATGCTGCACGCAAATATCGATTGGAGCCAGCGCGGAAATTTCATAAGCATCCCGACTGATTGCCCTCAGCGTGACGAACGTTTGGGATGGCTCGGTGACGCGCAAGTATTCGTGCGGACGGCTGCCTACAACCGGGACGTAGCATCCTTCTTTTCCAAATGGCTCGATGACGTACGCGATGCCCAGTTCCCCTCGGGCGAGTTCCCCGACTTCGCGCCACGGCCAAGCGGCCTCGGCGGGCCCGGCGCGCCCGCTTGGGCAGACGCCGGCGTGATCGTGCCTTGGACAATTTACAAAATGTACGGCGCCACTTCCGAGCTGGAACGGCACTTTGCCTCTATGGAAGCGTGGATGGGCCACCTCGAGAGGGAAAACCCCGATCGGCTCTGGGCCTCCCATCTCGGCGCCAACTACGGTGACTGGTTGGCGCCAAAAGGCGATGCTACCCCGAGGGCCCTCCTCGCCACCGCTTATTGGGCCTACGACGCTGCTCTTATGGCAGAAGTTGCAGAGGTTTTGTCGCTCGGGGACAAGGCGCGCAAGTACGCACGGCTATTTGGCGAGATCCGGGAAGCCTTCCAGCAAGCCTTTGTCAACCCGGACGGGACCATAGCGTCGGGCACGCAAACAGCGTACGTGCTCGCGCTGCACATGGGCCTCGTGCCGGAGGAAATGAAACCCGTCACAGCCGCGCACCTCGTAGACGCGATCGCCGCCGAGGACTGGCACTTGACGACAGGCTTCGTCGGCGTTGGCTACATTTTGCCCGTCCTCAGTTCAAACGGCTACAGCGAGGTCGCCTACCGCCTGCTCGAGCAGCGCTCCTACCCGTCCTGGCTGTACCCGGTCTTACAGGGGGCGACAACGATCTGGGAACGCTGGGACGGATGGACCGAAGACCGCGGCTTCCAAAACCCGGAGATGAACTCTTTCAACCATTATTCACTTGGTTCGGTAGGCGAGTGGCTCTACCGCTTCGTCCTCGGGATCGAACTCGCGCCGGGCGCATCCGGCTTCGACCGATTGGTGCTCCGGGCGCACCCGAGCGAGTCGCTCACCTTTGCCAAGGGCTCGTTCAAGTCGGTACGCGGCATCATTTCAAGCGAATGGTCCCGGCTGGACGGGGTTTTTTCCCTACGCGTCCAACTCCCTCCAAATGTAACGGCGAGCGTGCGGGTACCCTCCGCGCGACCGGGAGACGTTACAGCGTCCAACGGGCTCGAGCTTGTGGGCACGAGCGCTTACCCGGGGGCCCTCGGCCGGGAGGAAGCGGTCTTCGAAATAGGTTCGGGAGAATATACCTTCTCGGGGCCCGACCTCTGGGCGGCTTGACCCGCTTCACCCGCTTCACCCGCTTCCCCCGCTTCACCCGCGTCCCCCTAGGTCATCGGGTCTCGAGAGCACCGTCGGCGAGCCCGTCCCGGCCCGCCGAGCCGCTCCAGCTCGGCCCGGTTGCCGTCCCATCTCCCCGCTATCGTCCCGACAACATGGACCTGCGGACCGAGGGCTTCTTGTTGAGCTGGGAGATGTCGGGTGCTGGGGCAGCGCTGACAGTGCGGCGCGACGGGGCTCGTGAGCCCGAGCAGCTCACCTTCAGGTTCGTCGCCGTCCTCGGCGACCACCGGCTCGAGGTCACCTTGGAGTTCCCCCCGACCGACCGGGTAGTCAACATCTCGACCCAGCCAGGTCTGCTGGTATCTGCCCTCTCCAACGGCGACGGCACCCGGGGCCGTGCTGGCGCGCGCTATGCGGCCTTGTGTACCTGGGTATCCCGGTTCGCCGAGCACGTCGGGGCCTGGCACCCCGTCGACCCTCGCGCCGCGGGAGTGGGGGCCGTAGTTGGGGGCGCGGCGTTCCCGATTCTCGGCGCCGCCTACGACCGGAGGGCCAAACCCCTGCCCGAAGTACCCGTCTGGGCAGTCGACATCCTCCGCCAGCCCACGGCGAGAGCGGCGACGCGCGCTGCGTTCTCGGGCAAGGCGACGAGACCCGTCACCCTCGCTTTCGCATCGAGCCTCACTCGCGACAGCGCAGAGCACCACGAGGCCTCGCAGCGCCGCCGGGCCAGGGTAAACATGACGGCGCTCGCGTTGGGCCTCATCGGGTCCACCGTGCTCGAGCCGGACCAATTGGCGAGAGTGCTCAGCTCGGCGCGTCCGGGCGTCGTCCCGACAAAGGAACAAATTGCACTGTCCCAGCAGGTTTTCCGGGGGCTTGGGCCGAGCAGGGCAGAGCGGATCCTGACCGAGGCGGGGACGGTCCCAAATGGCGTAGGCATCCTCAACGAGGTGGTCTCCATGTACGTCCAGGTCAGGCAGTTCCTTCCGTCGCGCCTTGCCAACAGGCTCGAGGAGCTGCGGGCCCAGTGCCAAGCGCTGATGCCCCTCGACCCCAACCCCGGTCGAGAGGCGCCGTCTCGCCGGCCGCGCACCGGGAGCAGGGCCGGGCTGCGCGGGGAGCGCCCCGTCCCCGGACCGCGGGGAGCCCCGGTCCGCCTCGTCGCCGAGGAGCCGTTGCGCCCGGGCCACCGAGCCGAGAGGCCGGCGCCCGCTGCGCGCCGCCCGCCGGAGCGCGAGGTCGCCCACGAGCCCCTCCCAGCTGCGATGTTCCGCCCGGCCGAGCCCGCCGAGGCCCCGGCCCCCAGGCCGCTGGAAGCGCACAGGCTAAGGGCGCTCAACGCACCCCCGGTGCCCTTGCCGGCTCGTAACGCTGTGCTCGAGTTCCCAGAGGACATCCGGGCCCTCGACGGGCTGGCTGTCAGGGAAGTCCGCTTTGTCCTGCCGAGGACGACATCAGAGCTCGCGGCCTGGGGGCGGCGGCTGCACAATTGCCTCGGCTCCTTCGCTGCCGCCGCCTCCGCCGGGGCATCCTGCGTTGTCGGAGTAGAGGCTGGCTACCAGCTTCGTTACGCCCTCGAGCTCACGCCTGAGCGGACCATCCGCCAGTTCCTCGGTGCGGGCAATGCAGCCGTGCCGCTGGAGCACGCCCGCCAAGTGCTCGAGCACCTCGCCCGTTGCGGGTTGGTCGACCCCTCCTCGCCCGGCAACCAGGAGTGGTACCGCTAGACGGCGGCCATGTCGCACCCTTCGCCCGGCGAGCGTTTGCACGCGCGGCGCCCCCGGCTCCTATGCCCGCAAGGCGTGCGGCAGCTCCTCATGCGGGGAGGAGAAAGAGCGCTGCAGCGTCACCTGCGCCTATTGCGCCGTCTGGGCTGTCTGCGCTACCTGCGCTACCTGCGCTTCCTGCTGACGGCTCCGATAGCCGGGGCGAGCACGAGCCAGAGCCCGATCGTGGCCACCAGGGCAGTCCCATAACCGAAGGGCCGGGTACCCACTTGGCGGTGGACAGCCCCGGCAAAGATCATGAGCAGCCAGGCGCTCACAAAAAACAGCAGGCCTGCAGCTGGGAGCCGCAAATACGTCCTCATTCGAGTACCTCCCTGTGGATGGCGGACTATATGCCCGCGCAACTGCCGGCGCCAGATCGCGGCTCGAGCCGGCACGGCCCCGCGTGCGAGGCACGCTGAGTAGCGTTACCGGGATGGGCGAGCCCACTGAAGGAGGACGGGTTCGGGGCGAAGCCCGCGACCATCTGCCCGAGCAGGCGAACTGTCTGCAGCACGGCCTAAGGCCCAGATTGCACGACGGCGAATGGGTTTTTGTCACAGCGGCGGCTGTCCCTGACGGGCTCGTGCCTCAGGCTACGTTCAGCGAACCAGAAGGGTTGTCGCTGCTCGTGAGAAAGCAAGAGGCCCAACAGGCCGGGCTGCCGTTTACGTTCGTCGGTGCCTTGATCAGCCTGGCTGCCGTCTCGTCGCTCGACGCCATCGGTGTGACGGCCGCGGTGGCAAGCCAACTCGCAAAAGCCGCAATCAGTTGCAACATCATCGCCGCCCATTACCACGACCACGTCGTTGTGCCCTACGAGCGGCGGTTCGAAGCGCTTTGGTTGATCGACAAGATTGCCGCGGGCCAGATGGCACCAATTAGCTCTTCTGCGCGCGAGCCGCCGGCTCCCCCTGAAGAACTGAGGGTCGCAACACTTGTGCTTCGGCGTCACCGGATAAGCGACGCGGCGCAAATTGCGGATTCTGTGCGCTACAGCTTGGCCGATCTCGGCCGGTGGTTGCCGTGGGCTCAGGCGGCGGTTGCAGAGACAGAGGCCCAACGCCGGCGCCTCGAGGAGGTCGTCTCGAAGTGGGAGAGCGGCGAGGAGTACGTGTACGTCATACGCCGGAGCGAAGAGGAGCGGGTGCTCGGTTGCGTCGCCCTCCACCGCAGGTTGGGACCGGGCGCTTTGGAGATCGGCTATTGGCTGAGGAGCGACGAGACGGGCCGCGGGGTAATGACTCTCGCGGCTGGCGCGGTCGCCCGTGCTGCCCTCGCATTGCCGGGAATTTCGCGGGTCGAAATCCATTGCGACCAGGCCAACGCAAGGAGCGCAGCCGTCGCACGCAGGCTTGGCTTCGCGTTGGCGGCCGTAGTCGACGCCTCGGTCGGGGCGCCCGGCGAGGTCGGGCGCAAAATGATATGGGTGATGGAAGGCCCCTATCCGCCGAGCGGCACCAACGCCAAGCCCGGGTGGTAATTTGCCCCGCGCGCGGTTACTAGGATCGGATGATGGGCAGTTTTCCGGCTGTCGCCAATAGAGAAGATTGCTCCTGAGGTTGGTCTTGTGCCCGAACCCTTGGATGTGACCGAGCGCGCTCAGCTCTGCGACCTGATGGAGAGCCTCGGAGCGAGGGCGCCGACCTTGTGCGAAGGCTGGACGACGGCCGCGCTTGCTGCCCACCTGGTACTGAGGGAGCATTTTCACCGCTCCGGCCCGTCCCGCATAACCGGAGAAATAGCGCTCGGTTACGACAAATTGATCTCCCGGATCCGCGCCGGGGCACCCATGGTCCCCTGGCGCCTGCCGTGGGTGAGGCTCTACATCAATGGCTTCGAGTACTTCGTCCACCACGAAGACGTGCGACGCGCCAACGGGTTGGGGCCCCGTCCGGAGGTACCGGAGTTGGAGGACCTTTGCTGGCGGACGTGCGGGTTCCTCGCGAGGCGGGTTGGCAAGCAATTAAATGGCGCTTCGCTCGAGCTGGAGGCACTTGGCCCAAAACTGCGCAAGCGGCGCAAAGTTGGCTCGGGCCCCACAGCCGTCCTGAGCGGACCGCCGACCGAGCTCGCTCTTTACTTGTCCGGTCGCCGGTCGGCTGCGGTCGTCAACCTGTCCGGTGACGAGGTAGCCGTAGCGTCAGTGGAACGCTCCGACGCAAAACTCTGAGCCCTGGCGCGTTGACGAGTTTGGCCGAAACGGCAGCCTTTTTCCCCTACTTGCCAGCACTCTGGTCGCGCTCGAGCACTCTGGTCGCGAATAATGGTGGTTTTTATTGCTGTATCGCGCCCGCGATGATCAATCGCGACCAGAGTAGTTACAAAAGAGGCCGGTTTGCGCCACCGACCGGCCCCGGCCACCGACCTACGAGCCTGTCGCCGACCTACGGCCCCCATCACCGACCTGCGCCAACTGCCACCGCCCGACCGGCAGCTGACGGGCCCACCACCGACCGAACCCCCCGCGACGGCCCAAACCCCGCCACCGAGCGGCCTGCGGGGCGAGCAACCCAGGCAGTCCCGTCCGCGTACAGACGGAGAAAACGCTAACTTGCCACCAATGGCAGGCACCAGTGGGCCGGAAACCGCCCCTGCTCCCTCAGCCGGAGCGGCACGGTCGCCCAAGCTCCAACCGACCCCGCCTAATAGCAACCGGCTCAGGCGCCTCGCCGAGGAGCTCGCCGAAAACGGGCTGCCGCAGGACCCCGACACGCGCCGGCGCGCCATCCTCCTGCAGGAGGTCGACCGTTGCCTGCGCCCGGCAGTACACGAGCGCCGGGCTCCCAGTTACGGCGTCATCATCGACCCCGGGGCCGCTCCCGACGATTGGGAGCTCGGGACCCAACTCGACATCGCCCGTATCCCGGTGGAGAAGGCGCCTGGCACGGCGCCATGGAGGTTCGCCGACGGTCTTTCCAGCTGGCTCGTGCGCCGTGTTGCCGGGCGAGGCGAGGGTGGCGGTGACGAGTGGCTCCTTTTTGACCGCCCCGCCGGCTCCGAGCGGGACCTGGTCGTGCTCGTACAGTCTCTCGACGCGACGATCGTCCAGCGCCATCCCTCGGGGGCAGTCCGCATAGTCGGCCACTTCGGCCTGCTCCGTTGGGAGGGTGTCACCTGGCACTTCGAACCGCCGTTGCGCAAGTGGCTCGAAGCTGTCGCCGCGCCTCCTTTCGTGGGCGACGTCGCCGTCGTGAAAGCCCTGCTCGATTTCGCAGTACACGACCTTGGCGCGCTCGGCATCGGCGCCCTCCTCGTGTACCGGCCGGTCGACGGGCCGAGTGACCGTTTCGAAGAACGTTTGCCGCTCCCGCCACCGCTCCAGATCCGCAAGGCATCTCACCTGGCGCCCTTGCGCCACGTCCTGTCCCAGGTCGACGGCGCGGCCATCTTCGACTTGACGGGTGCGCTGCGACGCCTGGGCGTCCGGTTGGTGCCGAGCACCACGGCCGAAGAGTCCGTCGTAGCGTTCGGGGGCACGAGGCACATTTCCGGGTTGCGCTATAGCTTCGACGACCCGTCGGCAACGATCGTCGCAGTGAGCGAGGACGGGCCCGTGACCGTGGCGCGCACAGGGTCAGTGGTCGCCCGTCCTAGCAGTCGCTGAAGCCCCCGTCCCGGCTACCCCGGTTGCCCCCCCCGCCGGGCCCCGCCACTCCCCCGCCACGCCACTCCCCCGCCACGGCGCTCCCCCGCCACGGCGCTCCCCCGCCACGGCGCTCCCCGCCACGGCGCTCCCCTGCGACACCGCTCCCCGCCGCCCCGGCTACGCCCCGCCACCGCCTGCCACCGCCTCCTGCCCTGGCTGGCCGTCGGGCCCGGGCCAGGCGGCG
>DATJMJ010000207.1:0-4381 GCA_035508795.1 Acidimicrobiales bacterium
CGAGGGGGAACTGGCCCTTGGTCGCCATCAGCGCCGCCGCGGAGGGGGAGGTGTAGAACTTCATCCAGGCGACGATGGCCTGCTGCAGAGCGGTGTCCGACGTGCGCCGGGCCGCCCACACAGTGAGGGCATCGGTAATGATCGTCCCCGGTTTCTCGACCCCGTTGCCGTTGGTCGGCGCCTCGGCAACCCCCACGTTCTGGCACGCGTCGTGGATGTCGCTCACGATGGAACTGATAGCCCACGGGCCGTCCATCACCATGGCGGCCCGCCCGTCGGTGAAGTCACTGGAGCCCACGGCATAGTTGGCGCCGACGGCGTCCTTGGGAGCATAACTGAAGAGCTGCTTCAGCTCCGTCGCCGCAGTGAGGAGGGGCGCCGCCTTCAGATGGGTGGCGTAATAGGCGTTGGTACCCCCGGCACTGACGTCGAGGGCGCTCAGCTGGTTCATCGACAACCAGGCATCGTCGGCGGTCATCTCGACGAAAGCGGAGACGCCGGTTTTGTTGAGCTTCTGCGCATCGGTGAACATTTGGGCCCAGGTCGTCGGGAACGCGGTGATACCGGCCTTGGCGAACAGGTCCTTCCGGTAGAAGATGGCCGTCGAGGACTGGTCGTCCGGGATGGCGAAGGTGTCGCCACCGGTGTCGAGTGTCTCCAGGTCCTGGGAAGTGAACCGCGATTTCCAGGCATGGTCGCCGTCCAGGTACGACGTCCAGTTCATCAGCTTGCTGGCCCCGTACTTCTCCAGGGTCGTATCGCTCGGGTTGAAGTTGTACAAGAAGACGTCCGGCGGGGTCCCAGCCCCGATTTCAATCCGGATCTTGGCCTGGAGGGACGGCCAGTCCGATGTCGGCTGGGAGACGACGACGATACTCCCCTTGTGGGCGGCGTTGAACTCCTTGATAAGGGTGTTCAAAACCTGCCCGCGGGCGATGTTGGATGTGAAGTTGGAAACGACGTCGACCGTTACCGGGCTCGCGGCAGCAGCCTGGCTGAGCGGCACCAGGGCGGTGGCCGCGACGGTCGCAGCTACCACTCCACCGGCTAGGCGTCTCTTCCTCTTGTTCATGACGGCCGACCTCGTTGCATTCTGGGACTTACGGAGCATCTCCTCTTCTCTCCTTTGCTGTCGGGACATTTGCCTTACCTCCTCCTCCAGGTGCCTCCCTAGTCGTCCATGCCGGCGAGGCTCCTCTTTGTTGTTGGCCTGGCGCGCTATTGTCCTGGCCCTCCTCCCGGGACGAGTTCGAGCAGCGAGACAGCCGGGAGCGGGAGCTCTATGCCAACCGTGAGCTCTCCTGCCTCCGGCACCTCCCTGCGTTCGGGGCTTGACAGGCTGAGCCGACCCTGCCGCTTCATCTCGGCCATCTGGATGGGGAGCGGGTAGTCGGGTGCTCCGAGCGCTTCCCAGGCGCGGTACGAGTTGCTGTGGTGGGCGTCCACCCGCCATTCGCGCACCGTTAGCGCGTCGGGGCCCAGGCCACGGAACCCGATTCGCACGGGGCGGTGCGCGGTACCGGCGGCGTACTGGTCGTCGCAACGCCGCCAGACCAGGGCGCCGACCCGGTTGTCCTCACCCCGCGCCGCCAGGACATCGACCTCCTCGGGCACGTGCTCGTCTTCGTCTACCCGGGAAATGGGCCAGGCATCATGGCACCAGGCCCGGAGACGCCACCTACCGAGGCGGCCGAGCATCCGGTAGGCGTTGAGCACGGGCTTGGGGACGTCGCCGTAGGTGACCAGGCTGCGTGTCCCCTCAAAGCACCGTTCCCCCTCCATGTAGAACGCCCATGCCGTTGCCGCCCGCAACGGGGGCGTGCCGGGTTCTTCGATGTCGAGCAGCTTCTTCATCAATGCGCACTGGAAGACCGGGAAGTATTCGGAATTGCGGTAAGCAAAGTTGCTGTTGTCGAAACGGCCCAGGTGCGCCGGCACGGAGGCGTCGCACTCGTCGGCCAGGCACTCGGTGCCCGCCAAGGAAGGCCGTTTGGCGACCTCGGCAAGGGACGCTCTGATTTCGCGCAGCATCTTGACCATGGACGGCGATTGCGGCTCGGAAAGCCGGCCGGGCGGCAGGTAGCTGCGGACAGGAAAGAAGTAGGCGCCTTTGGTATGGAAGCTCACAAAATCGAGCGGTTGGGCCTCGGCCACGCAAAAGTCCAGGAAATCCGCCAGGAAACTCGGGCCATGGGCCGGCAGGCCAGGCTGGCGCCGGAGGTCTCCCGTGGTGGCCGGCCCGCCCACGAGCGCCCCGGGGATTACCTCGCGGACGGCCGCGGCACTAGCCCGGTAAAGCTCGAAGTACGCCTGACGCGTCCCCCGCCAGTAAGCGATATCCGGTTCGTTCCAGACCTCCCAGCGCCACTCCGCGACGCGGGCGCTGCCATACCGCGCCCGGTAGTGCTCGGCCGTGGCGGCCACAAGGGCCGCCCACCGGCCAAGATCCCTCGGTGGAAAAGACCAAGCCCCGGCTTCATAAATGGTGTACTGGCTGGGGCCGGGAGCGAACTCAAGGCGACCTTCGGCGTCATCGGGGACGAGCGCCCTCGGTGTGAAACCCAGCTCCACGATCGGCACATGACCGGCCTCGACGACGGCGTCGTAAGCCCGGTCGAGGACTTGAAAATCGTGCCAGACGCTCCCGTCTTCCCGCTCGTGGTAGACGTTCCCCGCGCTCCAGTGCGGTAGGCCCATCCCGGTCCCGCTGGTGAACATGTTGTGGCTGCGGACGAGGTATGGTCCGTTCTCGGCCTCAGCCAAGCGGCCCAGGAGGTCCCTACCTCGTGGCGTGTAGGTCCAGTTGAGCTCGTCGAAACCCACGCTTGCCCAGAGCCGGGGAAGTTCACCCTGGACCGCGCCGGCATCGACGACGATATCAGTGCTGGACGACCCGCTGACCATCGCTGCTTTTACTACTTCCGCCGGGGCCGTGCCGGGGCACGGAAGCCTGACCCACGTGCACGCTCCGTCATCCCTGTCCCCCGCCAGGAGCGGGAACGACCTATCCCGGTACGACCGGGCACGCCTGGTCGCATAGTCCCCCTTGTCCGAAATACTGGACAACGTTCCGTCTTCTGGACTACGCTATCAGCAGGACCGCCCTGTGACAACTTGTACCCGTTGCGATGACCCCACCGAGTGACCCTCCGTGTCAAGATCTTGTGACACCTAGTAGCGCCCAATCACTAGAGGGCGGGAACGGTGCTCCCGACGATGGCAACCGACACCATCGCACACTCTATTGACGCGCTAGGGAAAGCTCGGGGCAGGGTCCTGACCCTGAGCCGGAGATCCCAGCCAAGGCACGTCGGCAGCAGTTCTCTGCCCGGTACAAGGCAGAGACGCTGGTCCGCTACAACCAGCTCCCAAAGACCGAGCGCGGGGCGTTCTTGCGCCGTGAAAGCCTCTACAGCTCCAACATCGCCGAGTGGCGGCACCAGCGTGACTCCTAAAACCCCTACAAGGGCGGCGTCCGACGGAGGCAGCCGCTGACGACCTCTTCAAGCGCTCTTCTGATAACTCGACGACAGCCGTTTCGCGGTCACCAGCGGGCTCTGGTCAGCAAACCACCTGACCACCTGCTCGTAGAGTCGCCGCACAGCGCTCGGTGGGTCGCAGAGGGCGGCAACGTATGCGCCAACTCGAACGTCTCCCCAGCGCTGCGACCTCCAGGCGATCGCTTTCTTTGTAACGCTCAACTTCGGGTCTTGGTCTACCAAGTCGTCGATCGACTCGCACGGTGAATTGATGTCGGCCGGGGCTGGGGCTACCGCAACCTTCTGGAACCAGGTCGCGACTGTGAAGATCCCGAACAAGGCCCGTATTCGAACATCGACCTAATAAATAGAGCTACCGAGGAGGCCGCCATAAGGGCGCTGGCCTCGCTGGACGGCACCAGCCGCACTCATCTCCGTCTTGATTCGAGGCTGAGCGCATATCAAATGATACGAAAGATAACGGACATGGCTGAGAAGGATAAATAGTCACCTCGCGCGAACGAAACCCCGGTCGGCGGCGGCACCGTCATCTTTGTTGGCCTTGTCGCTGCCGCCTCCAAGGCACGCACCAACTATCCCCAAAAAGGAGGCTCCGCCCTCGGATGGGGCGCGGGCCCCAGAGCTAGGCAGCCCACACGGGCTTCAGAAAGGAAGTACAAGATGGCGAACGCGTCGAAGCCCTCCAACGAAAACTCGAGCCCGCAGAAGCCGGCCCGGACGGCAAGGTACCCCTAACCACGCACGTGAGCGACGAAGACTACGCAGCGGCTTTCCTCATGGGCCCGGGTGAGCGGGGGCCTGGGAGGCTTGAGAAGGAAGGCTGCGTGGACCCCCTATCCAAATGGCTTGACGAAGTTGAGTGGGAGGATCGCGTACGGCGC
>DATJMJ010000208.1:0-19499 GCA_035508795.1 Acidimicrobiales bacterium
CCCGGGTAGCCAATTGGGCGCCGTCGGTTCTCCCGTCACCGCCCTCGACCTGAGCGCAACCGACTCGGCCGGGGGCACCATCGTCTCCTGGTCGGCCGGCGGCCTGCCCGCCGGGCTCTCGATCGGCACCTCGAGCGGGGCGGTCACGGGCACCCCGGCAACAGCGGGCGTCTACACCGTCACCGTCACCGCCACCGACAACCTGGGCTATGCCGGCGCCGCCACCTTCACCTGGACGGTCACCGGATCGGTGGCCGTCACCGACCCGGGTAGCCAATTGGGCGCCGTCGGTTCTCCCGCCACGGCCCTCGACCTGAGCGCAACCGACTTGGCCGGGGGCACGATCACCACCTGGTCGGCGAGCGGCCTGCCCGCCGGGCTCTGGCTCAACTGGGCGACCGCCGTCATTTCCGGCACCCCGACGACCGCCGGCGTCTCCAGCGTCACGGTCACCGCCACCGACAGCATGGGCTTTGCCGGCGCGGCTACCTTCACCTGGACGATCACAGGCTCGGTGGCCGTGGCCAACCCGGGCGCCCAGCTGAGCGCCGCGGGTACCGCCATCACCGCGCTTTCGCTCGGCGCCGCCGACTCGGCCGGAGGCACCATCGGCTCCTGGTCGGCGACCGGCCTGCCCGCCGGGCTCTCGCTCGACGGGGCGACAGGCACGATCACCGGCACCCCGACGACCGCCGGCGTCTACAGCGTCACCGTCACCGCCACCGACAGCCTTGGCTATGCCGGCGCGACTACGTTCACCTGGACAGTCACCGGCTCGGTTTCCGTGGCGGGCCCGGGCAGTCAATTGAGCGCAGTGGGGACCGCCATCACCTCCCTTGACCTCGCCGCCACCGACTCGGCCGGGGGCACCATCAGCACCTGGTCGGCGACCGGCCTACCCGCCGGGCTCTGGCTCAACTGGGCCAACGGGACCATCACTGGCACCCCGACAGCGGCCGGCGTCTACAGCGTCACGGTCACGGCCACCGACAGCCTGGGCCTGTCGGGCGCGGCCAGCTTCACCTGGTCCGTGACCGGCTCGGTCTCTGTCACCAACCCGGGCAACCAGCTGAGCGCGGTGGGCACGGCCATCACCGCCCTGCCACTCGGCGCCAGCGACTCGGCCGGAGGCACCGTCAGCTCCTGGTCGGCCACCGGCCTGCCCGCCGGGCTCTCGCTCGACGGGGCCACCGGCACCATCACCGGTGCCCCGACCACGGCGGGGGCATATGAGGTCACCGTCACCGCCACCGACACCGGGGGCTACGCCGGCGCCGCCACCTTCACCTGGACAGTCACCGGCGCTGTTTCGGTCGCCAACCCGGGTGCCCAGTCGAGCGCCGTGGGTACTGCGGTCACCGCCCTCCACCTCGGAGCCAGCGACTCGGTCGGGGGCAGCATCGTCTCCTGGTCGGCCACCGGCTTGCCGGCCGGGCTCTCGCTCAACGGGGCCACCGGCACCATCACCGGTACCCCGACCACCGCAGGCGTTTACGCGGTAAGTGTCAGTGCCACCGACAACCTGGGCCTGTCCGGCTCGGCCAACTTCACCTGGTCCGTGACCGGCTCGGTCCTCGTCACCAACCCGGGCGGCCAGCTGAGCGCGGTGGGTACTGCCATCACCGCGCTCGACCTCGGCGCCACCGACGCCGCCGGGGGCACCATCAGCACCTGGTCGGCCACCGGCCTGCCTGCGGGGCTCTCGCTCAACGCGGCGGCCGGCACCATCACCGGCACCCCGACAACGGCAGGGGCATATGAGGTCACCGTCACCGCCACCGACAGCCTGGGCCTGTCGGGCTCGGCCAGCTTCACCTGGGCCGTCACGGGCTCGGTCACAGTCACCAACCCGGGCCCCCAGTCGAGCGCCGTGGGTACCGCCGTCAGCGCCGTCGACTTAGGTGCCACCGACTCGGAAGGGAGCAGCATCGCCTCCTGGGCGGCCATCGGCCTTCCTGCCGGGCTCTCGCTCAACGGGGCCACCGGCGCCATCACCGGCACCCCGACCACGGCGGGGACATACGAGGTCACCGTCACCGCCACCGACAGCCTGGGCCTGTCAGGCGCGGCCAGCTTCACCTGGTCCGTGACCGGCTCGGTTTCTGTCACCAACCCGGGCAGCCAGCTGAACGCCGCCGGCGCGGCCATCCCCGCCCTCGACCTCGCCGCCACCGACGCCGCCGGGGGCACCATCAGCACCTGGTCGGCGACCGGCCTGCCCGCCGGGCTCTCCATCGGCACCTCGAGCGGGGCGGTCTCCGGCACCCCGACGACAGCCGGCGTCTACAGCGTCACCGTCACGGCTACTGACAGCCTGGGCTATGCAGGGGCCGCCATTTTCACCTGGACGATCACCGGCTCAGTGGCCGTCACCAACCCGGGCAGCCAATCGGGCGCCGTGGGTACTGCCATCACCGCCCTTGACCTGGGCGCCACCGACTCGGCCGGGGGCACCATCGGCTCCTGGTCGGCCAGCGGCCTGCCCGCGGGCCTGTCCATCGGCACCTCGAGCGGCACCGTCACAGGCACCCCGACGACCGCCGGGGTCTACAGCGTCACCGTCACCGCCACCGACAACCTCGGTTACGCCGGCGCCACCACGTTCACCTGGACTGTCACAGGCTCGGTGGCCGTCACCAACCCGGGCAGCCAGCTGGACGCCGCTGGTACCGCCATTACATCCCTTGACCTCGCCGCCGCCGACTCGGCTGGCGGCACCATCGCCTCCTGGTCGGCGACCGGCCTGCCCGCCGGGCTCTCCATCGGCACGTCGAGCGGGGCCGTAACCGGCACCCCCACGACCGCAGGCGTCTACACCGTCACCGTCACCGCCACCGACGACCTCGGCTACGCCGGGGCGGCCACCTTCGGCTGGACTATCACCGGCTCGGTTTCTGTCACCAACCCGGGCAGCCAGCTGGGTGCCGACGGCGCTGCCATAGCGGCCCTCGACCTCGCCGCCGCCGACTCGGCTGGCGGCAGCATCGTCTCGTGGTCGGCCAGCGGCCTGCCAGCCGGGCTCTCGCTCAATGGGGCCACTGGCACCATCTCCGGCACCCCGGCGACCGCCGGCGTCTTCAGCGTCACTGTCACCGCCACCGACAATCTCGGCTACGCCGGTGCGGCCACGTTCGACTGGACTGTCACCGGCTCGGTCTCGGTCACCAACCCGGGCGCTCAGTCGAGCGCCGTAGGGACTGCCATAACGGCCGTCGACCTCGCTGCCACCGACTCGGCCGGGGGCACCATCAGCTCCTGGTCAGCCACCGGCCTGCCCGCCGGGCTCTCCCTCGACGGTGCCAACGGCACCATCAGCGGCAGCCCGGCAACGGCGGGGACTTACCAGGTCACCGTAACGGCCACCGACAGCTTGGGCCTGTCGGGCTCGGCCACCTTCACCTGGACGGTTACCGGCTCCGTCGCTGTCACGAGCCCCGGCGCCCAGTCGAGCGCGGTGGGTACCGCTGTTGCGGCCCTCGACCTCGTCGCCACCGACTTAGCCGGGGGCACCATCGGCTCCTGGTCGGCGAGCGGCCTGCCCGCCGGTCTCTCCCTCGACGCCTCGAGCGGGGTGGTCACCGGCACCCCGACGACAGCCGGCGTCTACAGCGTGGTCGTTACTGCCACCGACAGCTTGGGCCTCTCGGGTTCGGCCAGCTTCACATGGTCCGTGACCGGCTTGGTTTCCGTCACCGACCCGGGTGCCCAGTCGAGCGCCGTTGGTACTGCCATCACCGCTGTCGACCTTGCTGCCACCGACCTGGCCGGGGGCACCATCAGCTCCTGGTCGGCTACCGGCCTGCCCCCTGGGCTTTCGCTCAACGGGGCGAGCGGCACCATCTCCGGCACCCCTGCAACGGCGGGGGGCTACGAGGTGACCGTCACCGCAACCGACGACCTCGGCTACGCCGGCGCCGCCAGCTTCACCTGGACTGTCACGGGCTTGGTTTCGGTCACCAACCCGGGCGCCCAGTCGAGCGCGGCAGGCTCAGCGATCGCTGCCCTCGGCCTCGCCGCCACCGACTCGGCCGGGGGAAACATCGTCTCCTGGTCGGCTACGGGCCTGCCCGCCGGCCTCTCCATGGACGGCTCAAGCGGGGCGGTCACGGGCACGCCGACGACAGCGGGCGTCTACAGCGTCACCGTCACCGCCACCGACAACCTCGGTGATGCCGGGGCCGCCATTTTCACCTGGACTGTCACCGGCTCGGTCTCGGTCACCAACCCGGGCGCCCAGTCAAACGCGGCTGGCGCCGCCATCACCGCCCTCGGCCTCGCCGCCACCGACTCGGCGGGGGGCAACATCGTTTCCTGGTCGGCTATGGGCCTGCCCACCGGGCTCTCCATCGACGCCTCGAGCGGGACGGTCACAGGCACCCCGACGACCGCGGGGGTCTACAGCGTGACCGTCACCGCCACCGACAACCTCGGCTACGCCGGCTCGGCCACCTTCATCTGGTCCGTCGCTGGGGGGACGGCCTCGGTAGCAGTCACAAGCCCGGGCAGCCAGTCCGATGTTGCGGCCACGGCCATAAACGTCCTCACCGCCACTGCGACAGACGTTGCCTCGGGTGCCAGCTTCACCTGGACCGCTACGGGCCTGCCTCCCGGGCTGAGCATTGCTGCGAGCACCGGCGCCATCTCGGGTACCCCCACGACGGCCGGCAGCTACATCGTCACCCTCACCGCCACCGACAACCTGGGCAACGCCGGCTCGGCCGGGTTCGACTGGGTTATCACGAGTAGAACGGGCGGGGCCGGCGGCACGGGCGGTACGGGCGGCACAGGCGGTACGGGCGGCACGGGCGGCACGGGCGGCACGGGCGGCACGGGCGGCACGGGCGGCACGGGTGCGCCTTCCGGCAGCGGTCCTGGGGCGAGCAGCGGGGCCGGTGGGGGCGTCGTGACCCCGCCAACGACCGTCCCAGCGGCTCCGGTCAGCCCCCCTTCGCCGGCGCCTCCCCCCGCCGGTACCGCGCCGGCCCGGGCACCTGTGACCTCGGGCGGCGGCGTGGCCGCGACGCCCACTGGCGAGGGGTACTGGGCGCTCACGAGCACCGGTCGGCTGGCATGTCACAACGGTGCCGCCTACTACGGCTCGGAGAACGCGGCCGTCCCCCCAGTCAGGATGGTAGCGGTCGGCTCGACCAGCGACGGCAAGGGCTATTGGCTCGTCACTGCGGCCGGGGCGGTTTACGCTTTCGGCGACGCCCACTATTACGGCTCCCTGGCGCCCGGGGCCGGCTCGGCCGGGGCGCTCACCCCGGGCAGCTTCATAGTCGGCATCGCCCGCACAGCTGACAGCCGCGGCTACTGGCTGGTCAGCCGGTCCGGGGCCGTGTACGCCTTCGGCGATGCGCACTTGTACGGGTCGCTCAGGGGCAAACATCTCCGCCAGGGCGTCGTCGGCATCTTCGGCACGCCGGACGGCGATGGCTACTGGCTGGTTGGGGCCGACGGCGGCGTGTTCAGCTTCGGTGACGCCCGCTTTTACGGTTCATTGGCCCACAAGCACCTGAACAGCCGCATCGTCGCCATGCTTGCCACCGCCGATGGCAGGGGGTACTTGCTCGTTGGGGCCGACGGCGGCGTGTTCAGCTTCGGTGACGCCCACTTTTACGGCTCGCTCGGCAAGGTCAGCCCCGGGGGCATCGTCGGCATCATCGCCAATGGGAGGTCGGGCTACTCGCTCATTTCTTCCACAGGCCGCGTCTACAGGTTCGGGCCGGCCGCCGGCTGACCATGGCCGGCAGCCGGTGCCGGCTTCGGGTGGCAGAGCTCCTCGGGGCCCCCAAGTGCCGGCGTGATGATGGCTGGCGCAACCGCTCGCTCACGGAGCGTGGCTCGTGGCGAAGTAGCTGACGCCGTCGGCGAAGCGGTCCACGTCTTCCTCGGTGGTGGCGAAATTAGTCATCCAGCGGACGAGGTTTTGCTTCGGGTCCCAGGGCCAGAAGAACGACCATTCCTGGAGAACGCTTATCGCGGCCGCCGGCAGGCGCGCGAACACGCTATTGACCTCGACCCGGTGCGCCACTTCGACCTGAGGGATCTGCGAGACCCGTTCCGCCAGCGCCGCCGCCATCTGGTTGGAGTGAGCTGCGTTCGAAAGCCACAGGTCGTCGGTAAGCAGGGCGTCGAACTGGGCCGCTATGAAGCGCATCTTGGAAGCGAGCTGAGCCGCCTGCTTCCTCGCGTAGCGCGCTCGCATGGCCAGCTCCGGCCTGAGGAAAACGAGCGCCTCGCCGTAAACGAGCCCATTTTTGGTGCCGCCGAAGGTTACGACGTCTATCCCGGCGTCCCGGGTGAGCTGGCGGATGGGCCGGCCAAGTGCCGCTACAGCGTTGGCGATCCGCGCACCGTCGACGTAGACGATCAGGCCGTTTTCGTGGGCGACGCGAGACAGTTCGGTGATTTCCTCGACCGTGTAAAGGGTCCCCACTTCGGTCGACTGGCTGATAGCGACGACCCTGGGCCGGGCGTTGTGCTCGTCGTGGAGCCCCTGCATCAAGGCGGGGATGACATCGGGCGAGAGCTTGCCTTCGGGAGCGGGGACTGCAATGAGCTTTGCCCCGACGAAGCGTTCGGGAGCGCCGCACTCGTCGACGTTTATGTGAGCGTTGACAGGGCAGATGACTGCTTCGTGAGGCGCCAGCAGGCTTTGCAGCGCCACGATGTTCGCTCCGGTGCCGCCATAAGTAAAAAGCACCTCGATCTCGGGCCCGAACAAGGTCGCGAACCGTTGCTGCGCCCGCTCGGTCCACGGGTCCGCCCCGTAGGGCAACGCGGTGCCGCTGTTGGCCGCCCCAAGGGCCTCCAGGACCTTGGGGTGAGCGGGGGCGGTGTTGTCGCTGGCGAAACTGAGCAAGGGGGGAGCCGGTGCCGTCATCACGCCAACATCGCAGGACGGCGGCGGCGGCGCAAACGCCTCATTTACCTCACGAAGTGGAGCTGGTCGTGGCGACGTCGAGCTCGTAGACGGCCGTGACGTCGGCTGTGACCTGAAGCGTGCCGCTTTCGACCGGCGTCATCGACGCCGCTGGTACGCCGGAGGCGAACGCAGGCAAGGGGGATGGCAGCGAGGTGTTGTCCTGGAGCGAGCACAATGGCCCGAGAACCATACCGGCGGCGACGGCCATCGCCTGCGCCTGCCCGACTGCCTGGTGCACAGCCGCTGCGCGTGCTTGGGCGAGCAAGGCCGTCTCGTCCTGTACTGCGAAGGTTATCCCGTCCACCCGGACGGCGTTGCCGGCGGCCGTCGCAGCGTCGTCGATGACGGTCCCTGCGATAGCCAAGTCGTGCAGGGTGACGGTTATGTCGTTGGTGACCTGGTAACCCGTTATAACGGTGCCGTTGCTGTTGTAGTTGGGGTTGATGGAGAGGCCCGATGTCTGCAGGTCGGCCTTGGCGACACCATTTGCTTCGAGGGTTGCCAATAAGGCGTTTGCCTTCGAATTATTGTTATTTATGGCCGCGGCTGCGTTTGCCGCCGCCGTCTGCACGCCGAGCGATAGGACGGCTTCGTCAGGGGTGCCCGTGGCAGCGCCGTTGCCGTCGACCGTTACCGTCGGGGCTCCTGTCTGGCATTTCGGGGCGACGCCGGCAGAAAGCGCGGCCGTCTTGCTCGCCGCCCCGGCCTTGCTCGCCGCACCCGCGCTCGACGCAGCCCCGCCCAGGGCGGCCAGCCCCAATGCGGCGGCGACAGCCGCGCTCAGTGCTATCCCGGTCCTCGTGTTCATTGTGCTGTCCTTTCTCAAAATGCCGGATCTTCGCGGTCCGGCCTTGCGGCGCTGCGCGACCCCGCTCGGACGGGGCAACTAACGGAGTTGGTGCGCGCCAGACCCGGCTAACAACCGGCCGGCCGCACGAGAAATGCGCTGAAGGCTGCTCCTGGGCGCGCCCGCGCTTCAGCTGTTGACGTTTACGAGGGTGCCGATCGGGTCCATCGACCAGACCGTCTGGGCGTTGCTGACCGGCAGTTCGACGCACCCGTTGCTCTGGGGGTACCCATAGCTGTACCGCCAGTAGCCGTGGACGGCATCGCCACCATTGAAGTAGGCGACCCAAGGCACGTCCGTGACGTCGTAGTGGTAGCCGTCGGGGTCAGTCCCGACCATGGTCGTGCTGACGAACCGGAGGTACACCGGCCATGTGCCGACCGGGGTGACGGCTCCGTAAACCCCCGTATTGGCGGGGGTTTGGTAGATGTCCTTACCGTCGCGCCAGACCACGAGCGCCTCGGGCACGGTCTCGCTCACCATTAGGAAGTCGTACGGCGCCGCGTCGACCGCGCGGTCTGCGATGGCCGTGGACAGCGCCTTCCACACGAGTGGGCCCATCAGGCCGTCGACGGGCAGGTTCTCGCGCTGTTCGAAGTGCATGATCGCGCCTTGCAGGATGACGTTGTACCGGGTGGCGGACCAAAGATCAGACAGGGTCGCCGGGATGTCGGGGTAGCGCCAGGTGAAGATCCCGGGCTGTTGCAAAGGAGAGACGAGGTCGGCCACGGCCGACTCGGCGTCGAGGCTCGACGAAGCGGGGGTCGGGCCGAACCTGAGGGGGATGTACTTGAGCTCGGCAAAGAGCTCCTCTGCCCGAGGGACGCCCACGCCGACGACGTCGAACTTGAACTTGAGCGGTGCGGCGAGCCCCTCTGGGACCCGTACGACCTCTGTGGCCCATGGTTCGTAGCCAACGGAAGGCACGAACCTGAGCGTCCTGCCATGTACCGACCAAACACCCTGGACCTGCGGGTACAGGACGGGTAACGGGCCGCGTGCCTGGGGCGGTTGCGACAACCGGATGGTGATGGGCGCCTTGAAACCTACGTCGTGCGCACCGTTGGCCGGGCTGAAGGAGGTGACTCTCGGCACCGGGAGGGTCGTGGTCGTCGTCGTGGGGGACGGCGGGCCCGGGGTGGGCCTGACCGAGGACCGCGGCTTCCCACTGCGGCCACTGACCACCGAGCCTTGGGTAGCGACACTCGTTGCTCCTGCGGCAATAGGTAGCTCAGCATGAGGGCCGAGGGCTACAAGGTGCTTCGCCCGGTCGACGTGGAAAAGCTGCAGCCCCCCTGTCGCCAGAAGTGCGGCCACAGCAGTCGCAACCAGGGCCGTGAGCCGGGCAAATGAGGCCCTCCGCTGGCGAGGCGCGCCAAAGGGCTGGGGGCGGGCGGGCTTGGTCATCCTTCTCCTGTCCACAATTATTCCTTGCCCAGCCCATGTAGTTGGGTTCACATCGCCCGTGCGTTCTGAACGTTTTTCGTTAACTGCCGGAACTGCGAACAGGTCCTTGGTCCTCTAAAGGCCATACCCACCAGGCCCGACAGGTTAGTTATCAGGATTCGGGCAGACCGGAGGCGAAAAACGCAATGGGCTTTCTACCAGCGCGCGCTAGCGGAGGTTGGAAGAACCCTCGCAGTGGTGGCCGGCTAACACTTGCCGTCTTCGCGTCGCTACCCGCTTCATTGCTCCTGACTTCCGCTGCTCTCACCAATGCGGGCGCCGCAACGGAGGTCAACCCGCCCGAGAACATCCCGCGCACTGCTGTTATGGCGCAGGCCTGCAGCGCCGGGCCGGGGCAAGGATGCGAGCTCGCTGTAGTCGAGGCGATCGACAGGGCGCGAGCCGCCGAGGAGGTTGGGCCGCTCGAACTGCCGCCTTATTACGACAACCTGACCGTCCCCGAGCAGCTGCTCGTGCTCGCCGACCTCGAGCGGGTCGACCGGGGCCTGCCCGGTTTTGAGGGGCTCTCGAGCCAGCTCGACTCCCTCGCCGCCCACGGCGCTTCCGAGGACACCGATCCCACCGGGCCGTCGGGCGTCGCCTGGGGCTCCAACTGGGCAGGCGGCGAAGAGACCGCGTTGCTCGCCGACTACGACTGGATGTACGACGACGGGTACGGGTCCCCCAACCTGGACTGCGCCAACGCGCATGCCGGCGGCTGCTGGGACCACCGGGAAAACATCCTCGGCAACTACGGACCGCACCCGGCGATGGGCGCCGGGGCGGCGAAGGTCGGCGGCGTCACCTCGATGACGGAATTGTTCAGCTCCGGCCCCCCGGGGCGCCTCGATTTCGTCTTGCCCAGGCAGGCGCCGGCCCTCGTCTCCCCGAGGGCGGTACAGATAGGTACTGTGCCGGCCGTCGCCAACACCGCGATGTTGACGGTGAGCGACCCGGGTGCCGCCTTCAGGGCCCGTGCGCATGTGGCGGGGGACAAAGGCGATTGGTTGGTCACGCCGTCGTGCGCAGCGGGAGCCGGGAGGCAATGCCACCTGTTCGTGACATTCATGCCTACGGTCACCGGGCCGGCGACGGCCCTGGTGACGATCGACCTGCCCGGTCATGTCGAGCAGGTGAACGTGAGCGCTTATGCCGGCCACGGCTATTGGGAGGCCACTGCCCGCGGGCAGATCCTCGCCTTTGGGGGCGGCGGGTACCGCGGTTCGGCGGAGAACCTCCACCTCGCTAAGCCGATTGTCGGCATCGTGCCCACGTCCGATGGTGGCGGGTACTGGGAAGTCGCCGCCGACGGAGGCGTATTCTCCTTTGGGGACGCGCACTTCTACGGCTCGGCGGCCGGCCTGCACGAGGGCACCGACTTTGTCGGGATGGCGCGTTCCGCCGGCGGGCGGGGCTATTGGCTCGCGACGAGCAACGGCGACGTCTACAGCTTCGGCGGGGCTCGTCGCTTGGGCTCGCTCGCAGGCGGCGGTGGCGCTGCCGGTGACGCAGGCGTAGCGGGCAACACAGGCGCCGGCAATGCAGCCAACCAGGTGAGCGCGATAACGGCCACCCCCGACGGCAGGGGTTACTGGTTGACGACGAGCGGTGGCAACGTATATTCCTTCGGGGACGCAAGCTACTTCGGCCCCGACCTGCCCTTGACGGTTTCCCAACCTGTCGTCGGCATGGCTGCCACGCACGACGGGAAGGGGTACTGGCTCGTCACCCGCAGCGGGCAGGTTTACGGTTTCGGGGACGCCGCAAACCTCGGCTCTTTGGAGGGGAGGGTGGGACAAGACGTCGTCGGTATCGCTGCAGGGGCCAACGGCTACTACGTCGTTTCGTCCGAAGGCCAGGCCTTTTTCTTCGGTGGCGCCGCCTCTGGCAAGCTTGTGGCCGCAGAGGACATCGACGGCGTCGCGGTCCTGGGGGCGGGTGTCGCTGGCGACTTTGCATCCCTCGACCGCAGCGCGGTCGTCGCGATCGCCTCCGTCTAGACGGCCCCCGTGCTCACGCCGGAGGCAGCAGCAAGAGCCGGCAGCGGTCCCCGGTGATCTCGAGCGCCCCGTCTAGGGTACGCGAAAGGTGGCGTAGCTCTTGCAGAGTTGCCCCGGTAGAGCCGTTGTCGACCATTGCGCCCCGAGCACCGTGCCCGGCCGCTATCACTCGCAGCGCCCGCTGCCCCGGTGGTTCGAGCCAGCGCTCCCCTTTGCCCACCTCCACGAGGGCGCCTGAAACCCTCACCGGCCCGCTCTCTCCCGAGAGCAGCAGTTTGCGGCGCTCGAAGTGAGACGCGACAGAGGTGGCGAGGGACCCGAGGCGTGCGTGCTCGGGCACGAGCGGGGCTTCGACCCCGAAGGACCGAGCGGCGCCGGCGCAGACCTCCCCGATGCACGCCGCCGTGACCCCTTCGTAGTTGATGGCGTTCAAGAGGCGGCCGGCCAGACCGTTGGCCTGCGCCGAGCGCGCGATGGCCTCCACCTGCGGCGCCGCCGTGAAGGTGACGGCGTCGACAGAGCCCTCGACCACCTCTCTCGCAAGGGCCTGGGCAATCGTTTCACCACCGGCTCCCATCCGGTAAATGGGGACGCAGGTGACCTCGGCGCCCGCCTCGCGCAACCTGGCGACGGCGCCTTCTGACGGTTCGCCGTGCAGCTGCAGTACCAGTGACTTGCCTCCAATGCCCTCCGACACAAGATGGTCGACAACCTCCGCCAGGGTTTCACCGGGTGCTTTGTACGACGCATCCAAGCCCGCTTTGCGCAGCTCGCCGAGGGCTTTTGCGCCTCTGGCGGCGATGGAGGTGCGGCCTTTCAAGGCCGCGACGAGCTCGTCCTTGATGTCCCACTCCGCCGCCAGGGCGAACCAGGTGCGCACGCCGTAACCGGTGTTGGCGACGAGGTGGTCCGGCGGGGAACTGATAAGCCGCTCCGTCAGCCCTCTCAGCGCGCCGGTAGCTTCGGTGTGTGTCGCCAACAGGGGGAACATCCTGACCTGCACGCCGCTGCGCTCGAGGAGGGCCGCCTGTTCTTCCCGGCGCCGGTCGGCCGTGACCGCAACCGTGAACCCGCGAAGTCCGGTTGTGGGCATTGGCCGCGAACCTAGCGTTGCCCCGGAGCTCTTACCTCTCCTCAAAGTGCGGCAAGGACCCCGAGCAGTGCCGCTGTGCTCCGCTCCAAAGAGAAGTCGGCAGCTCTTGCCTTCCCGGCGGCCACCAGCTCCTCACGGCGCCCGCCCGGCCGGCACACTTCCCGGACCGCCAGCGCGACTTCTTCTGGCCCCTTGTGGTCAAGCAGGATGCCCGCGCCCCCGAGAGTCTCAGGGACGGCGGTTGCGGAGTAGGCAACCACCGGTACCCCGAGCGTCATAGCTTCCAGCAGCGGTACGCAGAAGCCTTCGTGCTCCGAAAGACATACGAAAACGTCGGCGACCGCCCAGTAAGCCAAAGCGTCGTCGCTTTCGAGCGAGTCGATGATCTCGAGGCTGTCACCGAGGCCCAACCGGTGGGCGAGCCGTTCGAGCGCCCAACGGTACCTTTCCGAGCTCGTCCTGCCGACCAGTGCCAGCCTTGCACGGGGGTCCCAGAGGTGCCTGTAAGCGGCGAACGCGCCGATCACGTCGTGCTGGCACTTGTTTGGCGCAAGCCTCCCGACGAACAACCACTGCGCCCCGGACCCCTTCCGCCGCTTTCGCAGGCGGGCAAGGGTCTTTTCGTTCGGTGGCCGGCCGTACGCCCCGAGGTCGACGAGCAGTGGGCAGAGCGCCGTGCGGGCATACCCGGCCGAGGTGAGCTCGCGTTGGTTGAACGAAGAGATGGCCATCGCAAGTTCGACGTCCGGCGCGAGCGTGGCGAGCTCGGCGCGTGCGAGCCCCAGAGCCAGGGCCGTCTTGCGGTCCCAGCGCATGAAGTACCTGGCGGGCGTGATGTTGTAGTAGTACAAGAGGAGCCGTTCGCCGTTGTTGGCCCTTTTTGCGAGCGCTGAGGCCATTTCCGAACCTGTCGAGCAGTGGTACACGAGCAAGCGGTCTTCGCCGCCCGGCCGGTCCTCGGCGAAAGGTGAGGCCCGCGACAGCAGTGCCGGGTGGATCCTCTCGGCCCAGATGCGTGTGCCGTAGCCGGCTTCCCGGAGCGCCTCGTCCACCAGGAGCACGTGGTTGCCGATGGCGTCGTGGACCGCCAAGTCGGGGAGGTACTGGTCCACTCTCATAGGCCCTAGCGATCTTGCCCGCCCCGGTATGACGTGTGCCAACGTTGGGGATGGCCGCGAGCGCACCACGATCGCGTGACCGGCGGCTCCGGGTAGCGCTCGACGCCACCCCGCTGCTCACGCCTCGAGCCGGCGTGGGCGAGTTTTGCTGGCGCGCCCTGCGGGCCCTCGCCCTCCTACCAGACCTCGACGTCGGGGCATTCGCCATCAGCTGGCGCCGCAGGCATGGGATAAAAGGGCAGCTCCCGGAGGGGGTTTCGGCGCTCGAGAGGCCGATGCCCGCCCGGCCGTTGCACAAGGCTTGGGCGCGGTGGGCCTTCCCCCCGGTCGAGATGTTCATCGGGCCAGTGGACGTCGTGCACGGCACGAACTTCGTGGTGCCTCCGGCGCGCAAGGCTGCCATGGTCGTAACGGTCCACGACCTGACGCCCGTCCACTTCCCCGATCTCGTCGAACCTGCCAGCCGCGCCTACCCGGAGCTCATCCGCAAAGCAGTCCTGCGCGGGGCGTGGGTCCACACGCCGTCGAAGTTCGTGGCGCAGGAGGTGAGCGAGTTTCTCGGGGTCCCTCCAGAGCGGGTCCGCCCCGTCTATCACGGGGTCGTCGCGCCGGCCGCCGGTTCGGTGGCTCCCGACAGGGCGCGCGCCGTCCTGCCGCCCTGGGCGGGACGCTACGTGCTCGCGGTAGGGACCGTCGAGCCTCGCAAGGACCTACCGGGCCTGGTCAGGGCCTTCGCGGCCGCCGCCAAGGGCCGGCCCGGCTTGGCGCTCGTGATCGCCGGGGACGAGCGCTGGGGCAGCGCGCAGCTGGACGAAGCTGTGGCTGCCTCGCCCGCCGGTGGCCAGGTCGTCCGGCTGGGCCGGGTGGACGACGAGACACGCGACTCGCTCATCGCCGGTGCGGAGATCCTGGCCTACCCGTCGCTCTACGAGGGCTTCGGGTTCCCGCCCCTCGAAGCGATGGCGCTCGGTACTCCAGTCGTCGCCACCCGGTGTGGCGCATTGGAGGAGGTCCTCGGGAGTGCGGCTCGTTTTGTGGACCTGGGTGATGTCGACGGGCTGGGTGCGGCCATTGAACAGCTCATCGACGACAGCGAGCTGCGGGCTTCCTTCGTCCGATTGGGGCGTGAACGGGCAAAGCTCTACACCTGGGAAGCGTGCGGTGCGGGTTTGGCGGCTCTTTACGCCGACGCAGCTGCCGCCCGGGCTGTCCGCTGAGGCGGCTGCCCGCTGTAGCCGGCCGTCGGGTGAGGCCGGTTGTCGGGTGAGGCCGGCTGTCGGGTGGGGTCGGCTGTCAGATGAACAGCACCAACTCGAGCGCGACAGCGCTCCACGCCAGAGCCACCACTAACCCCGCAAGGTGGAGCGGCGCCCGTGAGGACAGGAGAAGGAGCCCGCTCAACACGAAAAAATCGTCGAGGCTGCGGAAACCGACGTCGCCCATCCATATCCCCTTTGTCAACGACAGCCCGAGGAACAACGCCCCCAGCCATGCGAGTTTTTCGTAGAGCAGGGCAGCGCTGCGCCGGAGGGAAATGGCAGCCAAGGCCCCGACAATGGCGAGGGCGGCGGCCTCCCCGAGCCAGATGAGCGACGCCGTAGAGGGCACGCGCTCCACATAGTGCACGAGCCCCTGTACCAGGCCGGCAAATGGTGCGCCGACATTGTCCTGCCCCGACGCCAGCACCGGGAAGCCCCCGGTGCCGGCCTTGAGGACGAGTTGCCACCCGGCGAAGACCACGACCGGTGCCAGCCAGGCGACGTCGGCAGCTCCGGGCGCCATGGCGACGGAGGTCGTCCCTGCCGGGCGGAGGCGGCCTCGCACCCGGTACCCGGCGCGGGCCAGGAACACGGCGCCGGCGACGAGCAGAGCTGGCTCGCGTGCGAGCACGGCGACCGCGAACATCCCCCCGGCCACGACCGGCCTGCCTTTGCGCAGCGCCAACAAGCCCGCAACGAGGAACACTGCCTCCGTGAGCTCCGTAAGGTCGCGCGCCAGGCTCCAGAGGAACCCCCAGAAACCTGCCATCAACAAGCCGCAGAAAGGGTGGCGTCCGACGGTGCGGGCGAACGCCGCGCACAACCCCGCCAAGGCGCCGAAGGCCATCATGTTGACCAGCGGCATCATCACGGGTACGGCGCGTTGCTGGCCGCCGGACATGGCCCAGACGAGCGCCGGGTACGCCACCCGGTCCAGCCGGGCGAGAGTGTCGAACTCGGTCCCGAACGCGTCCCGTGCCCAGTCGAGCGGGTCGAGGGCGATCCTGTAGTAGAACTGGCCGTCGTAACCGTTACCGGCGATGACGGGGACGCCGCGCGTGTAGGGGCCGGGCGTCACGAAACGCGCCCCGGCGACGACGAACGCCCCGATGTGCCCGTCAGCGGCGACGACGAGGCGGAAGGCAACGAAGATGCCCGCAACGGCGAAGGCGAGCAGGCCGATCCAGGCAGGCGACGCGAGCACGCCGCCGGTCGCCGATTTTCTCAGCCAGGCCGCCGGTTTCGGGCCGAGCAGTTCGTCGAGGTCAAGCTTCGTGGCCGGGCCCCTCCTGGGCTCGGGGGGTGGCGTCTTCGAGGCGGCGCAGCCGTTCTTCGAGGGTCGCGAGGCGCGAGACGATGGCGGCCGACGTCGTGTCCGAGCGCTCGGCCCGAGCAGCCAGTACCTCCCCGAGCTGGAGGAGAGCGAAACCGAGGTCGTTCACCTGCTCGGCGAGGTAGCCCATGTACCAGCTGACGAGGCGCTTGACTACTGGCTTGAACAGGCGCCCTTCCAGTTGGGCGCTCGCAACCGGGGCGTCAGCGTCCACCGAAAGGACGTCCCTGACAGCGGCTAGGGCGTTATCGGCGTCGTATGGGCCGACCTCCCGGGTGGCGAGGCGCGCAGTCAGCTCGCGCGCGAGTTGCAGGTAGTCGGGCTCAGGCGCGTCGCGCCCCGCAGGGCTCGGCTCAGCCAAGGTGCCGGGCTGCCGCCCGAGTTGCGAGCCGAGCGGCGTCGCAGGCAGGGTGGCGGCGGGAGCAGGCGCCGTTGGCAGACCTGGTCATGACGCCGCGCACGGACAAGACGATAACTAGCCGCGTAACCGCGGTACAAAGAGCGCTATTGCGGCAACGACGCGGTTCGGGCCAGAGTGTGGCTCGAGGGGACGAGAGAGGAGATGCCATGCCTGAAATGACCAAGTACGAGCACGGGGTGCCGTCCTGGGTGGACCTGGGCGTAACGGGCCCAAAGGGAGCGGTCGGCTTTTACGGGCAGCTCTTCGGCTGGGAAGGCCAGGATATGGGGGAGCAGGCCGGTCACTACCACCTCATGACAAAGGGCGGTAAGCAAGTGGCAGGCATCGGCCCGGCTCAGGACCCGGGGCCGCCGCACTGGGCCATGTACATAAACGTCGACGATGTCAAAGTTGCCTCCGACAGGGCCGAGGCGGCGGGCGGCAAGGTCGTCGTCGCCCCGATGGACGTGATGACAGCCGGGACCATGGCCGTCTTCCGCGACACCACTGGTGCTGCCGTGTCCGCTTGGCAGCCGCGCGAGCACATAGGGGCTCAACTCGTCAACGAGGACGGGGCTTTCACCTGGAGCGAGCTCCACTCCTCCGACCTTGCCAAGTCGCGCCGGTTTTACTCGGACGTGTTCGGTTGGGGCTGGGGCGGTTCGGACGATTACGCCGAGGGACAGGTCAACGGCCGGACAATGGCCGGTGCCATGCCCCGGCCACCCGACCTCCCGGCGGAAGTCCCCGACAATTGGCTGATCTATTTCGGCTCGCCGGACGTCGACGCGGATGCGAAGAAAGCGACGGGGCTCGGGGCCACCGTCGTGGTCGAGCCAAGGGATATCCCCGGTACGGGCCGCTTCGCCGTCATCTTGGACCCCCAGGGAGCCGCTTTCGCCATCTTCAAGGCGTGAGCCACTTGCGCCGGCAGCCGGTCGCCGCTACGAACAATTCGGGCGGCCGGCAGCTCTCGGGCTGGTCCTAGCGCCACAAGCATACGCTGCGGCGGGACAGGGTTTTTGGGACATGCTGCGCGCGGCGGCAGTGTCGCGCGCCCGGTCGGGTTTGGCGGCCGCCCCGAATTGTTTCGAGGGAGTCCCGCCGCTAAGCTCTTGGTTGATGGGCACCTCCGGAGAGCGCCGGCCCTGTGGGACTATGGGACCGGCCGTACCGTGGCCGGCGGCGCCGACCAGGTAGCCGATGGTCAAACCCCCCGGGGCCGGCCGGCCTCGCGTGACGCTCAGGGAAATAGCACGCGAAGCCGGTGTAACTGCGTCGACCGTCTCGAAAGTCCTGAACGGCAACCACGACGTCTCGGACGAGACCCGGCAGCGGGTCCAGGCGTTGCTTTCGGCCAGGAACTACGAGCGCCGTTCGTACGGCGCACGCGACATCCCTCCCGTTGTCGACCTCGTTTTCCAGGAGCTCGAAAGCCCGTGGGCGATGGAGATCGTGCGGGGGGCTGTAGAGACGGCCACCAAGACGGGCCTCACCGTCGCGCTCACGTCACTGTCGGACGGGGCGGGACGGAAATCCTGGCTGGACCACATCTGTTCAAGAGGGACCCATGGTGTGGTCCTTTTGCTTGCGAGGTTGACCAACCGCGAGAAGAGCGACCTTCGCTCACGAGGCCTGCCGTTCGTCGTGGTGGACCCACGCGGCGAGCCCGACCCCGGCGTCACGACTATCGGCGCGACCAACTGGGCGGGTGGGTACGCCGCCACCCGTCACTTGATCGAGCTTGGGCACCAGCGGGTCGGTGTGATCTCGGGCCCGGGTGACCTTCTCTGCAGCCGAGCGCGGATGGACGGCTACCGCTCGGCAATGGAGACCTCCGGTGTCCCGGTTGACCCGGACCTCATGCAGTGGGGCGACTTCCATGTCGACGGCGGGTTCAAGGTTGCAATGGCGATGCTCTCCTCACGCAAGCGGCCGACGGCGATCTTCGCTGGGAGCGACCTGCAGGCTCTCGGGGTCCTTGGGGCGGCCCGGGAGCTCGACGTGAGCGTCCCTTCGCAACTGAGCGTCGTCGGTTTCGACGACCTCCCCCTTTCGCGTTGGACGAGCCCGCCTCTCACGACCGTGCGACAACCATTGGCCGAGATGGCGGCGACGGCCGTCCAGCTCGTGCTCGCCCAGGACCGGGGCGAGCCGCGTGAAACGCGAAGTGTCGAGCTTTCCACGACACTTTTGGAAAGAGAAAGCACAGCGCCGCCCGCCCGGACATGACCCGCGGCCGCCGTGCGCGCCGCCATGCGCGCCGGCGGGAGCTTTGCCTGCGGGCGCTAGAGCGTCACCAACGGTTGCATCACCCTTTTGTGGCCCAGGTACCGGCGCTCGCCCTCCAGGCGGAACCGCAGCGAAGCCCGGATGTCGGTGCTCGACGCGCCAACCTGGAGCTCCACATCGCCTGTACCGACGGTGCGCCGCCCGTCTGCACCTACGTAGGACGTCAGGTCGGCGTGCAACTCGAACAGCGCCGTAGCCGTGCCGCCGGGAGCGATGTCGACGCGTTTTGCCGCAACCAGGCGCTGTTGCGGGAGGGCGACGTCGGCGAGCGGGCCTCGCAGGTAGACCTGGACCACCTCGGAGGTCGCGACCTTGGCATCGTTGCGCAGCGTCACGGAAAAGCGGGCCGGTCCGTCGGTGCGCCATCCGCCGGCGGAGAGGTCCTCGACACCAAGCCAATCGGCCGGGGCAAAAGAAAGGCCATGGCCAAAAGGGAACAACGGGGTCGGGTCTGCACTGCTCACCTCGCTCCGGCGGCCGAGGGGAGCTGTCAGGTACGTGGAGGGCTGGCTCCCGCCGGGCGAGGGGAAGCTGACCGGAAGGTGGCCCGAGGGGTTGGTACGCCCGCCGAGGATATCCGCGAGCGCCCCACCTCCTTCCTCGCCGAGGAAAAAGCCGCACACGACAGAAGCGAGCCGGCCAACCTGGCGGGAAATGTCGTACGGCCGCCCGATCAGGAGCACGAGCACAGTAGGTGTGCCGGTCTCGAGGACCGCTTCAAGGAGCTCCTCTTGGTGGCCCGGGAGGCGCAGGTCGGTCGCGTCGCAACCCTCGCCCGAGGTG
>DATJMJ010000209.1:0-31080 GCA_035508795.1 Acidimicrobiales bacterium
GGCACCCGCCTCATTTACCTCTTCGGAACCGATATCACGCACTTCGTCTCCTAATCTCGGATCTCCAGGCATAGGCCTACCACTTGTTTGGCCCCGAAACAGGGCGCTGCACATGGGGAGGGCTTGCCATGCAAATGGCGGTTGATTTTGGCCCGTCGCGCAACAGCGATAGCGTTGGCCCGCATGGCCGAGCAGACCATGGGGCAGCAGCTCGAAGAACTTGAAAGACGGCGTGAAAACGCGCTCCACGCAGGCACAGACGAAGCGGTCGAGCGCCAGCATTCCCGTGGCAAGATGACGGCCCGCGAGCGCCTCGAGTACCTCCTCGACGAGGGATCCTTCCAGGAGCTCGACATGCTTGCCCGAAGCCGCGGCCCCCACGCCGCCCAGGACAAGCGGGCGTACACCGACGGGGTCATAACCGGGTTCGGCACCGTGGACGGGCGAAAGATTTGTATTTTTGCTCAGGATTTCACCGTCGCCGGCGGGACGCTCGGGGAGGTGTCGGGCGAAAAGATCCACAAGGTGCAGGATCTCGCCGTCTCGCTCGGCGTGCCTCTCATCGGGATCAACGACGGCGGCGGGGCGCGCGTGCAAGAGGGTGTCGTCGCGCTCCATTACTACGGGGGGATTTTCCGCCGCAACGTCGCCGCGTCCGGCGTGGTCCCCCAGCTGAGCGTGATAATGGGCAGCTGCGCAGGCGGGGCGGTCTACAGCCCCGCGATAACCGACTTCGTGTTCATGGTGGAGGGCACCTCGCAGATGTTCATCACCGGGCCCGATGTCGTGCGGGCCGTGACCGGCGAGGAAGTCACCCTTGAACAGCTCGGGGGCGCTCTCACCCACGCGACCAAGTCCGGCGTTGCGACCTTCCTTTCAGCCGACGAGAAGTCCTGCTTGGACGAAGTCCGCGAACTGCTGTCGTTCCTGCCGTCCAACAACCTCGAGCAGCCCCCGCTCGAGCCGGCCGGCGACGACCCGGCCCGGGCCGTCCCAGAGCTATCGGCCATGGTCCCCGAGCCATCTCACGACCCCTACGACATCAAACCGCTGCTCCGGTCGGTGCTGGACGACGGCTATTTCTTCGAGTACCACCGCCTCTGGGCGCTCAACATGGTGTGCGGGTTCGGGAGGATCGGCGGCCGGGCCGTGGGCCTGGTTGCCAACCAGCCAAACGTCATCGGAGGCGTCCTCGACATCGACGCCGCCGAAAAAGGCGCCCGTTTCGTGCGCACTTGCGACTGCTTCAACATCCCTGTGATCACCTTCGTCGACGTCCCCGGGTTCATGCCGGGCACCGACCAGGAGCACGGAGGGCTCGCCCGCCGGGCGGCGAAGCTCCTCTACGCCTACGCCGAAGCAACCGTCCCCAAGATCCAGGTGATAGTGCGGAGGGCGTACGGGCCGGCGTACGTCCTGATGGGCTCCAAGTCGCTCGGCGCTGACCTTTCCTACGCCTGGCCTGGCGCCGAGCTGGCCGTGATGGGCCCGGAGAGTGCCGTGGAGGTGATGTACCGGGCCGAGCTGGCAGGAGCCCCCTCGGGACGACGGGCCGAGCTCGTCGAGCTCTACAAGCAAGCCAACGCCAACCCGTACCTGGCGGCGGAAAGAGGCTATGTCGATGCCGTCATCGACCCTGCGGACACCCGGCGCCTCGTCCACCAGGGCCTCGAGGTCCTCGCAGGCAAGCGGGCCGAACCGCTCCCCCGCAAGCACGGCAACCTCCCGCTCTGAGCCCGACCGCAATGCGCGCCCCCCCGACGAGCCGCCCCGCCCCTCCGGCCTCGCTCGGGCCGGCATCGGCCCAGCTCGAGCTGAGCAAGCTGGCACGACCACCGGCCGAGGAGGAGGTCCGCGCGATTTACGCCGCCGTCGGCGTGGCGTTGGGCCTCCCGCCACCCCCCGTGCCGGCAACAACGTCGCCGTGGCGCTTTTCGGGACGGTGGTGGCAACCCGAGGCCACGTTGCGCGCGTCTGGTGCGCCCGCCGCCCCCGCCGCGCCCAGTTCGCCCGCTCTGCCAGGCCCGAGAAGTAAGTAAGGCGCGCCAAAGAAGTATTTCCCCCACTGTGGACCTTCTTGTGGAAAAGCCTTGGACGCGCTGGGGACTAAGCCGTCAACGGGCCGTTGAAGACGCAACGGCCAGCCCCGCGCTCCACGTGCCCCACCGCACTGGCGGCGAAGCCCATCGCCTCTGCCAGCGCCAACGCCGGGCGCGCACTTTCGGGCGCGACAGCGAGCACCATCCCGAGGCCCATGTTGAAAGTCCGGGCCATCTCGGCGTCATCGACGCCGGCGGCACGCTGGATCTCCGCGAACACCGGCGGCACGGGCCACGAGCCCGGGCGCATAACGGCGTCCAGGTCGTCGGGGAGGGCTCTCGGCAGGTTGCCTGGCAACCCACCACCGGTGATGTGGGCTACTGCGTGCACGTCGAGCTGGCGGAGCATCGCGAGCACCAGGGGCGTGTAGATGACCGAGGGGCGGAGCAGTTCGTCCGCCAGTGAGTGACCGGCACCGGCCCAGGCTTCGCCCTCCAGCGGCCGCCTAGCCCGGCCGAGGAGGGCGGCCCGGGCGAGCGAGTACCCGTTGGACCGGAGGCCTCCCGAGTGCAGGCCGACGAGGATGTCCCCCTCGCGGGCACGAACGGAGCCCCCCGGCCCGAGGAGCGCCTCCCTTTCGACGACGCCGACAGCGAACCCGGCCAGGTCCATCTCGCCGGGCGGCAACTGGCCGGGGTGCTCGGCCAGCTCGCCTCCGAGGACGGAGCAACCGGCCTGCCGGCAACCCTCGGCGATGCCGGCCATGACTGTCGCCGCCGCCCGGGGGTCGAGCACCCCCCAGAGCTGGTAATCGAGGAAGAAGAGCGGCTCGGCCCCCTGGCAGACAATGTCGTCGGCGCACATCGCCACCAGGTCGAGCCCTATGGTCGAAAGCCGCCCCGCCGCGACCGCCACCGAGAGCTTGGTGCCCACACCGTCGGTCGAAGCCACCAGGACGGGTTCACGGTAACCACCGGGAAGAGCGAACAGCCCGCCGAACGCACCGATCCCCCCGAGCACGCCTGGGCGCCGTGTGCTCTCGACCGCGGGCAGCATGAGGCGCACCGCTTCCTCGCCCGCCCCGATGTCGACGCCGGCCGCCGCGTATGTCAGCGGCGCCCCGGCGGGCTGGTCGGCCATCAGCCTCCCGGCTCGGGGACACGGCCCGCCAGTGTGACATCCGCGGCGGCGGCGGCTTCGCCGGTCCCCTCGGGATCGTCTAAAAGAAGGTGTAGCGAGGACTCTGCCGCTGACCGGGAAAAGCTCGCCGGCACCGGGACCGGGTACTCACCCGTCAGGCAGGCGTCGCAAAAACCGGCACCCGGTACTCCCGTCGCCTTCTTCAGGGCCTCTAGCGGGAGGTAGGCGAGGCTGTCCGCGCCCAGGTAGTCGCATATTTCGCCAACCTCGAGGTCGGCGGCGACCAGTTCCGCCCTCGTGCCCGTGTCGAGCCCGAAGAAACAGGGCCAGCGGTAAGGGGGGGAAGAGATCCGCAGGTGGACTTCGCGGGTGCCTGCCTCGCGCAGCATGGCAACCATTGCCCTGGTTGTCGTCCCGCGCACGATCGAGTCGTCGACGACTACGAGCCGCCTGCCCGAGATGGCCTCACGTAAGGGGTTGAGCTTGCGGCGCACCCCGGTGGCCCTCTGGCCTGGGTCGGGGTTGATGAACGTCCGCCCGATGTAACGGTTTTTCACAAGCCCATGCCCGAAGGGCAACCCGCTGCGCCTGCTGTACCCCTCTGCGGCGGGGATCCCCGAGTCGGGGACGCCGATGACCATGTCCGCGCTCGCCGGAGCCTGTTCGGCCAGTTGCTCCCCCATGCGTACACGAGCGGCGTGCAGTTCCTGGCCGTAGAGGCGGCTGTCAGGGCGCGCCAGGTAGACGAACTCGAACAGGCATAGTTTCGGCTGCACCCTTTCGGGCGGCCAGGGCCGCAGGCTACGGCAGCCGTCGGCATTGATCACGATGACTTCGCCTGGCTCGATCTCCCTCACAAAATGGGCACCGGCAATATCGAGCGCCGGAGTTTCGGAGGCAAGCAGCCAGCCGTCGTCCAATTTCCCCAAGCACAGAGGGCGGAAACCGTTGGGGTCCCGTACCCCGACCAACGAGGAGCGGTCCGCCAATACCAGCGAGAAGGCGCCCTCGAGCTGCGGGAGCACCTCGACCAGGGCGCCGACAAGGGAGGCGGTACCTCCAGGGGACACAGCGGCGGCGGCGTCGAGGTGGCGCGCCAGCAGCTCCGCCATCACGTCCGAGTCGCTCGTCGCCATCCCGGGGAGCATCCCGGCCGAGGCGGCCAGCTGCTCGACGTTTGTCAGGTTGCCGTTGTGGCCTAAGGCGAACACGCCTCCCCCGGCCTGGCGGTACATCGGCTGGGCGTTGTGCCAGGACGACCCTCCGGCCGTGGAGTAGCGCGTGTGGCCGATGGCCAGGTGGCCGACCAGGCTGGCGATCTTGTACTCGTTGAAGACCTGGGCAACGAGCCCCATGTCTTTCACGACCACCATTTCCAGGCCGTCGGTCACCGCCATCCCGGCCGATTCCTGGCCCCTGTGCTGGAGAGCGTGCAGGCCGTCGAAAACGACCGGCGAGACGTTGCGCCCCGGCGCGTAGATGCCGAAAACCCCGCAGGCCTCCCTGGGGGCGGAGTGCTCTACGGCTCCGGCTCCGTTCACTCGGCCATTCTCTCATGAGGCCGCCACCGGCCGGCGTTACCGGCGCGGTTACCCTGGCGTGCGTGGTCGACCTGCATGTGCATTCCAATGTCTCGGACGGTTCGGACACACCCGCCGCGCTCGTGGACCTCGCGGTCGAGGCAGGAGTTTCGGCAATGGCCCTCGCCGACCACGACCGCCAGGACGGCGTGGCGGCGGCCCGCGCGAAGGCTGCGGGGACGGCCGTCGAAGTGGTGCCGGCCGTCGAGATCTCTTGCAACCACAGCGGCACGATGCACCTGCTCGTTTATTTCCTCGAACCCGGAGAGGGCCCTCTCCAGGATGAGCTCGAGCGGCTCCAGCTGGCGCGGGCCTCCCGCAACGAGCGCCTGATCGCCCGGCTGGCCGAAGTCGGGCTGCCGGTCACGATGGAGGAGCTCGAGGCCGAAGCCGGGCCGACCGGCGCCGGCAGGCCCCACATCGCTGCGGTCCTCGTGCGCAAGGGTTACGCGACCTCGGTGCAGGACGCCTTCGACAGGTACCTCGCCAAAGGCGGTCCCGCCTACATCGAAAAAGAGCGGCTCGACCCCCTCCCGGCCATCTCTCTCGCGCTCGCATCGGGGGCTCTGCCCGTCCTTGCTCACCCCCTGTCCCTCGGCCTCCCGCTCGCCGAGCTCGGTCCCGAGGTCCGCGAGCTTGCAGACGCAGGCCTGGCAGGCCTCGAGTGCATCTATGGCCGCTACTCCCGGGAGGAGCGGGCAGGCCTGGCGGTTATGGCCGCCCGGGCGGGGCTCGCTATCACCGGCGGGTCGGATTACCACGGCAGCTACAAGCCCGACCTCCACGTCGGCGTGGGTAGGGGCGACCTGCACGTCCCGGACGGGGCTCTCGAAGCGCTCCGCGAGCGCCTCCCCGCTTGAGATAGAGCCTCGCCAACACCCGCCGCGCCCAACCGAGGACCGACCGCTTGAGCAGGACCATCTCCCGCTCGAGCCTGCTCACCTCCATCGCACCGCCGCCTGTCCCGGTGAGGCCCGCCCCGGCCTCGCCCGCGCCCGTTTGGCCCGCTCCGGCCTCGCCCGCGCCATCGCCCGCCCCGGCCTGGGCCGCCCCGGCTCCTCCGGCCATCTCGCCGTTGCCCGCCTGAAGCGGTCCTCCTGCCGGTCCCCCGGCCACAACTTCGGGCGCCACGGGCCCGACCCGGGCTGGGGTGGGCTCGGGCGCCTGGGCGAGCAGCTCACGCGCCGCCACCACCGAAGCGAGAGCTCTTTCACGGTCGGGACAGGCGCGCAGCGTCATGTGGAACTCGAGGCTGTCCCGCCCCGTCGGTGCGAAGTAGGCCACCTCGAACCTTACGAGGTCGAGCCGAACAGCAAGCCCGAGCAACGACAGGAGGGACCCGGGCGTGTAAACCCCCGTATGGACGTCGATGTACGAGGGAACCTCTTTGTACTGCAGGCAAACGGCGAACGCCGACGCGTCCGGGTCGGGCACGTCCCCCCGCCGCACCCCGGTGTAGTCGGCCGTACCCGCCCACAGGCCGAGGATGTCGACAGTCCCGTCGATCGTCGTGACGCCCGAAAAGAAGTCGAACAACTGCCCGAAAGACGGAGCCTCGAGCCCCCGCATATACCAGTCCACCCAGTCCGAGGGCCTCGTCAGTGAGCGGTTTATGTCGAAGGAAAAACGCTTGTCGGGCACGACTAGCGATACGAGGCCGTCAGGTGCCAAGACGTGGCGCACATCTTCCAGCCAGCCGATCGGGTCGGCAAGGTGCTCGAGGACGTGCGACGCAATTACGTAGTCGAACGGCCCGTCTGCGCCGACAGTCGCCGAAATGCTCGAACCGTCCCGGACGACGTAGTCCACCTCCACGATCTCGTCGAGGTGCGGGCGCATCAGCGAATTTGCGGCGTAGGAGGCCCTGAGCTCCTCCGTCGTGCAGTGGTCCACGTAAAAGACGCTGCCATCGGACTTTTTGACTCGTGGCGAAGCAAGGGGACCGATCTCGAGCCCCCTCATCCCGGCGACGTCTATAAGCTGGAGCGCCGGGCTCGGGGCCGGTGCACTGCCGGTGGCTCCGTTCACCTCCGGGGCCCCGCCGCCTTGGTAGCGTCGACGCAGCCGCAGCCGCAGAAAATTGGCGTCATTGCCGGTCCCCCCACCCGAGGTGGTCGAGCGGGCCGGCGCCCACCCCGAACTTCCAATTGGCGCTGCCCTCTATTGCCCGGTGGACGAACCTGTTCGCGTCCTCGATCGCACTGCGCACTGCGAGGCCCCGGGCAAGGCCCGCGGCGATCGCTGCCGAAAAAGTGCAACCCGATCCGTGAGTATTGGGGCTCTTGACCCGGGAATTGGGCAGCTCCCACGTGCCCTCGCCGTCCCACACGACGTCCACCACGACCTCCCCGTCGCCCGAGGGGGCTCCCTTTACGACGACAGTACGGGCGATTTCGCCGAGCCGGCGGGCTGCTTCGCGGGCGTGGTCGACGTCGCGGATACCTTGCCGGTCCCCGAGAAGGGCTGCCGCCTCGCTCAAGTTTGGCGTCACCACGGCTGCCACGGGGAGGAGGTGCCGCCGGTACGCCCCGACCGTCTCCCGGTCGGCAAGGCGCTGGCCGCTCGTTGCGACCATCACGGGGTCTACCACCAGCAGGGGTAGCCGGGGCGCGAGCGCCGCAACCTCCATGACAACCGCCTCGTTGGGGAGCAGCCCGGTTTTCGCAGCCCTGACGGGCATGTCGTCGAGGACCGCCTCGACCTGCTCGCGTACAAGGGACGAGGGAAGTGCGAGGGCGGACCTGACCTGAGTGCCATTTTGCGCCGTCACCGAGGTCAGAGCCGTCGTGCCCAGCACTCCATAGGCGGCAAAAGTGCGCAGATCTGCTTGGATCCCTGCGCAACCGCCCGAGTCCGAACCGGCGATCGACAGAGCAACGGGCGGCGTCACGCGCCGGGCCCGCCCGGCTCAGCGGGCCCGCCCGGCTCAGCGGGCCCACGAACTTCACCGGACCAACCGCCGTTCCTGAATAGGGCGAGCAGCTCCTCCATCGCAGCGCGAGGGCTGTCGGCTCCGAGCACGGCGCCCATGATCGCCACTCCGGCTGCGCCCGAGCACGTGCACGACAATGCGTTGGACTCGTTGACACCGCCCAACGCCCACGTCGGTAGCGGGGTAGAGCTGAGGGGGCCGAGGCCGAGCGGCGGCCCGTAGCCAGGCTTCGAAGCGGTCGCAAAGATCGGTGAAAGCGTTGCCCAGGCGTAGCCTTCGGCAGCCGCTCGCTCCAGTTCGGCACGGCCGTGACAAGACCGGCCGCCCCGGGCAACCGGCCCCTGGCCGGTGGCGATGGGCGGACCTAGCGATGGCCAGTGGATCCCGTCCGCAAGCTCGCTCCCCGGCCCCGGGCTGGCGACGAGCACCCCGCCGGCTTCACGGAGCAATGCCGACAGCTCCCCGATCAGTTTCCTCCGGTCCTCAGGCCCTGAGCCCTTTTCCCGCACCCAAACGCCCCGGGCTCCTCCCGCCACGGCCTCGCGCACCACCGGCAAAAGTGGCCGGCCGCGAGTCGCCGAGCTGTCGGCAACGACCAGCACCGTCGGGAGGAACGCCCTAGCCGGCTCCTCCGGGTGCCCCGAGCCCGTTGCCGGCTCCAGCCGGTGGCGTGAGGAAAGGGAGGGAGCGGCCCCGGCCTTCATAGTTCGGGCATGCCCGCAGAAGTCGTGCTCGCCTTGGCATAGTAACGGCGCGGGATCCGCCCTGCCAGGTAGGCGAGACGGCCGGCGCGCACCGCGTGCGCCATCGCGGCCGCCATCAGCGCCGGCCGCCGGGCCCGTGTGACAGCGGAGGCGACAAGTACGGCATCGCAACCAAGCTCCATCGCCGCCGCCGCGTCCGACGCCGTACCGATGCCCGCGTCGAGCACGACCGGGACGCCGACCAGATCCCGGATAAGGGCGATGTTGTGCGGGTTACGGATCCCCAAGCCGCTGCCGATCGGAGAACCGAGCGGCATCACGGCCGCGCAACCGTTGCCTTCGAGGCGCTGGGCGATGACGGGGTCGTCGTTTGTGTAAGCGAAGACCTGGAAACCCGCCTTCACCAATTGCTCTGCAGCGCCAATGGTTTCCACCGGGTCGGGGAGAAGGGTGAGGTCGTCGGCGATGACTTCGAGCTTGACCCAATTGGTCTCGAATGCCTCGCGCGCCGCTTCGGCCGTCCGGATGGCCTCGCGAGCCGTGTAACATCCGGCGGTGTTGGGCAGGACACGAGCGCCCACCTTGTCACAGACATCGATGACGGACCCCTTCGCGCCGGGCGAGACCCTGCGGAGAGCAACCGTGACGAGCGCCGCGCCCGAGGCTCGGATCGCCTCCTCGAGCTCCTCCATGCTGCCGGCACCACCCGTCCCCAAGATGAGGCGAGATGAGACTTTTTCGCCTGCGACCGCGAACAGGTCCTCGCTCGTGGAGGTCGCCTCGGCGGGAGCGTTGAGGTCGTCGCCGTTCACAGGCCTACCCACCCGCCACCGCGTGCAAGATTTCCACCCGGTCACCGTCGCCAATCTCAGTGCTGGCCCATTCGGCGCGCTTGCGCAATTGAGAGTTCACCGAAACGGCAACCCCACGTTCCCCGCACCCGACAAAGGAAATTACGTCCGAAATAGTTGCGCCCGGGGACAGCTCCACAGGTTCGCCGTTGAGAAGGACTTTGAGGTCCCGAGTCAAGCCAGCGACACCTCCTTTTCGGGGCGCTCGCCGGGGCGCTCGTTGAAGCGCTCGGGCGAAAAGCCTGACGCCGGGCCGCAAATCTCTCTGCCCGCGAGCAGTTCGCCTGCCGCCTGCGCAGTCACCGGCGCCAGCAGGACGCCGTGGCGGAAGTGGCCCGTGGCGACGAGCAAACCCTCCGTAAACGCCCACCCGAGAATGGGGCCGTTGTCCGGCGACCCAGGGCGCAGGCGGGCGATCGCCTCCGCCAGCTCAAGCTCGGCGACCTCGGGCACGGCGAGGACCGCAGCCCTCAGCAATTCGTGGACGGCGCCGGCCGTCACCGTCGTATCGAAGCCCCTCTCCTCGACGGTCGCCCCCACGACGATTTCCCCGTTCGCCCGCGGCACGAGGTAAACAGAGCGGCCTTGCACGAGAGCCCGCACTGTCCGGGTAACCGGGTGGCCGTTGTTGCCGGCGTGCAGGCGCAGGATCTGGCCCTTGACGGGACGGACCGGAGGGACGTCGGCGGCAGGTACCCCCTCGATCGCGGCCGAATGACAACCCGCTGCAAGCACCACTGACTCCGCCAACACCGATGAGCCGTCCGCCAGCACGACGCCGGTCACGCGTGGGCCGCTTGTGCCAGCGCGCTGCTCGGTCACGAGGCGCTGGACAGCCACCCGGCGCATTTCGGCCCCGCTGCGGGTCACGGCCTCCAGGAGCGCCCGGACGACGGCGCGGTTGTCGACCTGGTGGTCATCGGGGCCAAGCGCTCCGCCGACGAGCCGCGGGTTGAGGGACGGCTCTAGTTCCCGGCACTCTCGCCCGCTCAGGAGTTCGGAACGGCAACCAAAATTTCGCTGCACCTCTACTGCCTCGACGAGGGCCCGATGGTCGTCCTGGTCGAAGGCGACGCTCAAAGTCCCTTCCGTGCGAAGCCCCACGTCCACGCCACTGGCCTCTTGCAGTTCGGCAGCGAACGCCGGCCATTGGACCGCCGAGGCGAGCGCGAGCGCGTGGAGCCTCTCCTCGCCCCACCGAGCCTCCGTGGTCGAGGCGATCATCCCGGCCGAGGCCCACGAAGCGCCCTGCCCGGGGTTCGGGTCGAACACAGTGACCGAACGCCCGGCGAGCGAAGCCTTCCAAGCCACCGACAGTCCGATGACGCCCCCGCCGATCACAACCACGTCCGCCCGGGAGCCTGTCATTGCACCGCCGCCTCGCTCAGGGCGCCGTTTATGGCAGAAACGATCTCCCTGGCAGCTGCCTCCGGGTCTGGGGCAGCGGCGATGGCGCCTATTACCGCGACCCCGTAGGCGCCGGCCCGGAGCAGTTCGGGTACCCGTTCGGCGGTGACCCCCCCGATCGCAAGCACCGGGACCGAGACTGCGACGGCCACGTTGGCCAGGCCCTCGGGACCGATCGGACCGGGTAGCCCTTCCTTGCTCGCGGTGAGGTAACACGGCCCGACACCCAGGTAGTCGGCACCGGCAGCAACCGCTTCGAGCGCCTTGCCGGGGTCGCGGGCCGATGCGCCCAGTAACAGCCCCGGGCCGAGGATGCGTCTCGCTTGGGCGACCGGGAGGTCGTCGGGGCCGATATGGGCCCCGTCGGCACCAGCGGCCAGGGCAATGTCCACGCGGTCGTTGACGATGCAAGCCGCTCCGGCACCCCTGCACAGCCCGACGGCGGCCTTCGCCAGTGCGAAGCTTTCCCCGTCCGTGCAGGCTTTGGAGCGGACCTGGACGCAACCGGCGCCGCCGAGGAGGGCGGACTCGATCAGGCTGAGCGTCGACGGTATGCTGCCGCCGCCTCGGTAGTCAGCTATGTAATGGGCTCGGCCGAGCAAAGCGCTCCCTTCGCCGGTATGACCCGGATCAGGTTCGACGGTCGGGAGCTGGGAGCTCCCCTCTCAGCCCGGTACACCGGGCTCCCGTGTTGCAAACCTGCCTATCCCGGGCCGGCGCCTTGTGTCAAGTCAAATCCCTCCCGCACTTGTCGAAGAGTTACATAAGGATCTCTCTGAGAGCCCGGACCAATCGCCACGGCGGTACTTAAACTGCCGTTGTGCGCGGGAAGGCGGCCCGGCGGGGCTTGCTTGCATTTCGATTTCGGTACCTGACGGCCAAAGCCTTGCTGCTTGGCTCGGTTGCCCTTGCCTGCTTGGCCGGCGTCGTCATAGGGCTCGTGGCCCTCGGCTCCTCCGGGGGCCGGTCCGGCCGGGGCGGCAGCAACGAGGGGCCAGGTGACGAGGCATTGCGGGCCACGACAACGACTACGACCAAGGCGGAAGCGCTCCAGGCTCTCCGTTCCGACGTCACGATGGTGCCGCTCGACGGCTCTACCGGGCAGGACCCTATGGGGGTCGTGGCCGTGCACGCCACGGGTGCCCAACTCGAGAGGGTCGTCTTGACGGCGTCGCCCAGCGGCCGGACGGTGCCAGGTTCGCTCGACCCGGCGCGAGACGAATGGGAATCGACTAGCGGGCTCTCCCCGAGCACCGCCTACCTCGTGAATTACACAGTCGCCGGGCAGGGCGGCCTCGCAGTCACGGGTACCGGGCATTTCTCGACTGGCCCGATCGGTGCCGGTAACGAGTACATCCAGGCTGTCAGCCCTCCGACGAGCTCAGGAAGTTCGCCGCTCGGCAGCACCGGGACCACGTCGCCCGGGTCGAGCAGTTCGGCGGGCCCGAGCACGGCCGGCGTTGGCGCTCCTACGACGTCGTCTGGCTCTGGTGCTCTCGGCGCCGTCTCGTCCACCAGCACCCCAGGCACGTCAAGTGCCGCCGGGGCCGGTCCGGAGGGTGGTGCCGGCGGGAGTTCGGCGGGCTCGTCCTTGGGCAGCTCCTCCGCCACCACAGCTGTCTCGAGCCCCGGGGCCGTCACTTCGAGCCCGAGCACCCCAACGTCGAGCCCGAGCTCAGTCTCTTCGAGCCCGGCGGGGGAGGGAGCCGGGGCAGGCGCCGGCTCGTCCATCTCTCCCTCGACCACGGTGCCTGTGACGACCGCTCCTTCATATAGTGGCGCCGGCGGCACGGCCTCGACGTCTGCCCCATCGACAACGTCACCTTCGGGCGCTCGTACGGGCACCGGCTTCAGCGAGGAGCCGACAACCGCTCCCGCGGAGCCGACAACCGCTCCCGCGGAGCCGACAACGGCCGCCGCAACGACACCGACCGTCACAACCGCGCCGTACACGGCCGCCACGCAACCGGTTACAGGTGGTGGTGCGGCACCAACCACGACCACTGAGCCGGCAACAGCCGGCGCTGGTGCGCCGGCTACGACGGCCCCGGTCGCCACAAGCACCACCGAGCCTCCCTCTGCGGCGGGGTTGAGTGCCTCGTCGACAACGAGCACTTCGTCCACTACCGTCCCGACGACTTTGCCCTCCGGGCCGAGCTCCTCCGTTGCGCCGACGACAAGCACATCGGTGCCTCAGGCAACGAGCACGTCGGTGCCTCAGGCAACGAGCACGTCGGTGCCTCAGCCAACGAGCACATCTGTCTCCCCGGCGACCACGTCCACGCCCGCGCCCGCGCTGAACGCGAGCGGCAAGGCGTTTTCCCAGGCAGCAACGGCATCCCGCAGCGGCAAGGCCGCTGAACCTCCGAACTCCAGACCCTCTCCCCCAGCGACCCCGATCTCGGCATAAGGCACCTTCGCCGCCCGGGCCCTGGTGGAGATCGCAGCCAGGCCCCCGGGAGGGACGCTTATCACCACGCGGGACGGGCCCTCGCCAAAAAGCCTGAGGGGCCCGCGTTTGCCCGAGAGGTCCCACAACCTGCACCCGCAGTCGCTCTTCACCGCCATCTCCGCTATGGCCAGCGCCAGACCGCCGTCCGAGACATCGTGCACACCACTTACGAGACGTTCGTTGACGAGCCCGGCCACTAGGCCCAGGAGACGTGAGTGGAGAGCGAGGTCGAGCGCTGCGAGCGCGCCGCCCGCCCCGTGCGCGGCCCGGCCGGCTTGGACAGCTTGGGTAGCCCACCGGCTACCCGCCAGCGAGACGCTCCCAGGTGCGTCGGGGCCGAGCAGGATCACCATGTCTCGCGGACGGAACGCGGGCGTCGGGATGCCAGGGCGGAGGTCGTCGATCAGGCCCAGCGTCCCCACAACTGGAGTGGGGTCAATATCCGTGCCCCTGCTCTCGTTGTAAAGGCTCACGTTGCCGCCCACGACAGGGATCCCCAATGCCCGGCAGGCTTCGGCCATCCCGTCGATCGCCTCGGAGAGCTGCCACATCACCTCGGGATGTTCGGGGTTCCCAAAGTTCAAGCAATTGACCAAAGCGACCGGGCGTGCGCCTGCGCAGGCCAGGTTTAGCGCAGACTCGGCCACGACGAGCTGGGTACCGTACCTGGGGTCGAGAGCGCACCAGCGCGGGTTGCCGTCGGTCGAAAGAGCGAGCCCTCGCGCAGGCGAGGGCCCCTTGACGCCCGGGCCGGCAAGCCGGAGGACGGCAGCATCGGCGCCCGGTGCAACGACGGTGTTCAAGAAGAGCTGGTGGTCGTACTGACGCGACACCCAAGCGGGATCGGCCAAGAGGGCGAGCAGCTCGGCCGTTATATCCTCATCCGGCGCCGGGGAGGTAGCCGAGCCCGCGCCCAGCCTCACCGATGGACGTGCACCGGGGGGCCGGCCGTTGGCGGCCACCGCCCCCGGCCCTGTACCGCCCGGCCCTGTACCCCCGGAGCCGTTGCCACCCGCGCCGTCGCCGTCTGCGCCGTTGCCGTCTGCGCCCAGGAGTGCAGGCTTCTTCATCGGCCTGTTATAAACCGGCGCCTCTTCGTGCAAGCTTGCCGCCGGCACATCGGCAAGGACCGCACCATCCCAGCCGTCGAGCACCCGTAGCCTGCCGGTGGCTGTCACGGTGCCAACGACCGTTGCCCGCACCTCCCATCGCTCGCAAACCTCCATCGCCTTGGAGAGGTCGTCCGGAGAGACGATGGCAAGCATCCTTTCCTGGCTCTCGCTCGTCATAATCTCAAATGGCTCCATGGCCGGCTCCCGCAGCGGCACAGCCCGGACGTTGACGTCCATACCGACGCCGCCCCTCGAAGCTGTCTCGCTCGTGGCACATGTGAGCCCTGCCCCACCCAGATCCTGGATGCCCACCACGAGGCGGTTCGCCAGCATTTCGAGCGTCGCCTCGATCAGCCGCTTCTCCTCGAACGGGTCGCCCACCTGGACGTTTGGCCGTTTTGCAGCTTCGGCCTCGGTGTCTTCGCCGAAGGCTGCCGAAGCGAGCACGCTGACTCCTCCAATGCCGTCACGTCCGGTCGTCGAACCGAGCAGGACGGCCAGGTTGCCTTCCCCAGCGGCCTTGCCAAGCACGATCTGGTCGGCCGGCAAAACCCCGCAGCAAAGCACGTTGACGAGAGGGTTCCCCGAGAAACATGGCCCGAAGTCGAGCTCACCTCCGACAGTCGGGACGCCGACGGCGTTGCCGTAGCCGGAGATCCCGCTCACGACACCTGCGGCGAGCCAGCGGTTCCGGGCATCATCGAGCGGTCCGAACCGGAGCGCGTCCATCAGGGCTATCGGCCTCGCCCCCATAGTGAAAATGTCACGTATGATCCCGCCCACGCCCGTCGCTGCACCTTGGTACGGCTCGATCGCCGAGGGATGGTTGTGGCTCTCGATGCGCAGGGCTATGGCTATGCCGTCGCCGGCGTCGACGACGCCTGCGTTTTCGCCAGGCCCGACAAGGACCCGAGGGCCCTCAGTCGGCAGGCGGCGGAGGTGGGCTCGTGACGACTTGTAAGAACAATGCTCGCTCCACATGACGGCGTACATTGCAAGCTCGAGGTGGTTGGGAGAGCGACCGAGGATCGTCCCGATACTCGCGGCTTCGTCGTCGGTCAGCCCTAGTTCGCGGTGCAACGACGGGCCCATGGGCGCCAGGGTACCCACGACGGCCCTAAACGCTCTCGCCGGTCGCCTGACCAGCCAACGAGCACCCGCCCCGCCACATCACGAAGGCTGCTCCCCTTTGCAGATCACGCACAACTGCTCGAGGCCCGTCCCCTGCAACAGCTCGACAACGGCGTAGACGGGCTTACCTGGGCCAGTCAGGCGCCACAGAGCCTCAGCCCCCGGGCTACCGCGCCCCGGCGTCGCTGCGGTCATCAAGACGAGCGGAGGGCTCCCCATCTCGCTCAGGACCGCAGCTTTTCCGAGAGCTTTCCACAGGACCTCGGGACGGTTTAGCCCTGCGCGGTAGCTCGTAAAACTGCCGGCCACTTCGAATAACCAGGTGCGCCCTTTGCGGTCCAGTCCTGAAAAGCTCACGGAAATGCCCCCGGGCTGGCGCTGGTCTTGCCGGATGGCACCGAAACCGGCGGCTTCGAGAAGCGACCTTGCGATCTGTTTCGCGGCTTTTCCCTCACGGGCCGAACGCGACTGAAAGTCCTCCTGCGCCACGACGGGGACCGGGATTGCGGGCACGCTCACTTTCGAGTGCGGCGCCTCCGTTTGCCGAGCAAGCCGCTGTCTTTCTTGCTCGGCCCTCGCCTCGGCCAGCCGGACATAGCGCTCGTCGAGGTCGTAACAGACGTAGTGGCGCCCGGTCCTGAGCGCTGCCACTGCGGTTGTCCCGGACCCTCCGAAAGGATCCAGCACGAGGTCGCCACGGTATGTGTAGAGCTCGATGAGCCGCGCAGGGAGCTCGACAGGGAAAGGGGCTGGATGCCCTACCCTCGTGGCGCTTTCTGCCGGGATCTCCCATACGTCGAGGGTGTTTTCCATAAAGTCCTCACGCGTCATGGAAGATTCGGACGGCAGGCCGCGCTTGGCCCGTGCCCCGGCGGCGACCGCCCGGTCGAAGCGGCCTTTGCTTGCCACTATCACCCGCTCGGTCAAGTCCCTGAGCACCGGGTTAGCGGGCCGCTGGAAGCTACCCCAGGCACACGACCCGGAGGAACCCCTTTGTTTGAGCCAAATTATCTCGCCCCTCAGCAGCAGGCGGAGGTCGTCCTGGAGGATGGAGATCACGTCGGCTGAAAGCGAACGGTACGGGCGCCGCCCCAGGTTGGCCACATTGACGGCGATGCGGCCACCGGGCTCCAACTTTTCTGCGCATTGGGCAAACACGTCACGAAGGAGGCCGAGGTACTCGAGGTACGTCGCCGGTGCTCCACCCGCACCGAGCGACTCCTCATACTCCTTACCGGCGAAGTAAGGCGGCGAAGTCACGACGAGCGCCACCGACGACGCCGGCACCTCGTCCATCCGGCGGGAGTCGCCGGCAATCAGTTTGTCAAGTGCCCGGTGCGAGGCAATATCCGAAGCTGGCGAGATGACGGGCGCAGTGAAACGCCTGTAAAAACTGCTCGCGTCGTGGCTCTCGCGCTTTGAGACCCCGAACGACGATGTAGAAGTCGGCTTCCGCACCATCGTGTACCGATCCTACGCTCGACAATGCTGCCGCTGGACGACCCTCCTTTCGAGGCGAAGCTGCGGCCAAACTTGCCCAGCCGGGCGCTTGGCCTGCTCCGGCCTCATCTCACGCGCCGGTGCAGGTGCCCGGGCCCCTCAACGGACGTCAGTAGCTGCGGACAACTGCGCTCGGTCAGCGGGTTCACGAAGCCTGTGGGCCGCTGGTCGACGCCCGACGGCTTACGGGCCGACGGGCTCACTTGCTCACGACCCCGCTCGCCGACGGGGGGGGACAGGCTGGCCCTGGCGCGCTCAAAGCTCGTGAGAGTGATTTGCCCAAGCCAGCTCTCGTGAGTTTTGAGCGCGAAAGCGCGCACCAACCTCACGAGAGTTGCGTCTCGCCTTTTACTCTCGTGAGTTCTATGCGCGACCCGGAGGCCCCTAGGCCCGGAGGCCCCTAGGCCCGGTGGCCCCGAGGCCTGGTGGCCCTGAGGTCCGCCCAAACGCGGGCGCCCCGCCACCCGGCCCCACAGATGAGCGAGATCGAAGGCGCGCTACCGCACCCGCGCAGGCTGCGCTCGCACACCTACCGACGCCAACAGTGCCCCCAACAACACCAGGCCGTCGACAGAGCCGAGCAGTTCGCTGGACGCCCGCTCGGGGTGAGGCATGAGCCCGACGACGTTGCCACCCTCGTTGCAGATACCCGCGATGTCGTTGGCGGACCCGTTGGGGTTGTCCACATAACGAAGGACAACGCGACCCTCCTGCTCGAGCGAGCTGAGGACCTCGGGCGACGCCGTGTAATTTCCCTCGAAATGGTTCACGGGTACCCTTAGCCTCCGTCCCGGGGACAAGCCCGCCGTGAGCACAGAACGGTCGCTCGCAACCTCGAGCTCGGTCATCTGGCAAAGAAAAGTAAGGCCCTTGTTCTTTTGCAGGGCTCCCGGCAGGAGGTGAGCCTCTGTCAGCACTTGGAACCCATTGCAGATACCGACCACTGGCCCACCCTCGGCGGCAAAGCGCGAAACTGCGCCCATCACCGGGGAGAAACGGGCTATCGCACCGGGCCGGAGATAATCGCCATGAGCGAACCCACCGGGCAGTACGAGGCAGTCAAAGCCTTCGACCGAACCCGAACCATGCCAGACCAGCTCGGCCTGCGCTCCCAAGCGTGTTACGGCTTCGACGACATCGTGCTCGCAGTTGGTCCCCGGGAAAACGACCACACCCACACGCGCAGCCACATCGCCAGGCTAACCCATCGCCGAGGGCCCAACGCGCGCAACGTTGAGGGCCCAACCCGCCCAACGGTGCCCACCCGCCTCACAGCGCTCATGGCGCCAGCAGTGCCTACGCGGCCAGGGTCACCAAACGAGCTAGCCAGCTGCCGCTACCGAGACAACAGCGTCTTCGATGACCGGGTTCGCGAGCAGCCGTTCGGCCAGCTCACGGCAGGCTCGCGCCGCCGCCTCGGCGTCAGGGGCTTCGATGCGCAGGCGGAAAGCTTTACCAGCCCGCACTCCGCTCACGCCCGAAAAACCGAGCGCGGGCAGGGCTCGCTCGATCGTCGCCCCCTGGGGGTCCGAGATCCCTGGACGTAGCTGCACTTCGACGAGCGCGTCGAAACCTGCCATCACCCAAGCTCATCCTGGTGGGCGCCCGGCCAGTCTGCAAAGCGCGACCCGCTCAACCTCTCGTACGCCTCGATGTAGCGCTCCGACATCGAGCGGACCACGTTGGCCGGGAGCTGCGGCGGTGGCGGGGACTTGTCCCACCCCGAAGATGCCAACCAATCGCGAAGAGGCTGCTTGTCGAACGATGGCGGCGTGCTGCCCGGCTGCCATTTGTCGGCGGGCCAGAAGCGGGAGGAGTCGGGCGTAAGGACCTCGTCGCAGATCGAGAGCTCGCCATCGATGAGACCGAGCTCAAACTTTGTGTCGGCAATTATGATCCCGTGCCCCGCCGCTCTCTCGGCGCCGGTCCTGTAGGCCTCCAGCGAGATCTCTCTCGCCGCAGCAGCAAGCTTGTCCCCAACGAGATCTGAAGCAGCTTCAAAGGAGATGTTTTCGTCGTGACCGGAAGTCGCCTTGGTAGAAGGCGTGAAAACTGGCTCGGGCAGCTTGTCCGATTGCTGCATCCCGGCTGGGAGGCTTTTGCCGTGCATGGTGCCCGCCCGCTTGTACTCCTCCCAGGCCGACCCCGAGAGATAGCCCCGCACGATGCATTCGAGTGGCAGCATCTGTGCCTTTCGCACGACCATCGAGCGGCCCTCGAGGTAGTCCGGGGTCAAACCTGTCCCCGCCAGACTTACTTCACCGGGCACACCGACTTCGAGGAGGTGCGACGGCGCTACGTCCGAAAGCTCCCCGAGCCAAAATGCAGTGAGGGCGGTCAGCACCCTCCCTTTTGCAGGCACCGGCTCGACCATGACGACATCAAAAGCCGAAACCCGGTCCGAAGTGACGAAAAGCAGCCGCTCATCGTCGATTTCATAGACGTCGCGCACCTTGCCTGAGTAGACGTGGTTCATATCGCGCTCCTTTCGCCCCGCAGCCGGGCCGAGGACCAGTACCCCGGCCGAGCCCCGGTCCCTGGCAGTGGCTCTGGGCCTACAGTAGTCGCAATGCCCCCGAACTACCGCCAACAACAAGGTGAAGCCCTCAAACCGCATGAACGAAAAGGCGCCTTGATCGTTGCATCCGTGCTCGTCGTCGCAGCAGCAGGCATCGGGGTGTGGCAAGTGGCCGAAGCCACGGGTGGCAACGCCAAGAGCGGCAAGTGCGTCAGCGTGACATTCGCAAGTTCGACCGGTGGCGGTGTGCTCCGCCAGTGTGGCAGCCAAGCGCGCTCTTGGTGCGCCGAAGAGGCCCGTGCCACGGGCATCCTTGCCGGCGAGATAAGAGCAGCTTGCCGCAAGGAGGGCTTCACCCGCTCCTGAAACGGCTCGGTCCTGGAACGGGCCGGTCCTAAGGGAGCGGGCCCCCGAACGGCTCGGTCGGTCCTGGATGGAGCCGGTCCTGAGCGAGCCGGCAAGCCGGAGGAGCGGCGGCGCCTCCAAGACGGCCGGAACTCACGGCTCACGACGCCCGGAGGAGCGCCTTCAGCTCCTGGCGAACGCAGCTCTGTAGTCGGCGAGGCGGAGAGCGACGCCTTCGTCGTGCACCGCAAGGATTTCGGCAGCTAGGACGGCGGCATTGGCCGCTCCGTCGATGGCCACCGTAGCCACCGGGAACCCTCTCGGCATCTGGACGGTTGCGTAGAGCGCGTCGACCCCGTTGAGGGCGCTACCCGACAGCGGCACGCCGATAACGGGCAAGGTCGTCCGAGCGGCGACGGCGCCGGCGAGGTGGGCCGCCATGCCCGCCCCACAAATTATCGCCCCATAACCCATTTGCCTTGCTTCGGACGCGAACCCTGCCACCACCTCAGGGGTGCGGTGGGCCGACATCACTTCCTCGTCTGCCTCGATCCCCAGTTGCCCGAGCATCTCCACGGCGGGCGCCATCTTTGCCTTGTCGCTCGCCGAACCCATGAGCACAGCAACCTTCACGAGCCCTCCCTATCGGCGGCGGCCTTTGCGATGTCCGAGCGGTAAACCATACCCGGCCACGAAACCATGCCGGCCGCTTCGTAGGCAAGCCGGCGGGCTGCCGCCACGTCGTGCCCCGTCCCCACGATGCCGAGGGCCCGCCCACCGGCCGTGACGAGCCCCGCGTCGGGCGCCGCCCTCACCCCTGCTGCGTAGACGAGCGCCCCGGGCACCGAGCGCGCGTCTTCGAGCCCTTCGATGCGGTCACCGGGGCGGGGGTGCTCGGGGTACCCCGGAGATGCCAGGACCACGCAGACAGCTGCACCTTTGGAGAAAGCAGGAGCGTTGTGGTCCGACAACGCGCCCGACGCCGCGGCGTTCAGCGTGGCCGCCACGTCGCCCTCCCACAAAGGCAGGAGCGCTTGTGCCTCGGGGTCCCCGAAGCGCACGTTGAACTCGAGGACGTTGATGCCTTCGTCGCCGACCATGAGGCCGGCATACAGGGCGCCCCTATAATCGACCCCGCGCCTGCGGAGCGCATGCAGCGTTGGCAGGACCGCCCGTTCCATGACCTGGCCGACGAGCTCGTCGTCGCAGAACGCGACAGGGGAGTACGCGCCCATGCCTCCTGTATTGGCCCCCGTCCCACCGTCCCCGGCACGCTTGAAGTCCTGCGCAGCCGCCAAAGGGTAGGCGCGGCGCCCGTCGCATATCGCGATCAGCGAAGCCTCCTCGCCTTCGAGCGCGTCTTCGATGACAACCTTGCGGCCGGCGTCCCCGAAGGCTTTGCCCGACATCTTTGCCCGGACGTCGTGCAGCGCTTCGCCGAGCTCGGCGGTGACGAGCACCCCTTTACCGGCGGCAAGGCCGTCGGTCTTCACGGCCCAAGGCCCCGAGCTCGAACGGAGGTAGGCGAGCGCCGGTTCGAGCTCGGAAAACACGCGTGAGGGAGGCGTCGGCACGCGAGCCGAAACGAGGACCTCTTTCATCCAGGCCTTCGAACCTTCAAGACGTGCCCCGTCCGCCCCCGGCCCGAAAACGGCAGCACCGCGCCCCCGCAGCCTGTCCGCCAAACCGTCCACGAGGGGAGCCTCGGGGCCGATCACGAACAGGTCTGCCTCAACGCGTTCGGGCGGGACGTCGACGCAGGTCAACCCTTCCATGCCCGCGTTGCCCGGGACGACGACGACCTCCTCGGTCCGCGCCAGAGATGCGGCCAGCGCGTGCTCGCGACCCCCGCTCCCAACGACGCAGACCCTCAAGCGCCCCTCACAGTTCACCCGGCGCAGTCACGGCATGGCCATGGCCGCTCACAGCCTGATCACCTGGTCCCGACCTGGGCCGACGCCTACGAAGGCGATGGGGACGCCGGACTGGGCCGATAGGAACTCGAGGTAGTCGCGCGCCGCCTTGGGGAGGTCGCCCGCCCGTTCGGCCGCCGACGTGTCCTCCTGCCAGCCGGGCAGGTCCTCGTAAACCGGCTGCACTTCGTGGAGGACCGATTGGTGCCACGGGAGGTTGTGGTACGTGGTGCCGCCCGACGTGTAGCCCACGCAAACGCGGAGCTTGTCGAACGAATCGAGCACGTCCAGCTTTGTCACCGCCAGTTCGTCGAGCGAGTTCAAGCGGACAGCGTGGCGCATCATGACCGCGTCGAACCACCCGGGCCGGCGTCGGCGGCCCGTGTTGGTGCCGTACTCCCTGCCGCGCTCAACGAGCACATCGGCCATGTCACCGAAAACCTCCGTCGGGAAAGGACCGGCGCCAACCCTTGTGACGTAAGCCTTTGCAATCCCTACGACGCGGCTTATGTAGCGAGGCCCGATCCCGGCACCGGTGCATGCGCCGCCCGCCACCGGGTTGGACGACGTGACGAAGGGGTACGTCCCGTGGTCGAGGTCGAGGAAGGTCGCCTGCGCGCCCTCGAGCAAAACGCCGCCCCCGCGGGCGAGGGTGTCGTGGACGAGGCCGACGGCGTCGCCGATGTGAGGGGCCAGGCGCGGTGCATAGTCGTCAAGGTACGCGTGCGCGATGTCGTCGGCCGAAAGGGCCAGCTTGTTGTAAATCTTTGCCAGTACCATGTTTTTTTCCTTGAGCACGACGTCAAGTTTTTGGCGGAAGATCTTCGGGTCGAGCAGGTCCTGGGCTCGGAGCCCTATTCGCGCCGCTTTGTCCGAGTACGCCGGCCCGATCCCGCGCTTTGTTGTCCCGAGGCGGTTCTTGCCGAGGAACCGCTCGGTGAGGGCATCGATCTCCTGGTGGTAGGGCATGACGAGGTGCGCGCTCCCCGAGACCAGCAGCCGCGAGCAGTCGACGCCGCGGGCCTCGAGCGAGCTCATCTCGTCGAGCAGCACCTTCGGCTCGACGACGACGCCGTTGCCTATGACCGGGGTGATGTAGGGATAGAGGACGCCGCTCGGCAGGAGCTGGAGGGCAAACGATTCGCCGTCGACCACGATGGTGTGGCCAGCGTTGTGGCCGCCCTGGTAGCGGACCACAACCTCCATCTCTTTGGCCAAAAGGTCGGTGATCTTCCCTTTGCCCTCGTCACCCCATTGGGTGCCGATCACTACGGTCGCGGGCACGCTCGGGCTCCTATCCACATACCAGCCGGTTGAGCCTAGCGTGCTCTGCTCAGCTGCCTAGCTACCTTCAGTCAGCGGGTGGTCGTAGTGGGTGCGGTGCATACAGGGGAAGGTGCCGGCACCACGGCCACCGCCAGGCTCCTGTTGGTCGCCGTAAAAGTGAGGGTCACGCGCCCGCGGATCTGCACGGTCGAACGCAGGATCTGCTTGGTGAGACCGGAGACGGTGTCGACCTCGGTAGCCGTTGATCCAGGGCCCCATGGGTAGGCCGAGGTGATCAAGTCTTCGCTGCCATCGTGCTTCACCGGCCCGAAGTTGCCGACAACGCCTACGAATTGCTCGCCCAGAGAAACCGGCGCCGAGGAGGCGGCGAACTTCGTATAGCAGTCCTCACTGCCGAGGATCGTCCAGTTGCCGCTCGAGTTCCCGATCATCTCCAGCGTCGGTAGCCCTGGCGCCTTGACGACGTCGCTGTAATAGTGGACCGCGCCTCCCGACAGCACCTGTAGGACCGTCTCTGTTGCGGCTTTGAACCCGCTGGGGGGCGGTTGCCCCCACGCCCAACGGACGTTTGTACCGGATGTGGTGTAGGCAAAGAACCCGTGGCGCGTCGTTTCGACGCCGGCAACGTGCGCGTAGGCCTTCTGTACCTGACGGTACAAGGCAATCGCGGCCGCATTGCCCGTCGCACCCGGAGTGGTGGCTCCTACTGGGCTACCTCCCGCGAACAAAGCAAGGCCAGCCATCAGGCCAACGGGCACGCCAATGCGCGCAGGCCCTCTCCCCGGGCACCTCGGCACCACCCTGCGATCTTATAGACCCACAGGGGGGATCCCAGCAGACCCGCAGGTGGGGGTTCTGCCTCAGACCTGCCCGTCCCGGTGGGTACCGCTAGCGCAGGACAAGCTCGTCCTGGCCGGCGCCGGTCTCGCCCGGCGAGGGCACGTCGACAGTCACCGTGTCGCCGTCGGAGTACTTGCCTTCGAGCAGGGCGAGCGCGAGCCTGTCGCCGATGGCCCTCTGGATGAGCCGCTTCAGCGGGCGGGCACCATAAACCGGGTCGTAGCCGCGCTGTGTGAGCCACGACCTGGCGGCGTCGGTTACGGACAACGTGAGCCTCCTGGCGGCAAGCCTGCTGTCGAGGCTGCGCAATTGGATCTCCACGATCTTGGCGATGTCGTCCTGGGTCAGCTCACGGAACTCGACGACCTCGTCGATGCGGTTGAGGAACTCGGGTTTGAACGCCTCCCTCAGGTCGCCACGGTAGTTGGAGGTCATGATGAGCACGGTGTTGGTGAAGTTGACAGTCCGTCCCTGGCCGTCGGTGAGCCGGCCGTCGTCGAGCACTTGGAGGAGCACATTAAACACGTCCGGGTGCGCCTTTTCGATCTCGTCGAGGAGCACGACCGAGTAAGGCCGCCGGCGGACGGCTTCGGTCAGCTGGCCGCCTTCCTCGTAGCCGACGTAGCCGGGAGGTGCCCCGACCAGGCGGGCCACGGAATGCTTCTCCATGTACTCCGACATATCGACCCTGACCATCGCCCGCTCGTCGTCGAAGAGAAAATCGGCTACCGCCCGGGCGAGTTCGGTCTTGCCGACACCCGTCGGCCCGAGGAAGAGAAAACTGCCGATCGGGCGGTTGGGGTCGGAAAGCCCGCTCCTTGAACGCCTTATCGCGTTGGCCACGGCCTTCACCGCGTCGTCCTGGCCCACCACGCGCTCGTGAAGGACGTCTTCCATCTTGATGAGCTTGGCGACCTCGCCTTCGAGCAGCCGGCTCACCGGGACCCCCGTCCACCTGGCGACCACCTCTGCCACGTCCTCCTCGTCGACCTCCTGCTTGAGCATCTTTTGGCCGGCCTGGAGGTCCTGGAGGTGCTTGGTCGCTTCTTCAACCCTCCTCGACAGGTCTGGGGTGCGCCCATAACGGATCTCCGATGCCTTGGCCAGTTCTCCGTTGCGCTCGTAGCGCTCGGCCTCGCTGCGCAGTGCTTCGAGCTCCTCTTTCAAGTTGTTGATCGTGGCGATGGCGTCTTTTTCCCCCTGCCAGTGCGCCTTCATCCCGTCCGACGACTCGCGCAGGTTGGCCAGCTCCTCGTCGAGCTTCGCCAGCCGCTCGCGCGAGGCCCCGTCGGTCTCCTTGGCCAACGCGACCCGCTCGATCTCGAGCTGGCGGATCCTCCGCTCAACGACATCGATCTCGGTGGGCATCGAGTCGATCTCGATCCGCAGACGGCTGGCGGCCTCGTCGACAAGGTCGATGGCCTTGTCCGGGAGGAAGCGGCCTGTTATGTACCGGTCGGAAAGGACGGCAGCCGCAACGATCGCCGAGTCCATTATCCGCACGCCGTGGTGGACCTCGTAACGCTCTTTTAGTCCGCGCAGTATCGCGATGGTGTCCTCCACCGACGGTTGCCCGACATAGACCTGCTGGAAGCGCCGCTCGAGGGCGGCGTCCTTTTCGATGTGCTTGCGGTACTCGTCGAGCGTGGTGGCACCGATCATCCGGAGCTCGCCGCGGGCGAGCATCGGCTTGATCATGTTGCCGGCGTCCATGGCACCCTCGGCCGCACCCGCCCCGACTATTGTGTGCAGCTCGTCGATAAAGCTGATCACCTCGCCGCCCGCGTCGGCGATCTCCTTCAGCACCGCCTTCAAGCGCTCTTCGAACTCGCCACGGTATTTTGCGCCCGCGACCATGGAACCGAGGTCCAAGGCCAGCAGCCTCTTGCCGCGCAGCCCCTCGGGCACGTCGCCCTCGACGATACGGCGCGCCAGGCCTTCCACGATCGCCGTCTTGCCCACGCCCGGCTCGCCTATGAGCACGGGGTTGTTTTTGGTGCGACGTGAAAGCACCTGGATCACGCGCCGGATCTCTTCGTCTCGCCCGATCACCGGGTCGAGCTTGCCTTTACGGGCTTCTTCTGTGAGATCCCGCCCGAACTTCTCGAGGGCTTGGAACGTGTCCTCGGGGTTTTGGCTCGTCACGCGGTGGCTGCCGCGGACGTCTTTGAGCGCGCCAAGCAGGTCGTCGTGCGAAACGCCAACCTTTTGGGCCAGGGCGAGGAGGATGTGCTCGACGGAGAGGTACTCGTCGCCGAGCGACTCCCGCTCACGGCCGGCCAGCTCGAGCAAGTCGCGCGCCCCGCGCGACAGCGAAGCCGTCTCGCCACCGAAGCTCTGGGGCAGCTTGGCGAGCGCCTCTTCGAGGCGGTTCCGCAAGGGCAGGACTGCCACGCCCACGCGAGAAAGCACGGGGAGGACCGCCGTGCCTTCCTGGCCGAGCAGGGCCAGGAGAAAATGGTCCGGCGTCACCTCGGGGTTGTTGCGTGCGCGGGCGTCCGCCACCGCGGCACTGAAAGCTTCTTGAGTTTTTTGTGTCCACCTGTTGGCATCGAGCGCCATGCTCGTCGTAGCTCCTTGTCTTGTTTACCTATCCGTCCTGCAGCATTTGTGCTGCGGCCCCATCAAACCGCCCTCCGGCGTGCGGGCCACCTACTTGGGCAGCCACCTACTTGGGCAGCCACCTGACCGGGCTCATGTCGAGCGGCACCAGGTCGCGCCGGTAATGGCGGTGCACCTGCTCGACCGCCTTGCGGGTCTCGGCGCGGGCTTCGGCCACTTCCTGGCGCAGGCGGCCCAGTTCGGCCTCGAGCTCCAGCACGCGCCTGACGCCCTCGAGGTTGAGCCCCACTGATGTCAGTTCCTGGATCCGCCGCAGCAGGTCGATGTCGTCGTCGCTGTAGCGCCGGCTCCCCCCGAGGGTACGGGCGGGGCCGAGCAGTCCTTTTCGTTCGTAGATCCGCAACGTCTGAGGATGGACGCCGGCGAGCTCGGCTGCGACCGAGATCACGTAGACGGCCATCTGCTGGTCCCTTCTCGCGGCACGGTGGCCCGGAGCCTTGCGCGCCGCCGGCCGGCCGGCTTCGCCGAAAGACTGTGTCATACGGCACCAGCTCCTAATTTCTGACGTAATTTGTCGCCTTGGTCCGCCGAGGCCTTCGCAAGTGCCTCGACGGCGCGCCTCTCCTCAGTGGAAAGCTTGCCCGGGACGTCCACTTCAAAGGTGACCAGGAGGTCCCCGGGCCTACTTGCCAGAGGGACACCATGGCCTTTCACCCTGAACACGCGCCCCGAGCGGGTCCCCGCCGGCACCTTGACACTGACCGGGTTACCGTCGAGGGTCGGCACCGAGACATTGGTCCCAAGGACCGCCTCGGCAAAGGTCAAGGGCACTTTTACCGTCAGATCCTTACCCTTTTGCGCGAACACCGGGTGAGGTGCGACGTGCGCGACGACGTAAAGGTCCCCGGCTGGGCCGCCGTAACGGCCGGCGCCTCCGCGACCCTTCACCTTTATCTTTTGCCCGTCCTCGACCCCGGGCGGGATGCGCACTTTTACTTGACGCGCCCTTCTTTCGGTCCCGTGGCCGGCGCACTTCGGGCAGGGCACTTCGATCTGCATGCCAGTCCCGCCGCACGCAACGCAGGGATGGCTGAAGGAAAACATCCCTTGGTTTTCGTTGACTACGCCGCGCCCTTCGCAGACCGTGCAGACCTTGGGCGCAGTCCCGGGGGCCGCCCCCGTACCCCCGCACGTCCCGCAGGGCGCCTCCGACGTGACGTTGACCGTCGTCGTCGCTCCCCTCACTGCATCGGCGAACGGGAGATGAAGCTCGGCCTCGATGTCCTGCCCGCGCTGCGGCCCTCCCGGGCCGGCACCGGCAAAAGGCTCGCCACCCTGGCGGCCCCGCCTCCCCCGGCCGAAAATGTTGCCGAGCAGGTCGCCGAGGTCGTCCACCCTGAAGTTGGAAAAACCTGCCGGCCCTCCGCCGCTTGCGCCGGCACCGGCGAAGGGGTTCCCGGCGAAACCTTGCTCACTGAGCGAGCGGATCTCGTCGTACTCCTTGCGCTTGGTTTCGTCGCCGACGATGTCGTAAGCGGCCGAGATCTCCTTGAAACGCTCTTCCGAACCCGGGTTGGCATCTGGGTGGTACTGCTTGGCGAGCTTGCGGTAGGCGCGCGCGATCTCCTTCTCGGAGGCGTCCTTTTGCACACCGAGGACCTTGTAGTAGTCCTTTTCCAACCACTCGCGCTGCGCTGGCACCTGGCTCAGCCCCTCACTTTCACCATTGCCGGCCGCAGGACGCGGCCTTTCCACGAGTAACCGGCCCGGAGGACTTCGGTCACCTCCAGCCGCCCGGACGCGTCGTCACCTTGCGCCGGCTCGTGGGCGACCGCATCGTGAAGCTCGGGGTCGAACGGCTGGCCCTCGGGCACCAACCGCTCGAGGCCCTCTTTGGCAAGTACGTCGAAGAGCGTACCCGCGAGCTGTTTGATGTCCTCCCCACCCCCGTGGGCAAGTGCCAGGTCGGCAGTATCGAGCACCGGTAACAGCTTTTTTACCAAGGCCGTGGCGGCGTTATCGACGATGTCACGTTGCTGGCGCTCGACGCGTTTGCGGTAGTTCTCGAACTCTGCCTTCAGGTGCTGCAATGCGTCCAGGTACTCGCCGCGCTCGCGAGCCAGCCGGGCCAGGTCTGCGCCCTCGCCCAGGTCGTCGTAAGCGAGCCCTCCGGCACCGGGCGCGACGCCCTCCTCGGGGAGGAGGACCGCGCCCGAGGCGTCGGGTACCGCGTCAGGGCCGGCAGGCGGGAGGGGGGCGGCGGGCACGTCGTCCGCATAGGGGACGCCTGACATCAAGACTGCCCACCCTCGTCGACGATTTCGGCATCGACGACCTCTTCGTCGTTTGGCGTGCTCGCGTCGGCCGGGCCGTAGCCTGCCCCACCGGGCGTGCCCGCGCCGTCGGCGGCGCCGCCGGACGAGGCCGCAGCTGCTTCGTAGAGCTTCTTGCCGAGCTCCTGCACGCCAACGGCAAGGTGTTCGGTCGCCGACTTGATGGCCTCGGTGTCAGAACCTCCGAGGGCGTCCTTCAGCGTTTTGAGGTCGGACTCGACCCGCTCCTTCTCAGCACCGCTGAACGAACCTGCTTGGTCCCGCAACATCTTTTCGGTCTGGTACACGAGCGAGTCCGCGTTGTTGCGGACCTCGGCCTCGTCGCGGCGCCGGCGGTCGTCGGCGGCGTGCTCCTCGGCATCGTGGACCATGCGGTTTATATCGTCCTTGTTGAGGGCGCTCTGGCCGGTTATCGTCATCGACTGCTCCTTGCCCGTGGCGCGGTCACGCGCCGAGACATGCACGATGCCGTTGGCGTCGATGTCGAAGGTGACCTCGATCTGGGGGACCCCTCTTGGCGCGGGCGGCAGGTCGACGAGCTGGAACTTGCCGAGAGTCTTGTTGTACATGGCCATTTCCCGCTCGCCCTGGAGCACGTGGACCTCGACCGAGGGCTGCATGTCCTCGGCCGTCGTGAACACTTCGCTCTTCTTGGTCGGGATCGTCGTGTTGCGCTCGATCAGTTTCGTCATGACGCCGCCTTTGGTCTCGATGCCGAGCGAAAGGGGTGTGACGTCGAGCAGCAGGATGTCCTTCACTTCACCCTTCAGGACGCCTGCCTGTATGGCGGCACCGACAGCGACGACCTCGTCGGGGTTGACGCCCTTGTGAGGATCCTTGCCGGTGAGGCCGCGTACGAGGTCCTGGATGGCGGGCATACGGGTCGCCCCGCCGACGAGGACGACATGGTCGATCTTGTCCTTCGAAAGACCCCCGTCCTTAATCGCCTGCTCGAAGGGGCCGCGGCAGGCCTCCACCAGGTCGGCCGTCATTTCCTGGAACTTGGCGCGCGTCAGCTTGACGTCCAAGTGCTTCGGGCCCTCGCTCGTCGCCGTTAAGAAAGGCAAGTTGATGGTGGTCTCCTGCACCGTCGACAACTCGATCTTGGCCTTTTCTGCCGCTTCCTTCAGCCGCTGGAGGGCCATCTTGTCGTTGGAGAGGTCGACGCCTTCGGTGTCCTTGAAGGTCTTGACGAGCCAGTCGATGACGCGCTGGTCCCAGTCGTCGCCACCAAGGTGGGTGTTGCCACTTGTCGACTTCACCTGGAAAATGCCCTCGCTTATCTCGAGCACGGAGACGTCGAACGTCCCGCCGCCGAGGTCGAAGACGAGGATCGTCTGCTCCTCCTCCTTGTCGAGGCCGTACGCGAGCGCCGCTGCGGTGGGCTCATTGATGATCCGGAGCACCTCGAGCCCCGCGATCTGGCCAGCCTCTTTGGTCGCGGTCCGCTGGGCGTCGTCGAAGTAGGCCGGCACCGTGATCACGGCCTGCGTGATGGTCGTGCCGAGGTACGCCTCGGCGTCCCTCTTCAGCTTCTGGAGGATCCTGGCGGAGATCTCCTGGGGCGAGTAGCCCTTGCCGTCGATGTCGAGATGCCACGAGTTGTCGCCCATGTGGCGCTTCACCGACCGGACCGTGCGGTCAGGGTTGGTGATGGCTTGGCGCTTGGCGACCTCGCCCACGAGCACTTCGCCCGACTTCGAGAAACCGACGACCGACGGGGTGGTCCGGGAGCCTTCGGCATTGGCGATGACGGTGGGCTCACCTCCCTCCAGTACGGCCACGACGGAGTTGGTGGTACCAAGGTCGATACCTACAGCCTTTGCCATTTACTGCCTCCTTGAACGGCCAGGTGGCTGGGCACCAGGCCTTTTGTTTGCGTCCCTTGCGGTACAACTTGCTTGACCGGTGGCATGACCGGCGCGTTGCCCGATGACTTGATCATTACGAAGGACAGCGTACCAAACTTGAGTCAGTTAGTATCAAGAAACTTAGGCGGCCCTTCCCCCGGCTCGCCTAGAAACCCAGCTAGAGGGTAAGATCGGTGTCATGCCAACCCTCGTCCTCGTCCGCCACGGGCAAAGCGCCTGGAACCTCGAAAACCGCTTCACCGGCTGGTGGGACGTCGACCTGTCCCCCCAGGGCGAGGAGGAGGCCCGGCAAGCTGGCCGTCTCCTGGCGGAGGAAGGGCTCCTTCCCGGCTCCTGCCATACCTCGCTCCTTACCAGGGCGATCCGTACCCTCAACATCCTCCAGGAGGAGTTGGACCGGCTCTGGGTACCCGTCCAGCGCCACTGGAGGCTCAACGAGCGCCACTACGGAGGCCTCACCGGCCTCGACAAGGCCGAGACGCGGGACCGCTACGGCGACGAGCAGTTCAGGCTTTGGAGGCGCAGCTACGACGTCCCGCCCCCGCCCCTGGAGCAGGGCAGC
>DATJMJ010000210.1:0-9020 GCA_035508795.1 Acidimicrobiales bacterium
GGCCGACCGCGAGTGCATGAGCGGCGACTTCGCTGAATGGATGGCGGCCGGCAACAGGGCCGCTGTCATTTCTGGCATCGAGGGTTGGCGCGGCGATTGGGCCGCTTCCGCACGTGACTGGGGCTTCGACGTTTCGCACGCCCGCCGCGTTGCCATATGGCACGGGGCCGAGGACGGGAACGTGCCAGTCGCCAATGGTATTTGGCTAGCCGAGCACATCCCGGAGGCCGAACTGCATGTCCTCCCCGGCGAAGGGCACGTCTCTATCGCGCTGCGTTTCCCTGAAATATTCGAAGACCTGCGCCGGCGCGCAAACGCCGTTACTTGGTAACGCGCTCTATGCGACGAACGGGCAACGGCATGGCGCCCGTCAAACGTGAACGACGGTAGCCCTTACTCGCCTCGCCCGCAGCAGCGCCTTTATGCCGATGTCGTCACTCGTCAAAACCACGTCCTTGGGGCCCGTCATCAAGGCAATGTGTGCGTCCACGATATCGTCTGATCGGTTTACTTTCAGCACTTCGCCCACCTTCCGTGCCGTGGCTTCGTCCAATTGCAAAACGTCGGTACCTGCTAGGACTCGTGCCAGGTTGGCTTGACGGCGACCGTCGCGCCACACTTGCGCCACGACGCCGGCACTCGTCAGGACCTGAACTCCCTCTCGTTGGAAAACCCGTAGCAATGCGCCAACCTGTCGGTCTCGTTTGTCAACGCCAACCAAGGCGCCCGCGTCAAGAACGGCGGTCATGCAGCACCACGTTTGCGAGCGCCGCCGACGGCACGCGCAGCGTCGTTGAGCTCCTGCTCCGTGAAAGGCCCATCCTCAGCTTCCCACTGATCCAGCGCTGCTCCCAACAGCTCGTTACGCAAACGTTGTCCTGCTGCAGCAACCAGCCAGGTCGAGACGCTCGTGCCTTCACGTGATGCGGCCTCTCGCACGGCGGCGCCGATGGCAGGAGGCATGGTAACTGACAACCGGTCAACCTGGGGCATGCATACCACAGTAACACATACTATGATATGCGTCTCGGCGTGCCGTCGGGCCCGCTAATCGGCCGCTGCGCGGCCCCGCCAGATGTACCCAACGTGTTGGACCTGATCACCCCGAAGGCTTTGGCGAGCACGCGAGTTGTCCGCCGAAGCGCCCTTTAGGCGAATTGCTCAATGCAATAATCACCGGGGACACCACGCCGGCAGTGCCCTGGCTCACAACCGCCTGAGAGCCGACGGCCGCGGGGACGCTCCCGGCGGGGATCACGACTCTGTAAAACGTTGCCCCGATCGCCGTTACCGAGCAGATCACGGAGAACGTCGCCGAAGACGCGCTCGGCCCGCGATGTGTTGCCCGCGCCCTGGCCGGCAGTGAGAGAGGCTTTCGCGCCGCACCTCCCCCGAAGGTACCCAAGCCGCGGGTGGGCACAATTACCGCGGCCAAAAGGGCCAGGACAGCGACGGCAGCGGTGAGCACACGCCGGGGCCGGGAACTGGTGAGTGCCTGCGAGCGTTCGCGCAGGGCCGCCACTAAGACCTCTGCGCCCAACCGGAAACGGCCGGCCTCTCCCCGCTCTGCGCATTCGTCGCACAGGTCCTCGAGTTCTTGCCCGTAACGGCGCCTCCAGGCTCGTGGGTAAAGGGCCAACGCGAGCCGGTGCAGCCGCCCGCTCATGACGCAGCGGCCCCACTGATGCGGCCGAGGCCGATCTCGGCTACGCGAGCCACTTCGGCAAGTTCCGCCCGCAACGTCTCTATGCCAACCGCCGTCACCCGGTAAGGGTGGCGCCTTTCATCGGCCGGGAGGGCCTCGACCAAGCCGGCTGCCTCCAGCTTGGAAAGGCACCCGTACAAGGTGCCGGGGCCTAACCGGACCCCGGCGAAAGCTTCAACATCCTTTATCAGCGCGTACCCGTGCTTGGGCCCGCTCGCGAGGCTCGTGAGCACGAGCAGGCTCCGGTCAGTCGAGCCCCAGCCGGGGGCGAGCCTCATCCCTTGACCTCCTCAGAAGGCATCATCACTCCAATCACGATATACCATGAATGGTGCTAGTGCAAGCCCTCCTTCTCAGTCAAAAGTTTTACTTTTGTTGTTCCGGGCCCGCCCAACAATTCACGGTGGCGACGGTGCCGACAGGGCTACAGCCGTGTACGTCCCTACCCGGCGGGCCATTTAGGCGAAATGCACTGTGCCGGAGCCGGTTATGGACGACCAGGATCCCGCCGGCTGGACACTGTTGCTCTCATTGCACTGGCCTTCGTGCGCGCCACTGCTGTAGCGGGGGAGGATGAAGGCGTAGGTTTCGGTGATGTTCACCGAACCGGAGATGCCTTTGTACAGCCCGGTCCCGGCGGACAGGGTAACCGGGCCGCTGACTGAGAGCCACGCAGAGCAAGTGGAAGCGTTGAAGTTGGGCTCTGCATTGTTCGCCTTGGCGTTCAACACGGTCGAGTTCACTTTGAAGGTGCCCCTGTGGAGGTCCACCCTCACGTAGTTGCCGTTCGCGTTGGGGACGCCCGCGGCGGTGATGGTAGTGGCCGTGCCGTAATCGCCAATGGCACCGGTTATGACGATGCTGGAGCGGAGACCGTTACCCGTCGGGCTAGCCCAAACCCTTATCAAGCCACCTGCGGGCATCGCCGGTGCGGCCGCGGCCAGGGCAGGCCCGGCACCTAACAGCACGCCGGCCAGTGCTAGGCAGGCGGTCACCATCTTGACTTCTTTCATATCTACCTCCCGGTGCTAGGGACCTTTGGTTTGGGTGCTTCGAGTTCGGCTCGGATGGCTCTCGCACCGCGCCTTTGGAGTTCGTAGTGCCGTGCCCATAAGACCTTGGCGCCAAGGCGCGTTGCGGTCCAAGTGTGCCGGTCGTGTCGGGCTCGGGGACAGGGTGGAGCCTTGCCTTTTCGATGAGTGCTGACCACACCAGGCTGACAAAGGCCGGGTCAGCCAACCGGGCTCGACCAGGCAACGGAGTGGACGACAGTGGCTCTCGGAGCGCGGGGTCGACGCCTGGCCCGCCTAGGGTGACGACGGCGAAGTAGCCGGTCCCGACCATGTCCGTTACCTGAGCAACGTCGCGCCCCATTTCGAGCCGCTCGTGCTCGTAGGGGGTAAGGGCGGGAAGCCCGTGCTGATGACGGGACCGAGCCATGGGCCACGCCATCGCCGAAGCCGCCGCCGCGCAGGGGCAATCTCGCTCCTCGTCGAGCGCGCCCTCAACGTTAGGGGCGTCAACGGAACTTGCCGCCTCTGGCAATGACATTGGCCCGGATGGCACGCTCATCGCTTCCTCGGCCCCGAGCCTGGGATCGAAAGTCGTCACCGCGAATGCCCGCCACTTCAACGGCATTACAGGCCTTGACGTCGCAGCTTGCGCGTTCATGAGCCCGAGGCGTCAATGGCTCCTGTAAACGTCGGCTCGATGATCGACCCGCAGCACCGCCACGGTGGCATCATCGTCGCGGACCTCGTACTCAATTCGGTACGGGCCCCGACGTGCCGCCCATAGACCGGCTAGCTCGCGCTGCAGTGGGTGACCGACCCGGTGAGGCGCGCCCACGAGGGCCCCTGTAATGAACTCGACGACCGCAGCGGCGGCGCTTTCGGGTAAGCGAGCCAACGAGCGCTCCGCCGTGGCCGCCACGACGAGACGGCACGGGCGCCGGGTCACTTGCCGAGGTACTTGGCGCCCGGTGCACCGGTAGCCGTCGCTCGGTGCGAGGGCCAGACGAGGACGAGCGGCCTGAACAAGGCCCAGAACTGGTCAATAGGATCGTGCCCGGTGAGAGCTAGGAACGGCTTGTGCCCTCGTGGAGTTGGCCAGGCATGAGGACGCGCAGGCTCTGGCCCTTTGCTTCATGTGCTGCAATGGCCGGGGTCGTGGCCGGTTTTGCCGTGCCGGCAAGCACGGCGGGCTCTCAGCCGTCAACAGTTCTCACCACCGCCGCCGGCAACGAGCGGCCCGTCCCAAGACTCGTGGGGCTGCCGCTGTCAAGAGCCGAGAAAGTGATCGCCGCCTGGGGCTACTCGTCGTACGGCATAGGACAGGAACCGGCTCCAGGCCGCGGGGGCATAGTCATAGCGCAGTACCCGCCAGCGGACAGCATGGCTGTCCCCGCTAGCACCAACTTCTACCTGACCGAGGGCGTGAGCTATCGCGTCACTGCTCATTTGACGGTCGCGACTTGCCTCGGCTGGGGGCCGGGGGTCGGCTCGACCAGCGAGGCGCAGGTCGGGCCGTACCCGCGGGTTCGCACGGTACCGGAGGACTTCGTCGCTACCTCTCCAGGGGATTGGCGGGCGTTCGGGATCCCGGCCCTGATAGCCCCCGCCAAGTGGCGCTGCACTGGGTTTGTGGCGGAGGACGGCGGCAACAACTTCACGGTTGTCCCACCGGGCGAGATCCCTCCGTCGCCGACAAAGGACGAGGCGTCTGAACGCTCGCCCGTCCCGGAGATCGCCGTCGTTGGAGAGCCCGCCTGCCAGGGTTGTGCCTACTCGATCGCATGTGCCTACTTCCCTGGCTCACGTGACGACGGCACCTACACGGAGCCCTGTCGGATCCCTGCTGGCGAGCAGTACCGGCGCCTCAACGCCAACGTGGTCGACTTCACCGACCCGCCCGGGGTGAAGGGGACTGGCGAGCCTTCCGGTGGGGCTGACCCAGCTTTGGGGGCGCTTGTCTACAAACCCCACTCCGCCGTCATGCTCACCTGCGTCCTTCCTCTTGGCGAGGCCTCGACCTGCACCGTCGCGATCCGCGCTTTCACGGCCTACGAAACGGCTTCGGACCCCGTGGGCGACGCTCCTGTCGCACCCTACAAACTGACGCGCTGAACCACAGGCAGCCGGTGCCGGCCGAGCCGGCTGCAGAGAGCGGCCAAGCTCGCAGTAGCCGCGCAATCTGGCGCGCTCCTCGTTGCCCCTTCGCCTCGCGGGACCGTCGATATCTCAAGTCCTTCTGGATATTGGTCGCCCGACAGAGCGGGGCGTTCGGTACTGGGGCCACGGTTGGCGTGCCTCGGCAGGGCAGCGCCGAGCAGTTAGCATCTTCCACACGACCCGCGTTCGCCAGCAGCTCGCGCGCCCGGCCGCTGGGTGCATGTCCGTCATGAACCTCCCTCGCCGGGCGCGCGTACCTGAGCTGTTCGTCTACTCCCTGCGCCGGCCATGAACCTCGGCGTCTTCACGAAGCCTTGGCCAACGGACTCTGTCCCAGATTTGGCGGAACGGGTGGCCGCGCTCGGGTTCGACAGCGCCGAGGTACCGGTGCGGCCCGGTTACCAAGTTGAGGTAACGACCGCCGAAAAGGGGCTGCCCGACCTCGCCTCGGTTTTCGCCGACCACGGGCTGACGGTGGCAAGCGTGGCGAGCGTCCTGGACGAACGCGTCTTTGCCGGCTGCGCAAATGCGGGCATCGGGGTAATCCGGATAATGGCGCCAATTACGCGCGGCGAGTATTTGCGCTCCGAGGAGGAGCTCCGCAAGCTGCTGGACGGCGCCCTGCCGCTTTGCGAGCGCCACCGGGTGAAGGTGGGCGTCCAGCAGCACTACGGTGACCATGTCTGTGACGCCACGGGCCTCCGTCTGTTACTAGACCGAGCCGACCGCCATTGGGTGGGTGCCATCTGGGACGCGGCCCATGACGCACTGGCTGGGTTGGAGCCGGAGAACGGCATCGACCTCGTTTGGGACCGCCTCCTCATGGTCAACCTAAAGAACGCCTACTACGAGCGCACCAACGGGCCTGAGGCACCACAGGCCAAATGGGCCCGGCACTTCACCACCGGCCGCCATGGCCTGGCGTCTTGGCCGCGGGTGCTCGCGGAACTGAAGCGGCGCAAGTATTCGGGGACGCTGTGCCTAACGGCTGAGTACCACGACGAAGGCGATGTCGACCGCCTGTGCCAAGACGATGTCCAGTACGTGAAGGGCCTCATGACAGAAGTTGGGCCATAGGGCAGTGGAAGATCTTCTTGGCGAGGTCGTCTTGGTGAGCGGTGGGGAGGAGCTGGCGTGACGGGCCGGCTACGGGTCGCCGTCATTGGTGCGGGGGAAATGGCCAACCGGGTGCACTACCCGAGCCTCAGTTCGTTCGACGACGTCGAAGTCGCCGCGCTCTGCGACCTGGACGTCGCTGTCCTAGACGAGACGGCCAGGCGGTGGTCGGTGCCCTCGAAGTTCACGGACTACCGGGCGATGGTGGACGAGGTACAGCCCGACGCGGTGTACGCCATTGGGCAGCCGCACCTGATGTACGACGTTTGGACCTGGTGCCTGGAGCACGGGTGCAACCTTTTTATCGAAAAGCCCCCGGGCCTTACGCTCCACCAGGCCCAGATGCTGGCCTACTTGGCGGAGGAGCACGGAGCTTTGACCCAGGTCGGTTTCCAGCGAAGGTCTTCGCCCCTGCTCAAAAAAGCCCGCCAGCTATGCCTCGACCGAGGCCCGCTCGTGCATGCGGTGTGCGAGTTCTACAAGTACGCCCCCACCGCCCTGACGAGTGCACGTGACCACATGATGGACGACGGGGTGCACAGCATAGACACGCTCCGCTGGGCGTGCGGCGGCGAGGTCGTCGACGTCGAGAGTTCTTGCCGCAGGGTCGGGACTCCCGACATCAATTGGCTGACGACCACTCTGCACTTCGACAACAGCTGTGTGGGCGTGCTGGTGAACAGCTGGTGCAGTGGGCGCCGCCTGTTCCGCGTCGGACTGCACTCTCGTGGCGTGTTCGCGGACGTAGACCCAGAACGTGAGGCCAGGGTTTACGTCGAGGGCAACACCGACGGGGACCGCTACGGAGCAGCAGAGGTCGCCGGGAGCGATGAGCTGTGGGCGTACGGCGGGTTCCGGGCCAAGCACCGAGAGTTCGTAGACAGCATCATTACGGGGACCGACAACACGTCGTCGCCGCTCCGGGACGCGGTCAAGACGATGGAGGTCGCAGAAATGGTATTGGCTAGCTCGCTCCTTGGACAGGCATCACTGCGATAATCGCCAGATGGCGAAGATGCTGTGGCACAACACGATGACCATCGACGGCTTCGTCGCTGGTGCAGCTGACGACATGTCCTGGATGACTCCCTACTTCGGCGCCGATGAGATTGTGGACGAAGTCCTGCCCCAGATTGGTGCGTTGCTCGTCGGTGCCCGAACCTTCCGAGGGATCATGAACTCAGAGGAGGCGAAGCCGTATGGGGGTGCAATCGAGGTTCCCCAATTCGTGCTGACCCATGCTGATGTGTCGAGTGCCCCGGCTGGTTTCAGCTTCGTCGGTGGTGAGATGGCAGACATCGTCGAGGAAGTGAAGGCGGCGGCTGGCGATCGGTACGTTGCCATCCTCGGCCAGCAGGCTGGGAGGGCCGTCTTGGATGCGGACCTTCTCGACGAAATACTCGTTCACCTCACGCCGCTCATCCTCGGCGATGGGCTTCGAATGTTTGAGCGTGCAGAGTCGACCAAACGCCTCACGCTGGTTCGATCACATCAATCGGAACGGGTGACCGATCTGTGGTATCGGGTGCTCTCTCCGGACCAAGGCGGTTCTGGTGATCGGTGAACGCCGCAAGCGTTGCAGGACGCGGCGCTAGTTGGCCCACCTCCGCTTGGCCGAGGACCGCGCCGAGGTCTCGCCTCGGGTACCTCTACTAATGACGATCCGGGACAAGCTCGCTCTCGCGCTACAGGAGGAGAAATGAAGTACTCGGTCGCCGAGACATCAGATGCTTTGGCCTTGATGGAGAAACACCGCGCCGGAGAAGGAGGTGAGATCGGCGCGGCTCTGGTAGTCGTCGGTTGGACCGGGGCGGGCAATTCGCGGCCATGGAAGTCCCCGAGTTGTTCACAGCCGAGGTGCGCAAGTTCTTCCGCCCGCTTCGACGGCCGTAAGGGAGGGGGAAGAGATGGCCGGTTTGGCGGGCAGCGCCAAGCGTGACAAGGACCGCCGGTCCGTGGTCGGGAGGCGGCTCCATAACCTCCTGCTAGGGAGAGATGGCGCGGCTTCGCCCGAGGGCGTGGTCGGCCGGCTCACGGCTATGCAAGCCCAAGAGCACCGCTACGCCCTGTGGTCGGTGGCACAAAGGACTGTTGGGCCAACCTCTGCGGCGGCGGTCACCCGAGCCTTTGACGAAGGACGGTTCCTCCGTACCCACGTCCTCCGGCCAACCTGGCATTATGTGGCTGCCACGGACATGCGCTGGTTGCTGCGGGTTAGCGGCCCGCGTGTCGAGGCTCGCAACGCCGCGCACTACCGGGACCTTGGGCTGAGCGCGCTCAGCCTCGGGCGCTCCAACGACGTCATTGCCGAGGCCGTGTCAGCTGGGCCCCGGTCCCGGGCCGAGATCGCTGCCGCTCTCGACCGGCGCCGCCTCAGCACCTCCGGTGAGCGGCTCACTTACATGTTGATGCATGCTGAGCTGACCGGTGTGGTCTGCAGCGGCCCCATGACCGGTGCCCAGCACACCTACGCCGCCTTCGAGCGACGTGTGCCTTTGGGGGAAGGCCACGAGGGCGATGGAGCCCTGGCCGAACTGGCCTGGCGTTACTTCTCGACCCGGGGACCGGCCACGCTCAGGGATTTCTCGTGGTGGTCGGGGCTCGGAGCCAGCCTTGCCAAGAAGGCGCTCGCTTCGGTTGCCGAACGTCTTGGCTCGGTAGACATTGACGGTGTCAAGTACTGGTCCGCCCCTGCAGAGCACAGTCCCGTTCCGCCCGGGGAGCCGCTTGGGGCCCATCTCTTGCAGTGCTACGACGAGCTCATCGTCTCGTACACCCGGACGCGGGAAGCGCTGCGGGCCCCGGGCACCGATTTCCCACTCCTTGGGCGTGAGAAGGGCTTTCGGCACGTGGTCCTTGTGCAAGGGCAGCTTGTGGGCCACTGGCGGGACTGGCGGAGCTCGGGGGGCCTCCGTACAGAGGTCCGCGTGGCACAACCGCTGACTGGCCGTGACGAGTCAGGCGTGGCCCGCGCTATCGAACGCTACGTCGCGTTTGCCGGCGCCTAGCCGAGTTTCGAGGAGGCTTGA
>DATJMJ010000211.1:0-11563 GCA_035508795.1 Acidimicrobiales bacterium
GGCCGAACCAGCCGTTCGACTGCGAGGCGTAAATGCGGTCGGGCAGGACGGGCGATGCGTCCATGTGGTAGATCTCCCACCCGGCGAAAAACGGCCCGTCCACTTGCCAACTCCGCCTTTGGCCGTCCGAGGTGAGCACGAACCCGCCCTTGCGTGTGCCGACCAGCAACCGCACGCTGCTCATGTACCATCGCCTCCCTGTACCCGGGGAGCCGTACCGGCGGCTCCACTCCCGTCCACGAGCTTAAGTGCTCAGTCCACGAGCTTAAGTGCTCAGAGGTAAAGGCCAGTGCTGTCCGTCACACGCTCGGCGGCGACCGCATGGATGTCGCGCTCACGCAGGATCAGGTAGTTTTCGCCCTGCACCTCGACCTCGAAGCGGTCCTCGGGGTTGAAAAGCACATGGTCGCCGGGCTTGATGGCCCTCACGTGAGGCCCCGCAGCGACGACCTCCGCCCAGCTGAGACGGCGCGGGATCTCGGCGGTAGCGGGTATGAGGATGCCCGATTTGGACCTGCGCTCCCCTTCGCTGCGCGGCACTTGGACAAGCAACCTGTCGGTCAGCATCTGGATCGGCTGCTTGGGAGAGCCGGTATCGTCCGGGACCATCTCCGGCAAGCTAGTACGGCTCGGCCACCCTACGCTGGCGGCGGCTACCCAATTAGCACCGCCCAAGCCCTGATGCGCCCCGCCTAAGGCATGTTTACGGGAGGGCGGACCGTCACCCCTGCGGCGGCAAGAGCCTGCTTCGCCTCGCCAACCGTCACTTCCCCGAAATGAAAGATGGACGCCGCCAGGACAGCGTCGGCGTGGCCCTTCACGGCGCCGTCTACGAGGTCCGCAAGCTTGCCGACACCACCGCTTGCCACCACGGGGATGCTGGTGCTGTCGGCGACCAGCCTCGTCAGTTCGAGGTCGTAGCCCTCGCGGGTGCCGTCACGGTCCATCGAATTGAGCACCAGCTCGCCGGCACCGAGCTCCTCGCAGCGGGCGACCCACTCCATGACGTCTATGCCCGTGGGCACCCTCCCACCATGCGTGTAGACCTCCCAGCCACCGCTCTGGCGGCGCCTCATGTCGACTCCCACGACAGTGCACTGCGCCCCGAAGGTGGCTGAAACTTCTCTCACCAGCTCCGGCCGGGCGACGGCCGCCGAATTGACGCTCACCTTGTCGGCCCCGAGGCGCAGCAGGCGGCGGGCGTCTTCGAGCGTCCGGACGCCGCCCCCCACCGTCAGGGGGATGAAGACCTGCTCGGAGGTCCGGGCCACGACCTCGTACATCGTCTCGCGGGCCTCGGCGGAAGCAGTGATGTCGTAGAAAACGACTTCGTCCGCCCCCTCCAGGTCATAGCGTGCCGCGAGCTCTACGGGGTCGCCGGCGTCCCGCAGGCCCGCAAAGCGGACGCCCTTTACGACACGCCCGGCGTCGACGTCGAGGCAGGGGACTACACGTACGGCTCTCACCTCGGTGCCCCCCGGCTGGCGGCGACAGCTTCGGCCACCCCGAAGCGGCCCTCGTAGATGGCCCTGCCGACGATCGTGCCCGCAAGGTGCCTATCCCCGGAGCGGAGGCGGGCAAGGCGGCGCAGGTCGTCGAGCGAACCTACGCCTCCAGACGCGATGAGGGGAGTCCCCGTTGCCTCCAGCAGCGCGCGGTAACCGGCGACGTCGGGGCCGAGCATGAGCCCGTCCCGCGAGATCTCGGTGACGACGACGGCAGCGGCGCCGGCGGCCGCAAGTTCGCCAACGACCGAGGCGACGTCGCGGCCGGCGCCTTCCTCCCAGCCCTTCAACCGCACCTCGCCATGGAAGTGGTCCACACCTGCTGCGACCCGCCCGGGCCACCGCCTCGCGGCGCCGGCAAAAAAGCCGGGGAGCAGTATCGCGGCGGTGCCGACTACGACCCGGGAGACCCCGCCAGCGAAAAGCTCCTCGGCGTCACCCTCGCTGCGCACGCCGCCGCCGGCCTGCACCGGGATGCCCACCGACCGGGCTATTTCACCCACCACACCCCGGTTGGCAGCCAAACCGGTCCGGGCAGCGTCCAGGTCGACGACATGAAGCCAGGGGGCACCGGCCGACTCGAACGCCCGGGCGCGCTCGACAGGGTCGGCGCCGTACACCGTCTCCCGGCCGAAGTCGCCTTGCGCGAGGCGGACGCAACGCCCGCCGCGGAGGTCGATCGCAGCAAACAGATCCATTTTGCGAGCGGGCCGTCAACGGGGGGACGAGCCGGGTTTCACTGGCACAGTTTTACGAAGTTGGACAGCACGCCGAGGCCGACCAGGGACGATTTCTCGGGGTGGAACTGGGTCGCCCACAGGTTGCCCTCTTCGGCGGCGGCGGCGACCGGGCCGCCGTAGTCACACGTGGCGACAATTTCCTCTCCTATAGGCGGGGCATAGGAGTGCACGAAATAGACCCACGAGCCGTGCTCGTAACCTTCCAGCAGCCGGCTGCCCGGCCTGACTTCGAGCAGGTTCCACTGCATCTGCGGCCTCCGCACGCCGTCGGGGAGCAGCGTTACGGTGCCTGGCAACACTCCGAGGCCGTGGGCACCCGGTGCTTCCTCGGAGGACTCGTAGAGCAGCTGCATCCCCACGCAAATCCCGAGGAACGGACGGCCGTCACGCGCAGCGCCCAAGGCCGCATCCCAAAGCCCGCTCGTGGCCAGGGCCTCGCTGCACCTGCCGAAATGCCCTACCCCGGGCAGCACGACGCCGTCAGCGGACTCGATATCGGCAGGGCTCGTAACGAGCCGGGCGTCCGCGCCGGCTTGGCAAAGCCCCTTTTCTGCCGACCGCAAATTGCCTATCCCATAGTCGATCACTGCGATCGACGGGCTCATCAGGCGAGGACCCCTTTTGTTGAGGGCACTTCTTTGCCCTCGACCCGGACAGCGTCGCGAAGGGCCCTGGCAACTCCTTTGAAAGTGGCCTCGAGGATGTGGTGCGTATTGCGCCCACTGCGCATACGGATATGCAGCGTGAGTGCCGCAGACGTGCAGAACGCCCGCCAGAACTCCTCCGCCAGTTGGGGGTCGAAAGGCGGCTGGCCGAGCGGGTAAGCCTCTGCGCCTCCTCCCGGGTCGACGTCGTAAACGAGGAAGGGGCGGCCCGACAAATCGAGCGCCACTTCTATCAAAGCCTCGTCGAGCGGCACCGCCACCGAGGCGAACCGGCGCACGCCTGCCTTGTCCCCGAGAGCTTCCCGGAGCGCTTCACCGAGGGCTATGCCGACATCCTCAACCGTGTGGTGCGTGTCGACGGCTACGTCGCCGTCGGCGGACAGCTCGAGGTCGAAGCCCCCGTGCTTACCGAGCTGGGAGACCATGTGGTCAAAAAACGGCACACCTGTGGCCACCTTTACCTGCCCGGTCCCGTCGACTTCCAAAGTGAGCAAGATGGCCGTCTCCTTGGTGCGCCTCTCGCGGACCGAACGCCGGGCGCTCAAGCGAGCACCTCCGAAAGAGCCCGGAGGAACCGGTCATTTTCCGAGGGGGTGCCCACCGTGGTGCGCAGGCAGCCTTCGAGCCCCGGCCAACTGGACGTATCGCGTACCAACACCGAACGGTCAACCAATCCTTTCCACACTTCACGGCCGTCGCGCTCGAGCGGCCTCCACAGCACGAAGTTGGCCTGGGACGGCCAAACGGTGAGCGGGAGCTGGGAGAGCTGCGATATGAGCCGTTCCCGCTCGGAAATTATCGCGGCAACCCGGCGCTCCATCTGCTCCGAGTAGTCGAGCGCCAGCCGTCCGGCCGCTTGTTTGAGCGAGTCCAGGTGATAAGGCAGCGCAACGCGCTCCAAGGTGCGCACGACCTCCGCCGGCCCCACGAGGTAACCCAGGCGCAGGCCCGCCATGGACCAGGTCTTCGAATAGGTGCGCACGACCGCCAAGGGGACAGCGTCGTCGACCAGGCCGAGAGCCGACCAGGACGCGAACTGGCCGTAGGCTTCGTCGACTACCACGAGCCCGGGCGACGCCCCGACGACGGCCGACACCGTGCCTTCGTCCTCGGCCAGGCCCGTCGGGTTGTTGGGCGAGCAGAGAAAAACGATAGACGGATTTGCCTTTTGGACCGCGCTCACCGCCGCTTCGGGGTCGAGCGAGAAGTCGTTGCGGCGTCGCGATTGGACGATAGCGGTGCTCGTCAGGTGGGCGATGTGCGAGTGCAACGCGTAGGTCGGCTCGAACATGAGGGCCTTTCGCCCAGGGCCCCCGTAGGCGAGACAAAGGGTCTGGAGCACCTCGTTGGAGCCGTTGGCCGGGAAGACCTGCTCGGGCCGGACGCCATGCCACTGAGCGAGAGCCTCCCGCAACGCCCATGCCGAACGGTCCGGGTAACGGTTGAAGGCGATATCGCGGGCGAGGTCGCAAACCGCGTCGAGCCATCGGCGCGGTGGGGCGTAAGGGGACTCGTTGGTGTTGAGCCTGACCTCGACCGGCACCTGGGGTGAGTGGTAACCCTCTCTGAGACCGAGGTCGTTGCGCGGCGCGGGCAGCGGCCGCGCCTGCCTGGTTGCCGGGGGGGTCATCGCTCGCGCCCCGCTCTTGCCGGCACGGAGGCCGCAGCAGGCGTGACGGCTGCTGCGCCTGGCCCGGCGTTGGCGACGAAGCGAGCGCGGAGCAGCACCGACTCGGCGTGCGCGCTCAGCCCCTCGGCTTCAGCGAGCGCTGCGACGCTCGGAGCCACGAGGCGAACCTCTCGCGGGCCGAGGGCAACCAGGTGCACGCGCTTCAAGAAGTCCTGGGTACCGAGAGCGCTCGAGAAACGGGCGCTGCGGGCGGTCGGGAGCACGTGGCTCGGCCCGGCGATGTAGTCCCCCACGCTTGCAGGCGCCCACGGCCCGCAAAAAACGGCGCCGGCGCTGCGCACGAGCGGGACCAGGCCCTCGGGCTCGGCAGTGATGAGCTCGAGGTGCTCGGGTGCCACGACGTTGCAGACGTCCATAGCCTCCCTCGGCCCGTCGACGATGACCGACCATCCGCCGTGCTCGAGCGTCGCCGTCACTTCGGCCCGGCGAGGCGATGCTGCTACGAAGCGTTCTACGGCCGCTTCGACCGCCGTCGCCACCTCCTCCGACCAGCAAACGAGCCAAGCGAGCCCCTCTGGCCCGTGCTCGGCCTGGACGACCAGGTCGAGGGCGGCGTACTCCGCAGGGGAGCTCCCATCGGCCACGACGACGACCTCGGACGGCCCGGCGAATGCCGACGGGACCCCCACGGCACCGTCCTGGGCGACGAGGCGTTGTGCGGTTGCCACGTAGGAGTTGCCGGGCCCGACGATCACATCCACCGGCCGGACCGTCTCGGTGCCGTAGGCCATCGCGCCGATCGCCTGAGCACCGCCGACGGCATAGACCTCGTCGACACCGGCTACGGCCGCCGCCGCAAGCACGGTGGCAGGGACGGTCCCGGCGGGTGAGGGGGGCGAGCAGACGACGACCTGCTCCACCCCTGCGACCCTGGCGGGTATGGCCGTCATCAGCACGGTCGATGCGAGGGGCGCACGGCCACCGGGCACGTAGCAACCGGCGCGCGCGACGGGGACGAGCATCTCCCGGGTGCGAATGCCGTGCTCGCTCGTGTGCTCGAAACCCCTGTGCGCAGCCAGCTCGCTGCGGTGGAAGGAGCGGATGGCGCGAGCTGCTTCTTCGAGGGCGGCGAGCAACTCGGCCGGGACCTGGCGGCAAGCAGCGTCGATGTCGGCCTGGGGGACGTGAAGCGATGCCGGCCGTACCTTGTCGAAGCGCGCTGTCAGCTCGGCGACGGAGGCATCGCCCCCGGCCCGGACGGCGGCAAGGACCGAGCGCACCGCCTCGACCGGGCCCTCGCCCGCCAACTTGGGGGACGGTAAGAGGTCACGCAGCTCTCCGGTCGCCCCGCGCAAGTCGAGCCTCGTGAGCAGCTGAGCCATACCTCGATGCTAGCGACGAGGCTCGCAGCCGCCCGGAGGTTATCCGGCGCCTGTCTGGCATGCTGGGCGGGTGAGCATCCGGCCAGAGCTGACCGCCGTCTCGAGCAGCCTGAGCGAGCTCACGAAGCGCGTTACCAGGATGCTCTCCGAGCTCTCACCGGCCGACGAAGAGCGTTACGGTGCGGGCTTGCTCGAGGTCGAGCGCGAGCTGGGGGCGGCGACGCGGCGGCTCGAGCGTTTGGTGGGCGTCGAGCGCTGAGCCGGCCCCGGCCGTGCGGAGGCGCCGGGCGCGCCGGCCCGGCGGCCCGCTGCACCGACTGAGGCCGCTGCACTCACTGGGCCCGGGTTGACCGGGATGGTGGCCGAAGGGCAAAAATCCGCCATGATGCACTCGCTGCAGCGCGGCCTGCGGGCGATGCAGACCCGGCGGCCGTGGAGGATCATCCGGAGGCTGAGAGGCCCCCACTGCTCCGGGGGCAGCATGGCGCAGAGATCCGCTTCGACTTTCACAGGGTCTTCGTTGGACGTCAGGGCGAGCAGCCGGCTGAGCCGGCCAACGTGGGTGTCCACGGGCAGGCCCGGCAGGCCGAACGCGACGCTGCGAACCACGTTGCCCGTCTTGCGCCCGACACCGGGGAGCGTCACCAGGTCCTCGAGGGCGGTCGGGACTTGGCAGTCGTAGCGGTCGCAAAGAGCCTGTGCCAGGGCAATGATGTTGCGAGCCTTGACCCGGAAGAACCCGGTCGGGTGGACAAGGGCTTCGACAGCGCCGGGGTCTGCGGCGGCGAGGTCGCCAACCTCGGGGTACTGGGCGAACAGCTTCGGGGTGACGGAGTTGACCCGCTCGTCAGTCGTCTGCGCCGACAGGACGGTGGCCACGAGGAGCTCCCACGGGTTGCGGAAGTCCAACTCGCAAAGCTCGGCCGCGGTACCGGGGTACTCCTCGGCCAACCTTTGGGCGGCCAGCCGGGCGCGGCCCGCGGGCGAGCGGGGCCGGGGAGCCACCTTGCCGGGCTGTTTACCGCCGACCGTCGGGGCCGCCGCTTGGGCCTCAGCTCGCCTGACCACGAACGAGCACGCTAGCCTCCGCAAGAAAACTGGCGAGGTTTGGGGTTTGAGCCGTATCGAGGTGAAGCGGGACGCCGAGGAGATAGATCTTCCGGCGCTCAAGGAGCTGCTCTCGGCGGCAGGAGAGGCGGACGCCCACCCCGCCCTCGGCGAGCATGCTTGGCTCGACCTCGTCCAGGGAGGCAGGGAAGGCTTTGCCGGCCTCGTGGCTTGGGAGGACGGCCACCCGCACCCGGTCGGCTATGCCCAGGTAAGCCTCGGGCCGCAGGACTACCACGGTGCCAGCGGCCGGCTGAGCTGGGCGCTCGAGGTCGTCGTCGACCCGCACCACCGCGTGCCAGGCAACACCGTCGCCCAGGAGCTCGTGCGCAGTGCGATCGACCTCATCGCCCGAGAGGGCGGGGGTCACCTCCACCTCTGGGTCAACCAGCCGCACCCGTTCCACGACCGTATGGCGGCAGAGGCGGGGCTCAAACCGGGGCGCGCTCTCTACCAGATGCGCCGCCGGCTCCCCCTGGCTGAGCACGCCACAGTGGCGGTCAGGCCGTTCGAACTGGGGCGGGACGAAACGGCTTGGCTCGAGCTGAACAACAGCGCGTTTGCGTGGCACCCCGAACAAGGCGGCTGGACCGCCGACACGCTGAAATCACGTCAAGTGCAACCGTGGTTCAACCCCGCCGACTTCTTGCTCTTGGAGGAGGAGGGGGCTCTCATCGGGTTTTGCTGGACGAAGATCCACCCGGGCCCCGCTCCGGTCGGTGAGATCTATGTCGTGGCCGTCGCCCAAGTCGCGTCGGGTCGTGGCCTCGGCCGGCAAATGGTGCTCGCCGGGCTAGACCACATCGCCTCCAAGGGGATCACCGAAGCGATGCTCTACGTCGACGCAGACAACTACAAGGCGGTCAAGCTCTACGTAGACCTCGGCTTCACGGTCAACCACATCGATCGCGCCTATACCGGCGACATCGCCCCGGCATCACCCGGCCCCAACTGAGCGGGGCGGGCATGGCCTCTCCGCTCCGGGCCGACTACCGCAGAAAAACCACGGTAGCTAAAGGCTTTTTGGCAGTACCGCGTCCGCGCCGCCGGCCCCGGCGACGGTGGCCATGTCTTCGGCGGTCACGCTCACCTGTAGGTCCGGGGCAACCGTCATACCTTTGCGCCAAACAGACCGGCAGATGATCTTCGAGGGGTCGACCCGGTCCTTGTACTTGCTTGCGATGAGCCGCACTTCTTCGAGCAGGCCCTCCGAGAGCGTCGTCGGGTTGAGGCCGAGCGCAAGGAACCGGTCGTTGCGGACCACGAGGTCGTTTTCGGCTGCCTCCTGGCGCGGGTTGGGCAACAGCACCACTTGGGCACCTGTCAAACGAGAAACGAGCTCGGCAAGGTCCTTTACCTTGTGGACCTCGGTCGTCTGGTTGAACACCGATACCCGCTCCCCCGCTGCCGGAGGGTTGTTGACGGCGATCTCGATGCAACGGACGGTGTCGCGGATGTGGATGAAAGCCCTCGTCTGGCCACCGGTGCCGTGGACCGTGAGCGGGTGGCCTATCGCCGCCTGCATGAGGAAGCGGTTGAGGACGGTCCCGTAGTCGCCGTCGTAGTCGAAACGGTTGACGAGGCGGTCGTCGAGGCCAGTCTGGGCGGTCTGGGTGCCCCAGACAATCCCCTGGTGGAGGTCCGTGATGCGTACTCCGTCGTTTTTGGCGTAGAAGGCGAACAGGAGCTGGTCGAGCGTCTTGGTCATGTGGTAGACGGAGCCCGGGTTCGCCGGGTGGAGGATCTCCCGCACCAGCTCGCCGTCGGGCGTGGGGACCTTGACGGCCAAATAGCCCTCGGGGATGGGCGCGGAGCCTGACCAGCCGTACCCGTAAACGCCCATCGTCCCGAGGTGGACAACGGCCGCACCGACCCCTGCATCGACGATCGCGCAAAGGAGGTTATGGGTGCCCCGGACATTGTTGTCGACCGTATATCGCTTGGCGCGCGGGGAACGCATCGAGTACGGCGCGGCGCGTTGTTCAGCGAAATGCACAATGGCGTCGGGCTCGAACTCCTGCAGCAGGCTCACCAGTCGGCTGTACTGGAGCGCGAGGTCCAGGTTGACAAAACCGATCTCTTTGCCTGACACGGCTTTCCAGGCCCGAAGGCGCTCGCCGATCGGCCGTACCGGGGTCAGGGACTCGACTTCTAGCTCGATATCGATCGAGCGGCGAGAGAGATTGTCGACAATAAGGATGTCGTGGCCCTTCGCCGAAAGGTGAAGCGACGTAGGCCACCCGCAAAAGCCGTCGCCGCCTAGGATCATTATTTTCATCGCCCACATACAGTAACAGCGCGGGCGCGCTCAGCCAAAGTTCCCGTTACAAATTTCACCTGGTCTTCAGGAAAGCGGCCTGCTGCGCGATGCCTACGCTGAGGTAATGCCCGGAGCGTACGAATTGAGCCGCGAGCAGCTTGCAGCCCTCCTGGACGGGGAGCCGGGCTACCGCGCCGAGCAGGTCTGGAAGGGCCTTTGGGAAAGGGGCACATCTCCGGCGGAGATGACGGACCTGCCCGCCAAGCTGCGCGAAAGGCTCTCCGCCGTGCTCGTCCCCGCCCTCGGGGAGGTCTCCCGGTCCAGTTCCTCCGATGGGCGCACCCTCAAATGGCTCTGGGCGCTCGGCGACGGCTCGCGTATCGAAACCGTCCTCATGGTCTACCCGGGCCGGGCCACCGTCTGCGTCTCGAGCCAGGCGGGATGTGCGATGGGCTGCGGTTTCTGCGCGACCGGCCAGAGCGGCTTCCGCCGCCACCTGAGCACGGGCGAGATCGTCGAACAGGTTGTCCGGGCTCGCCGTGCCGCCCTCCCGCGCCGCCTCGCCAATGTCGTGTTCATGGGCATGGGCGAGCCGCTCGCCAACTACGACCGGGTCTGGGCCGCCGTCGGCAGGATCCACGACGACCTCGGCATCTCCGCCCGTCACATGACCATCTCGACGGTGGGGGTGGTGCCGGGGATCCGGCGGCTGGCGGCAGAGGCTCTTCCCGTCAACCTCGCCGTCTCGCTCCATGCAGCCCGGGACGACCTGCGCAACAGGGTGGTACCGCTTAACCGCCGTTACCCGCTGACGGTCCTCATGGGGGCTTGCGCCGAATACGTAGCAGCCAAAAACCGGCGCCTGTCGTTCGAATGGGCGCTGATAGACGGCCTCAACGACACGGCGCGCGACGCCGCCGAACTGGCCGAGCTCGCGCTGCCGCTCCGGGCGCACGTCAACGTCATACCGCTCAACCCGACAATAGGGGGTCTTGAGCAGGGCCTTCGCGCCCCGCCAACCTCGACGGTTATTCAGTTCCAGCAGCTTCTTCAGACCCACGGCGTCAACGCTACGGTGCGTCAGAACAGGGGCACCGACATCGACGCAGCCTGTGGGCAGCTCGCAGCCCAGCGGCCGCCAAACAACGTCAGCCTCCGAACCAGGTGAAGTCCTAATGCGCGCGTACCCGGCTTTGCACACAGACGTCCTCCCGCCAGTGTGAACTGGTCTTGGTGGCTGGTGCGTCCCCTAGTTATCTTAGGCGAGGCGTCCGGCGGTGTCATCCTGACTGCTGTATGAAAGCTCCTTGAACAACCGGCTTTCCCGTCTCCAGCGCTGAAGCTGACGCAGTTGGTTTGGGTGCTCCGGATCTCCAATGACGGAGGCGTCGCACACCGAACCGCGAGCTGATCGCTGCTTGCAGCTCGGTCACTACCGCGCGGCAAACCCTCCCGGGGCCCCAACTACCGAGGTTCATCCCAGCGGCACCGCGGACTGGTGGGCTGTTCCAGGCTTCACTTATGGCCGGCCCAACTGCCTCGGAAACGGCTGCCCTGGCCTTCGTGTAGCTCCGCGCTAACCGGGGATGGTCGGCGGCGATCCAAGCCCCATGGCAGGCCAACTGCTCCTGTAGGTCATGTCCGAGGTTGGCCAGAGCCGAGAGGGTTGCCGGGTCGTCATCTGTCCGACGACGTACCCGGTAGGGCAGCTCGCTCCAGGCGACGAGGGTCTTGACCGCTTGGGCGTAGTGGTCCCGCCGCCGGTCCCTGGCCTCGCCGGCGTTGGTGACCAGGAGAGTCACGACGGCGGTGAGGCCGGCGACCAGCACCGGGATCAGAACGAGCGTTACGAGGGTGTAAAGCAGCGAGTTCCCAAACAGAGAGGTTGCAAGAGCCTGCTTAGCCGCAGCGGTGGCTAGGAGAGTGGTCATGCCGATCGCAGTCCTGGTGTACGAATTGGGTGTCGCTTGCCGTCAGCCCTGTCGCCGTGAGGGGCGTCTTCTACTGGCCAGTTACCGTGTCGACGCCAGTACTCCTCGGTCCAGAGATGCCGCTGCACGATCAGTAGGTATACGTCGAGCCCTTCGGCCCACTGCCAGCGAAGGTGAGGTGGGTCGCCCGGGTACTCGAGGCAGAGCGGGCCCGTCAGCCGGGCCCAGGTCAAAGACTCTCCGGGTCCCTGAACAAGGTCATGAAGCGTCAGGTAAGGGTACCTGTGGCACCAAGCTCGCCCATCTTCTCCCACGGGCACAGCGCCCACTTGGCCGTCCGCCG
>DATJMJ010000212.1:0-14437 GCA_035508795.1 Acidimicrobiales bacterium
CCAAACTGCCCCCGGCTCGCTTCGCATAACGAGCAAACCCGTTTGAGCCGAGAAATCCTGAGTGAAGCTCGTTCATGGCGCCACGCACCTCCTGAGAGCCCGTCGCCCGTCACGACGCTAGCACTATGCAGCGCAAAGCGGCCCTCGACCGCCAATGTCTTCGGCGAATTTAATAAGGCTGCGGCATCGCTGCCGAGGAATGCAGTCGTCCACGAAACAAGTCGCGGCGGCGCTCAAAGGCACTGCCCTAACCCCCGGGAGGGGTTGCCCCCCACCAAACGGCCGGAAACAAGAAGGGCGGCCCGGAGGCCGCCCTTCCTTTTTTAGTTTTGCCTCAATGCTCGGTTCGACACCGAACGGTATTTGGAATTAGGAGCCGCTGTAGGTGCTTACCACCGGGAGACCACCGAGGTTCCAAGAGGTAATGGAGGCGGTGCCACCGTAGCCGTCAGCGTCGAATTGGCTCATCGTCTTGAAGGGGAAGACGTCGCCGACATAGCCGACATAGACCTCTCCATTGACAGTGATAAGAGCACCGCTGGCAAACGAAGCACCGGTCTGAGCCACACCAACAGACCCACTGATGGCTGTCGCAGTGTCATTCTTGCGGACCGCCGTCAGGGCAGCGGGACTCGGGATACCAAAAGCCCGGCCGCCGTCGAACACGAAGTACGTGCCTGACGAGTCGACGATGGCGCCATCGGCCGAAGTGGCCAAAGCAGTGGCCGACGAACCCTCAGCGCCTGCCGTCGCCCCAGTGGTCAAGCCACCGAGGTTGGGGACAGTGACTGCGAGTGCCGGGTCGTAACCATCACCGGCATACTGAGCCCCTGTGGCGAAGCCGTGGAGCTCACCGTCGGTGCCGACAACGTAGATGGTCGCGTTGCCGTTGACGGTATTGGTGGTGATCAGCGTCCCTGCGCGAGGAGCAGTGGTGGGCAACAGAGTCCCAGCCACCGCAGCTAGCGGGGTTGCTTTGTCGACTGACCTGAGCTTCGACAGGATTGTCGGCGTAGCGATACCAAACGGGTGCCCTCCGGCAAAGAGGTAGTACGTCCCCGAGAAGTCGACGAGCGCCCCGTTGGGGTACGAGGTCGCAGCGTTGGGGAACGGCGCTATGCCGGTCTGGCCCGCAACGTCACCGGTGAGGGTGATGGAGTAGGCATTGCCCGAGGTGCTCGGGTTGATGATGTCCTCGACGGTTATGACGAGCTTGTCACCGCTGTTGACAGCGTTGGGGAACTCGAGCGTGACCGAAGTGGCCGAGTTGTACGACTCGAGGGTGAACGTCCCCGAGCCCGACGGTGTAGTGGTGTCGGTCAGGAGGTAGTCCCCGCCGACGTCCGGCAACACGGTCCCGGCCGGAGCCGTCAGCACGAGCTCGTATGCAGTGCTGGCAGCAGTGATGGCCGCTGTGGCGTAAACCCCGGTGACGGTGTAGGTAGCCACGGCACCCGTGGTGGCGGGGCTGGGCACGACGGTGGGAGCCGCTGTGCCGGCTGCGCTCAGGGTGTACGAGGCGACTGCCACGGGCACGGTGTCCGTTGAGTCGTAGACGTCGAAGTCCGTGATCGTCTGGTTAGCCGGGTTGGTGACGTTTACTGCCGTCAACGTGATCTGGTCGCCAGCAGCAATGGCGCCGCCGGTTGCGATCGGGATCGTATAGGCGCTCCCGTTGGCAGGACCAGGGGTGCTGTAGACGAAGTGCCAGCCTGCAGTGGAGTCTGTCACCAGTACGCCTGTCACCGTTGCGAAATCGCTCGGGCCAGTCGTCTCTTGGATGGTGATGGAACCCGTGCTGGCGACAGCGTCCGTCGCCTTGAAGCCGACAACGTAGGTCGCCTCGTCACCACCGACGAGCGGGGAGACGGACAACGTCGGCGAGGTCACCGAGGTGCCGATCGTTATGGTCGCCGTTGTCTCGGCGGTCCCTTCGGCAGTGAAGTTGGCCGTGACGTTGGCCGACGTGCAGGTGACGCCTGCCACCGTGCAGGTACCCGGCGTGATCGTGACGTCAGGCGCGAACGCAGTCTCGGGGTTGGTCCCCTCACCAGTGAGGTTGACCGTGCCGCCACTGGCGACCGCGGTGCCGAGCTCGAGATAGACGATGTTGGCCGTCGCACCGGGGAGGACAGCCTCCACCGTGTCAGCCGCAGCAGTCCCACCCGAAGGCGTGTACGTGACGCTGTAGTCCGCAGTACCCGAAGTGTCCCAGGTGATCCACGTGGTTGGCGGGCCGGCCGCCCCAGTCGAATCGAGCTCCAGGAAGGTGGAGCTCGCGGTCAACGTCGACCAGGAACCGGGGTTCGCGTTGCTGGCACCAGCGTCATCGATGGTGTAGACGACGTCGGCACCCTCTTCGCTGCTGTTGACAGCAAGGGTCGGCGGCCTGGCGGTGTTGCTCACCGTGGGCGAATCGGTCGTGGTGGCGTTTTCGCTGGTCGACACCTCGAAGTAGTAGCTCGTGGTGCTCGACGCAGGCGTGGTGGCGGTGAAGGTGACCTCGACCGTCGCGCCGGCGGCAATGCTGCCGCAGGCCGAGCTGATATCGATCACCATCGGGCCCGGTGCGGTGTATGTCGTGTCACCGGCCTGGATGCACGACCCGGAGATGACGTCCACCGTGGTGGTTACAGCGGTGTCCACGATGGCGTTGCCGTCGTTGTCGGCCACCGTGATGCTGTCGCCTGACGAGTTGGACAACGCTGCGGGCGATACGAAGGTGAGCGTGAAGCTCGTTGCCGTCCCGGCGACAGTGCTCGTCGGGCTGATCGCTACGTTGCTAACCGCACCCGTCGGCGCACCGATCGTGTATGAGTTAGTTGTTACGGTTGCGGACGCCGGCAGGGCGGTGATCGCAGCCAGGCCACCGAAAGTGACCATGGTCAGCGCTACGGCGCCGGCCGAAAACCGAGCGCCTCTCCGTCCCCGTTTCGGCGACGCTGCCGAAGGATTTCTTTCTTGCAAGTCTGTTTTCCCTCCTAGGTAGGGTGAACATTGACCGCCCGAGGGCGATTTGGCGCCGTGCACCCTTCTGGGCCCTCCAGGTGCCGACCGTCTGTGGACGCTAGTCCCGGTCTGCGCATCCATGGTGGACCCTTGGGTGCCGTGCATCTTCTACCCCGCTCCGGAAGCAGGGCATTAGTGAGACGGCTCGCAACTTACCGCGTCACTTAACGCTAGGTAAAAATCTCCGCACCGCACGCTCAGAGGACCTTTGTTGGCCGGTATCTGCTACGAGCCGGTATACGCGGACATGACTGCGGCACCATCAGGGCCGGGCACGGTCACAGCAGGTGTCCCGCCGTAACCATCGGAGGCAAGCTGCGCAGCCGACTTGAACGGCCACAGCGCCCCGTCGTAGGCGACGTACACCAGCGCCGGGGCGCTGATCAGCACGCCGGAGGCCACCTGTACGGCTCGCTCCGCCGCCGGCACCATCCCTACCAGCACTTTTGCCCTATCGGATCTCTGCACCCTCGCAAGCGCGGCAGGCGTCGGGATCCCGAAGGCCCTACCCCCGGCGAAGACGTAATAGGCGCCGCCGGACTTCACGATGGCGCCGTCGGCGCTCGTGGACAACGCATTGGCCGCTGCGCCTTCCTCCCCCGCCGTCGAGCCCACGGCGAGGCCGCCGAGAGCCGGCACTGTCACTACCAGGGCCGGGTCGTAGCCGTCCGCTGCGAACTGCTGGGGCGTGGCGAACCCGTGCAGTTCGCCGTCCGTACCCGCGACGTAGATCGTCGGCGACCCGTTGACCGGGCGCGTGAAAAGCAAAGTCCCTGCTCGGGGAGGTATAGAGGGTGCCTGGGTGCCCGGTGGGGCGAACTCGAGCTGGGCATGGTCGACCCTTCTCACCGCCACCAGGCTCGACGGGCTGGCGATGCCGAAAGCGTGGCCGCCTGCGAAAACGTAGTAGGTACCCGAAAATCCAACAATCGCGGCATTCGGGTACGTGAGGTTGGCGCCCGGGAAGGCCGGGAGCCCAACCGGCCCGCTGACATCGCCGAGGAGAGTGATCGTGTACCCCGGGCTGGCACTGGCGGGGTTGATCACGTCCTCGATGATCAGGCTGAGGTGGTCGCCCTGGTATATGGTTCCCGGCACGGTTATGGCGACCTCGTCGGTGCCCCCGCCGTTCACCGGTGCGTTCACAGTCCCGGACGCCGACGGGTTCGTCGAATCCTCGACCGTGTAGTAGCCAGGGCTGTTGGGGAACACCGTCCCGGGCGGGCCGTCAAGGCTGATGGTGCTCGCTCCCCCGTCCATTACCGCCGTGGCGACCAGGTTGGCGATCGTGTAGGTGGCGAGGGACCCCGTTGTAGAGGGGTTGGCGGTGACGACGACGCCTGGGTTGAGGTTGGCGCCTATGGCGTAGGGAAGTGCCTCGGCCGGGACCGGGTCAGCGCTGGTTGCGACGGAAAAATCTCCGACCGAGACTGACGAAGGGTTTGTCACGTTGACCAGCGTCACGGTCACCGTGTCTCCGGCTCGGACGTCATTGCCAGGAAGGAGAGGGACGACCGCCCCGTTGTCGGCTGCTCCGCACCCGGCGTTGGCCTGGGGGCTACCAGTTGGGAACGTGATACCCACCGCCAGGAAGTGCCAGCCGGCGGTGGTATCGGTTACGAGCCCGCCCGACTCGGTGGAAAAGCCTGTCGGCCCTCCCGGCTCGTTCAAGCAGATCGACGAGCTCCCGCCGCCGGTCATCGGGGTGGTGGCCTGGAAACTGACCGTGTACGTGGCCTTTGCCCCGGCTATGGGGGGTGAGGTCGCTACTGTCACACCGCTGACTGAAGTGCCGAAGAGGACCGTGTTGCTGGACGTCTCGGGAGCTCCGACGGCACTTAGCGAGCCAGCAGCCCCGGTCTCGGGTGCGATCGTAACGGTGTCGCTGCTGGTCACCGACGGGTTGGTGCCTTTCCCGACGATGTCGACCTGGTCGCCGGGCGCGAGCGCGGTCGCAAGGAGGAGGGACACGGTGTCGCCGGCACTCGTCGCCGTGCTTACCGATACCGAGTCCACCCCGTCAGAGGTGGCCGAGCCACCGGGGGGGGTGTACGTGACCGAGTACCCTGCGGCACCGCCGTACCAGGTGATCGTCGAGCCGGATATCGCCCTCGCCGTCAGTACCAGCGCTCCGAAGTCCTGCGAGACGCTCCCGGTCGCCCAGGACGCGTCCGTGACGGTATAGCTCGCGTTCGCTCCGAGAGAGGGCAGGCTCGTCGCGAATGTCGGAGGCGTAGTGCTTACCGAGACTGTCGTCGAAGTCCCAGCTGAGCTGTTGGCGGACGTCGTAACCGTGAAGTCGAAGCTGCCGGTCCCGGGCGGGCTGTCGGCGTCGAAGTCCACCTCGACCCGGTCGCCGACACTTATCGAGCAAAAGCTCACCAGCTGCAACGTGATCGTGCTCACGTTGACGGTCCCGCCCTGCGTGCCGCCCTGGAAGCAGGAGTTGTTGGTGTCGTCGATCAGGCTGATAGTGCTTGGCTGCGACGCGAGCGGCACTGATGAATTAATCGTCACGGACCCACCGTCGGCCCCGCTCAGCTGGGCCGTCGCCAAGAACTTGACTTCGAAATAGGTAGGCGCCCCCTGGACCACCGTGGCGGGCGAAGCAGTCACGCCGGTGACGGCATCGGTCGGGATCCCGATCGTATAAGCGGCTGTACCCACGTCCGCGTAGGCGGGCGTGACCGAGGCGGACAGCGGCAGGCAAACGACAGCAGCCGTCAGGGCAAAGGCGATGCCAAGGGCCGCGTGGGGGCGCAGCCCTGCCCCGCCCCGGCGCCCTGGAGTACGGGCCAGATGGCCCCCTTTCCGCATACTCAAGTTTCCCTTCTGGCCGCCAGCAAAGCTCGCCCGGCCGACCACCTGCTTTCGTGGTGGCCCAGAGCGCAAGCTACAACACCTCGGCCCGGGCGATGGGCCGCAGCTCCACCCGGGCGATGGGCTGCGCGGTGCGACCATGCGACAGCCATAGCTGCTAGTGAGACGCCCGGACAGCCGCTACGTCACCTCTCCGCGTTGGCCATGCGAAGCCGGGCAGCAGGCCTCGTCCGCCACGTTCACCCCCGGCTTGCGCTCAACGAAGACCGCCAGCGACCAGCCCGTGCCCGTAAGACGCGCATATAAGAGAGGTCAGGATCTACGCCGGGGCCTTGCGGTGCCCCCGGCCAACGGCGGACCGCCCACTAGTGTTTCGCGTCGTGGCAAGTCGCAGCGGGCAGCGCCGCCGGCCGGCGGCCAAAGGGCGGCCACGTCGCCCCGCCCCGGCTTCGGCCCCGGCCCCCGCTCCCGCACCAAGCAGGCTCCGTTCCCAGAGGCCGCAACGACCGAGAGGACCGCGGGCCCAGGCGCCGGTCCTCGCCTGGGCGCAAAGAGCCCCCCTCGGCCGGTTGCCCGACCTGACCGGGCTGCCTCCCTGGGCGCTCCTCGCAGGCGGCCTGACCTGGCTGCTCATGGTGCTCCTCTGGGTCAGCGGTGCGACCAAGGGCAGCTTCGTCCTTTTCCTCGGCACGCTCCTGTGCGGGGTCATGGGCACCGCCTGGCTCGTGACGCAGACGGTGGCCGGCAAAGAGCCGCTCCGCGCCACCCGGGCCGCCGTGCTCGTCGTGCTGGCCGCGGCCGTCCCGGTGATCTTCGACCCGCACAGCGGGGACGTGTTCAACCTCCCGAAGTACACAGTGGTTGTCATCGGCGCCCTCGTCCTGGCGGCCCTGTGGGCGGTGGCGAGCGTCCATTACCGCTCGGGGGACCCGCCCGCGCCGCGTTGGCGCAATGGGCTGCACTGGTTCGTAGGAGCGATCGTCCTATGGACCGCCATCACTGCTGCTACGAGCCTCGACGTGCACGTCTCGCTGCTCGGCAACTACGGCTCCTACGACGGGCTGTACTCGATGACCGCTTTCGCCGTCGTGATGATGACAGCAGCGGAAGCCTTCGACGTGGCCGACGTCCGCCGGGCGCTGCAAGCCTTCGCGTTCGCCGGTGGTGCAGTCATAGTTGTCTACGCCCTCGTCCAGCTACATGACACAGAAGTGGGCGGCGCACCTTGGGACTTCATCAACTGGCACGCCGGCTCTTTCAAAAACGAGATCTTCTCGACATTCGGCAACCCCAACCACTTGGGAGGGTTCCTCGCAATGGTGCTCCCGGTGGTCCTCGTCTTGGGTCTCGGGTCGAGGCATTGGGTGTGGCGTGGTTCTGCGATCGTATTGCTCCTCGCCGTTTTGACCGAACTGGCGCGTACATCAGCGCGCGGAGCATGGCTGGCCGCCATAGCCGCACTAGGCGTGATCGTCTTCATGCTCGCTCCCGAGCTGCGCCGCAAGCCGGTCCTGACGTTTGGGACAGCAGGCGGCGTGGTGTTGGTCGCAGCGGTAACGCTGGCCCGGTTCGGCAATAGGTTCCTCAGGCACTCTCTTTCAGATTTGTTCCAGAGCGGCGGGGCGAGCTCGGTCGCCCAGCGCATCCACATCTGGGGTACCGCGATCCACATCGCCTCCCGTTACCCGCTGACCGGCACCGGGCCGGACACGTTCGCCCTTCTCTACCCGAGGTACCAGGGCGCCGTCTGGGTGAAGGACTTCGGCCCGGACTACCTCGTAAACGGTGCGCACGACATCTTCATGAACTTCCTCGCCGACCAGGGTTTCATCGGCCTGGCTCTTTTCGCGGTCCTGCTCGTCTTCGCCGGGTTGCGCTCAGTCGGAGCGTGGCGGCGTTTGCGAGCAGTCGAAAGAGACGAAGAAGGCGAGGAAATCACGACCGGTTCGCGCAGCGAGCTCGCCAGGCGCAACCGCCTGCTCCTGGCAGCCGTCAGCGCCTCCATCGCCGCATATTTAGTGCAAGCGACGTTCAATGTCCAACAGGTGGGGCTTACCTTCCTCTTCTGGCTCCTTATCGGCCTGCTGGCAGTGGTTTCCCGCGCCGCGGGAGTCCCCGCGACCGCCAACCCTGCGCGCCTGCTCTCCCTCGCGGATGGTGAGATGAAGGTACAAGAACCCGACCGGGCGCCCGCTCCTGCCCCGGTACCTGCCCCGGCGGCACGTTGGAAGACCGGGCGGCCGAGCGGCAGGGGCCGCGGCCGGCAGACGGGGTACCAGGACTGGTCCGGCCATTGGCCCACGATCGTCACGGCGGTCGTTTGCACCGTCCTTGTTGTCTTACTGGCCATTGGTGCCGACATGCCTTACCGGGCCGACCACGACTACTGGGCCGCTGCCAGGAGCCTGCAACAAAACGGGTCGAGCTCGAGCACCGTCGTCGGCCAGAGCTATTTCACCGATATGGGGCACGCAATGTCGCTCAACCCATGGGAGCCGACTTACCCCTCGTACGAGGCGGCTATCTACGAAAACGTCGCCCAACACGCGTCGAGCGCTACCGCCGCCGCCGCGGACCTCGGCGATGCCCTCAAGCTCGTCACAAGGGCGTCCGCCGACCAGCACCTCGGGGGCGAGTACCAGGCGAGCGAGGCCGGCATTTACCAGGAACTGGCGGAGCTCCAGCCCACAGCAACCAAAGCCGACCTGGCTGCTGCTGAGGCACTGGCTCGCCAGGCCGTCAAGGACAACCCGCGCAATACGACCTACACAGGCCTGCTTTCGAAGATCGTCACCGCCATCAAGACTGCGAGCTCGACGAAACCTGCCCCCAAAACCTAAAGGGTCCGGCACCACTTAGCGAAAGGCCTCGCCTATCTGGGCCTTTTGTGTCGCGGAGGGGCAGCCAGACGACCGCTTGCCGTATATGTAAAGGCGTTCCGACTGTGCGAAGAGCAACTCGTCGTAACGCACGGTCCGCAGGAGGAACAACCCTGGGCCTCCGACCGGCGAGCTCGAGACCACGGCGCACTCCTTGAAACCAGGGAACATCGCCGTGTACCACGTCCGAACGCCCGAGGCCTGTCCCGCGCCCGACGGGTGGGCGGTACCGCTCTGGTGGCTACCGACCCATTCGAAGCCGGCGTCAACCATTGCAGGCTGGTACCCGGCCGCGACAGCGTCCTGGCCGGCAGACCAGCGGGCGCCGTCGTAGGAGTCCGAATTGGCCGTAACGGCTACGGCGACCACCGCCGTGACAAGTGCGAGGCCGCCGGCTAATGGCCCGGCCAGGTTGCCCAATACTCCCTGCTGCCGGCCAGGTCGAGACCTGCTGCCATTATCGGGAACGAACGACGGACTGCGGCTCGCAGACAGCAAAAGTGCCGAAGCGAAAGCCACCGGCCATAAATAGCGGTCCCAGAAGGCAGCACGGACGAAGAGCCCGTACCCGATAAGACCGGCAGCGCTGAGCACCAGGAACGCACCGACCAGGAGCTCTGAGGGCGGTCGAGCCTCGGTGTTACGAGGCCTCCGGTCCCGGTTGAGGATGGCGAAGATAAATAGAGGCGCCGAGGCAAATGCGATCGCGTCGAGGAAATCCCACACGGGCTTGGAAAAAACGGGGGGTCGCGCCCCGAGCAAGACTTCTCCGTCGATGGCCCCGGTACGGGTCAGGTAATTGCCGATCAAAAGTGGCTGGTGCGCGGCCAGCAACCAAATCCCTACAGCGAGGCAACAGGTTGCCACAACCAGAGCCCTCGGCCGCAGCGCCCTGCCCGACGACAAGGAGCGCCGGAGGAGAGCGGGGAGGAAGGGCGAGAGCACAAAAGCGAGCGTGAAGACGGAGCCGGCGAACGTTTGCATCGAGGCAACGTCGGGCAAAGCGACGCTCTTATGCTGGGCACCCGGCAGGTCGTTGGCCCACCAATAGGTGAACCCGCAAAGCAGGAGCAGGCCGCCGCCGAGAAGGGCATAGCCAGCCAAACGGGCTCTGTCCAAAAAGGCCGCCACGACCAGGACGGCCACGGGTGCCGCCAGGTCGAACTGACGGATGGAAAAACCGAACGCTCCGACTGCCAAGGACGCGATCAGCCATGACCACCTGCCACCACCGCCGGTGCCCAGAGCCATCGACCCGAGCGCCAAGCAGGCGGCTGCCGCAGCGAAAGCAGGGACGTCGGTCATGAAACTCGAGGTATTGAGGGCGAAACCCGGTAGGACCAAGACGAAGAGGCAACACAATGCTGCCCGCCCCGGGCCGAGCAGCCTGCGGGCTAGCACGTACGCCGCCACGAGGCCGGCTCCCGACAGGACAGCCACCGATGCCCCTGGCACCGCAGCGCCGTGCCCGAGCACCACGACGAAGGGTGCAGCCCACACGACCTGTCCGACCAACGTCATCGAGCCCCACCCGACGAGCGAGTAGCGACCGGTCGAGGCGAAGTGCTCGAGCACCCTCCTATAGGCCCAGTCGTCGTTGCGGGCAATTGCGAAGGCATGCCCGCTTGCTGCAAGTAGAGCCGGGACCACGATGCCGACCGCCAGGAGGACCGCCACCACGGCCCAGTCCCCGCCGACGAGGCGGGAACGGTTGTAGTGCGCGGCCCGGGCGCCCACCGTAGGCGTCTGCTCTGCGTGCCGGGGCCTTTTGCTGCCCAGGCCCCGGGCCGCGTTCACCTGCACATCGCTAATCGTCGAGAAGCTCTCGGTAAAGGGCTGCGTGCTCGGCGAGCATCCCGTCGCTGCCAAAGCGGCCCGCAACCCGCCGCCGGCCCTCGAGCGCGAGTTGCCGGGAGTGACCGGGTTCCCCAAGCACCCGTTTCACCCGCGCCGCCATCGCCTCGACGTCCCCGGGAGGGCACAACCAGCCAGTTTCGCCGTCCTGGACCACGTAGCGGACGCCCCCGACGTCGCTGGCGACAACCGGCCGCGCTGCCGCCAGCGCTTCGATCAAGACGACGGGCGTGCCTTCATTGCGGCTCGAAAGTGCGACCAGGTCCAGGTCAGACAGCGCAGCGGGGACATCGTCCCACCAACCCGTGAAGTGTGTCCTTTCGGCGATCCCGAGCTCTCTCGAAAGCGACTCGAGCTTTCCCCGCAGCTCACCGTCTCCGACCACGGCCAGGTGGGCGCCGGGCACCCTGGCGATCGCGCCGAACAGGGTCGCGTGGTCCTTGATCGGTACCAACCTGCCGACGCTCCCCACGAGCGGTACGTCCGGACCGAGCCCGATGGCGCGTCGGAGGGCCCCGGGACGGCCGGAGGAGCCGAGAGCCAGGAAAGGCCGGAGGTCGACGCCGATCGGGATGACGCGGTACTGGTCCGGCCTCCCGATGCCAAGCTCGAGCAGCTCGTCGCGCACCTCCGGGCTGACGGCCACCAGGGCGTCTGTCCGCTTCGCCAGCGCCCGTTCCAGCCGGAGGAAGGCGCTTTGCCGGCCTTTGCCGAAATAGCCCTGGAGGACATGACCGTGGTAGGTGTGGACGATCTTCGGCCGCGGCCCCCCCGTGCCAAGCGCTGCGAGCCGGCCCACCGCACCGGCCTTGGCCATATGGGTGTGCACCAGCTTCACGCCACGCCGCCTGAGCAGCCCGCGCACCGAGCGCAGGGCAACGACGTCGGTCGCGGGCCGCACGGGGCGCACGAGGGGAACTCGCTCCACCTCGACATCGGGGTCGGCAAGCTCGCCCTCCCTGGCCGCTGGGTAGCCCGCCACCAGCAACATCGCGAACTCGGGCGACAGCGCCTTGGCCAGCTGGAGGGCTTGGGTCGCCGGCCCGCCAATGTTGAGCCGGGTGACGAGCAGGAGCACGGGCCCGAGGGCGCCGTCGGCGGTACTGGCCATTGGCCTCTCATAGTCGCGCCGCCGCGCCGGTCCGAAGTTTGCTTGACCTTGCAGGGTACGCTGAGCAGGATCAAGCCATGAGCACGAAGGCGGCGAACGTAGTCGTGCTCGGGCAGGGCTATGTCGGTTTACCACTGGCGATGCGGGCGGTGGAGGCTGGCCACAACGTCACAGGCTTCGACATCGATCCCAGGCGGGTGGAGCAGCTGGCATCTGGCATTTCTTACGTGGAGGACGTTGGAGCAGGCCAACTTGCGGACGCTCTTTCCTCGGGGCGCTACCACCCTACGAGCTCAAATGAGGCCCTGGAAGGTTTCGACGTAGCTCTGATCACCGTGCCGACCCCGCTGAGGGAGGGGAGGCCGGACCTTTCCTTCATCAGGGACGCCGCAATCACGCTGGCCGCTTTCATAAGGCCGGGGGCCCTGGTCGTCCTCGAGTCGACGACATACCCGGGGACGACCGAAGAATTACTCGCTCCCCTCCTGGCCGAAGGGTCAGGCCTGTTGCCCGGCCGGCACTTCCACCTTGGCTACAGCCCCGAGCGCATCGACCCGGGCAACCGCCGTTACTCGTTTGCCGAGATCCCCAAGGTCGTCTCGGGGGTCAACCCCGAGTCGCTCGATGCCGTGCAGGCCTTCTACGGGACGCTTGTCGACAAGACGGTGCCCGTGTCGCACCCGAAGGAGGCCGAGCTCGCCAAGCTGATAGAAAACACGTTCCGCCACGTCAATATCGCCCTGGTCAACGAGCTCGCAATGTTCGCAGCAGACCTGGGGGTGGACGTATGGGAGGCCATCGATGCCGCTGCCAGCAAGCCTTTCGGGTTTATGCGGTTCAACCCGGGGCCGGGCGTGGGCGGCCACTGCCTCCCGATCGACCCGAGCTACCTTTCCTGGCACGTGCGTACCCAGGTCGGGCGGAGCTTTCGCTTCGTCGAGCTTGCCAACGACGTCAACGAGCACATGCCCGAGTACGTCGTCCGGCGCCTGACCCTTGCCCTCAACGAGCGCAAGCTGCCGGTCCAGGGCAGCCGCGTCCTGTTGCTCGGCCTCGCGTACAAACCCGGTACCTCTGACCTGCGTGAATCGCCAGCAATAAGCGTCGCCCGTAAGTTGGCGGGCCTCGGTGCCGATGTCCGCTATGTGGATGGGCACGTCCCCGACGCCGACATCGAAAGAGCCGTCCCACACCTTGTCGCAACGACGCTGACCGAGGACGAGCTCGCTCAGTCCGACGCAGTCGTGCTGCTCACGGACCACCCCGAGTTCGACTACGACATGGTTTCCGAGCACTCCCGGTACGTGCTCGACACCCGCCACCGTTGCTCCGGCCCAGCCGTCGAGCACCTCTGAGGAGCCTGGGTGAGCACCCTTCCCTCCTGGGGTTACCCGCTCGTCCTCCTCGGGTCGCTTGCCCTCAGCCTCGTGCTCGTGCCAGTCGCTCTGGCAGTGGCGACGAGGTTCAAGCTGTTCGACCATCCGGGGCCCGCCAAATCGCACACGGCGGCGGTCCCCTACCTCGGAGGCGCCGCCATCGTTGTGTCCTTCGCTGCGGTAGTGATCGCCGGGACCGCCGTCGACCCACCGAAGAGCGGCTACCCGCAGCTGGTGGGCTTTGTCGGCCTGGGTGCCTTCCTTGCGATCGTGGGGTTGGCCGACGACCTCAGGGGTGGTCTCAGCCCGTGGCTGCGCCTGCTTGCCCAGGCAGCCGCCGGTATCGCGGTTTGGTCGATGGGGAGCAACGCGAACCTGGCAGGTGTCCCCGGTGCCGTCAACGCGATCGTGACCATCGTCTGGGTCGTCGGCATTACCAACGCCTTCAACCTGCTAGACAACATGGACGGCCTGTCGGCGGGGACCGCCGTGATAGCGGCGCTCGCCATCTTCGGTGTGGCTGCCCTCCAGCACCGCTACCTGGTGGCCGCATTGTCGCTGGCACTTGCGGGCTGCGCCGTCGGCTTCCTCCGGGCCAACTTCCATCCAGCCAAGATCTACATGGGGGACGCTGGCAGCTTGTTCCTGGGGTTTGTCCTGGCCGTCCTGCTCCTAAAGCTCCGTGCAACCGCGCCCACCCGTGTCCCCGTCGCTGTCATCCTTGCCATCCCCGGCGTCGCCATCTTCGATACCACGCTGGTAACCATGTCCCGCCTCCTCCACCGGCGGAGCCCGTTCCAGGGGGGGACTGACCATACGAGCCATCGTTTGGTCCGCCTTGGCCTGCCCGTACCCCTCGCGGTTGGCACCATTTACGCCGCCGGCGCCCTGCTCGGAGGGGCCGCAATGCTCATGTCCCAGGTAGGGCCGTCCGCGCGCATCGTCGGGATCGTCGGCTTGCTCATCGCTGCCGGGATTGTCGCAATACCCTTGGCGAGGGTGCCCGTTTACCAACCGGCGGAGCCCCCCAGGGCAATGACGAACGCGACGGACAGCCAGTTTGACGGCGCCGGAGATGCAGAGCCTGGCCCGGGTGAGCATGAAGAGACCATCAAAGCGCCCGGCTCACGAATAGCCGGGGCCACCCGGGGATAATCGCGCCTCCGCCGTCTACTGGCATCCCCTTGGGACTGGAGAACTGTCACTGCGCCCTTTCAGCCCCGCGCGAGTGACACTTCCTCGATCACATCGTCCAAAATCTCGACGAGGCTGTGGGTCGGGCGCCACTTTATGAGGTCGAAGATCTTGGTCACATCGGGTACGCGCCGAGCCATGTCTTCGAACCCGACCTCGTACGCCACGTCGTACGGCAAGCGGGTTATCTGTGA
>DATJMJ010000213.1:0-3102 GCA_035508795.1 Acidimicrobiales bacterium
CGCGTCCGGCGCATCCACGAGGCTCGCTTCCCGCGCACCAAGCGCTTGGCTGACTTCGACGTGTCAGCCTCTCCGGTCGACGCGGCAACGATCGCCACCTTGGCGTCGGGCGCCTACTTGGACAAGGGCGAACCCGTCGTCCTGCTCGGTGACTCCGGAATTGGTTGACACTGCGCCTTCCTTTCATCGGGGTGTATCGAAGAGTCCAGGGCTGGCCTCGTTCACGTTGATACGCAGGCCTTTCCTGCGACCCTGGTTGACATGGACGGCCTCGAGCTCGCCGCGTTGGACCTTGTGTAACACCGTCTGGCGGGCCACACCGAGGGCCTTGGCGGCTTGATCGAGCCCCACCCAGCCGTCGGGCACGGTGGGGACGATCCGGCTGCGAAGCTCGGCGGTGATGCGGATATGCCAAGGGCCTCCCGGTGTGAGTTGCTCGCCCTCCAAGAAGCCGTCGCGCAACCAGCGATACAGCGTGACCCTGGAGACGCCCAAGGTCTGTTCGGCTTTCGTGATGGAGACCACCGGCACATCATCATCCGCGGGTGTGACGGCCAGAGGTTGGAAGCCGGCGATGCCGCGCGAGACGCGCAGAGTCTTGACTCTGGTCTTGGTGAACGGGAGCCCCGTTCCCGTGCGCCGCCCCTGCTTGGACAATATTGCAGCGATCATTCTGTCGTCATAGCGCTCGGCCAGTCGGCGAACCAGGTCGACCGTGTCCTCATCGGTGGTTCGGAAGTGCTTGCCAGTCTTGTTGAGGTCGAGATCGAATGCGACGGTCGCACCTCCCTCCCATATGACGCTCACGTCTGCTCGGCGCTCCTTGGAGTGCACAGTGACGACGACCTCGGCGATAACCGCTCGCAGGAGTTGCTTGCGCTCCCGCCACGAGGTGGTGGGCGCGTGGAAGACGGCACGCACGTCGGCGCCGGCGCGCTCGAGCCACGCCGTTTCCTCCTCGCTGAGTCTGGTCGGCTGACGGAGCTGTTGCGCGGCGAGGTTGGCCTCGGCCTGCCGCTGTCCCGACAGGGCCTCCTCCAGTGACCGTTCGAGGGTCCTCGCGACGAGGCGGTTCTCAGGTTCGACGGCGTCGAACTGGCGGCGTGCCCGCTCGGCTTCGAAGCGGGCTCGTTCGACGGCCAGTTCGAAGACCGCAACGTGCCGGCGGTGGTTGGCGTCGGCCTCGGCGAGCGCCTTGGCCGTTGCCGCCAAACTGGCCGGCTCGAGCATGGCGAAGACCTCGTCGAGCACGCGGTTCTCGAGCCGGCGGCCACCGAGGCTCTGGCAGCCCCGCTCGCCACCATAGAGCGCCTTGTTCCGGCCGCAGAGATAGCGCGGTGTGTTGCCAGTCGTGCCCGAATAGCCCACCTGCATCATGCGCCCGCAGCGACCGCAGCGCACCCGGCCCTGCAGGAGGGCGGTCCCTTCCCTCGGCGCGCCGCCGCCGTGGCCACGCGGCGCCCGCCAGTTCGCCCGGAGCTCGCCCTGGGTGCGCTCATAGCGCTCCCAGGTGACGAACCCCGGATGGTGGTCGGGGATCAGCACGGCCCACTCGTCACGTGGGAGCTCACGCGTGCGCTTCACGAGGCGGCCGTCGGCGTCGAGGCGCCTCTCGTCACGCCGGCGGCCGAAGACGAACGCTCCCGCGTAGGCCGGATTGGTCAGGAAGTCGTGGATGGCCGGGTAGCTCGCGGGCGCCCAGCGGATCCGGCGCGACCCCGTGGGCCGGCGAGGGATGAGCAGGTTGTCCTCCAGCAGCGACAGCATCACCTGGCGGGCGGACCCGAGTTCCTCGAAGCGCCGGAAGACCACGGCGATCGATTCGATGACCGCTTCGTCGGGGTCGAGCGTCACCCGGTCGGCGTCGTCATAGACGAAGCCGACCGGCAGGCCCTGGCGCAGCTCGCCCTTGCTCGCCTTGTGGAGCAGCCCGGCGGTGAGGCGGTGGCGGATCAGGTGCAGCTCGGCCTCGGACATGGTGCCTTTCAGTCCGAGGACCAGACGGTCGTTGAAGTCGCCGGGGTGATAGAGGCCGTCACCGTCGGCAATCAGCGTGTCGGTCAACGCGCACAGGTCGAGCAGCTGATACCAGTCCGCGTTATTGCGGGCGAGCCGGGAGACCTCGATCCCCAAGATGATTCCGACCTTGCCCAGGCCGACGTCAGCCACCAGATTCTTGAAGCCTTCCCGGGCTGTCGCGTCGGCGCCTGAGCGGCCGAGGTCGCTGTCGACCACGACCACCTGCTGAGGCGGCCAGCCCAGTGTCTGTGCGCGGGAAGCCAGCTCGTACTGGCGCTCCAAGCTCTCGGTGTGCTCACGCATCTGTGTGAGCGTCGATTGGCGAACATAGACGTAGGCGTCGCGGCCGAGGTGCGACGCCGTGACCTTGGAGGCGAGCTCAGAGGTAAGCATCATCTGGAGCCACCTCCTCGCCATCCTCGTCGACGACGCCGGCGGCGATCATCCGGGCCAGGACGCAGACAACAGCCTCCTGAGCCTCTTCGGACAGAGACCACCACCGTTCGGCTGGTGAGATGACAAGCCCGGGAATGTCCAGAGCCAGCTGGGTGGGCGCGGCTAACCTGAGCCTTCGCAAAGAGGCTCACCTCCCTTGTTCGTTGGCGCGTGCAGGGTCGGTCGAGCCTATTTGCGGCTCTGGGGGCTCGACGGGGACCGCCCCTTCGGTTTCATCGAGCCGATCAGCACACGCAGTTCGCGGATCCCCTCCACCGACAGCGCCGCGGCCAGTTCGACTACCGGCTCGTCTCCCAAGATGTCGGTCGCAGTGACAGGGAGGGTTCCTGGCGATCCATCCGGGAGCCCCACGACCAAGAAGAGCGATCCACCGATCCGTTTGAAGCCGGTGGCTGGCAGGAGCCGTCCGAAAAGGGGATGCACCGCCGAGGTGACTCGCACCTCGCACGGCAGCAACCGCCGAAGATGTTGCAGTCTGTCGCTGTCCCGACCGGGGTGGGCAAGACCTTCTTGGCCACGGCCCTCGGGCACATCGCCTGTCGCCGGCGCATCAGCGTGCACTTCGAACGGGCCGACCGCCTGCACAAGAGGCTCAAGGCCGCCCGCCTCGACGCCAGCTACGACCAA